>CAITNV010000042.1 GCA_903893855.1 Candidatus Tayloriibacteriota bacterium
GTTACAGAGGAAGAAATGCAGAGTATACATTCCTTTCTCAATGACCGACCGAGGGAAGTGCTTGGGTTTAGGACTGCTTCGAGTTATTATTTAGAGGCAGGTGTCCTACTTGAGGGGTAGCTAGAGGTAATCTTACTACAATCCATTAAAACAGGTTTAGTATTGTGTGTCAACTACGCGCTATAATTTCACGCTTTCAGACCACAACCCTTTAAAGATTTTTTTGAAATTCTCGGCGAGAGCTTGATTGGTTATTTTTACACCAACAGAATTGTTTTTTTCTAACGAGAGGATGCTGACCGTGTCTCCAAGTATATAGAGTGCAAAGTCTTTGACGGTTTGATCTTTAGCTAAGAAGCGCGAAGATGTATACTTTCTACTTTTGTAGAAAGGCAAGTGTTTTCTTTCCTCTTTCGAATCATTGATAATAAGTTGTGTCGATATATTGCGCTCCGAACGCCAGTTTTTTACGCGCGTATGCCATTCATCGCCAAAGATAAAATTCCATTCAGGTGTCCAATAAAATTCACTACGAATTATGTGCATCGTCGCATTCTTAGGTGCAGCTTGCAGCATATTTATATAAATCTTCTTTAAACTTTCCCGACTTTCGAAGAAAATAATATTTGGGATTTGCGTATTGCTACGAGATAGGAACTGAAGCTGGTCTGACATTTTTGCGAAGAGTTCAACACGTTTCGCTACCGCTCGTTGTTCCTCATGGAGGATTTCACCTATTCGCTTCGGTTGTTGCCCGATGAATTGTTTAATGCCATTTTTGTACGTCGTTCCAACGAGGCCCTTTGCGGTGAGTTTATCAAGTGCAGCATATACTGTACTGCGCGAATATCGAAGCTTCTTTGCAATAAAGCTGGCGCTCGTAGGTGAGTGCTCGAGGAGCACTAGATATACTCCAGCTTCATAGTGGCTTAAACCAAGCTCAAGTAATTGGTCAAAAAGGGGATTTTCCATATGTTGTCGTAACTGTATGACACATTGTACATAATTGCAAGTTGTCTATACTTAGTCCAGATGAATAAACACAAAAAGGAAATATGATTCATGTTATTAAGACGATTGAGTCCATTCTCCCAACGCTTCTTACTCACGAGTCGGCGTGGAAGGGGATTTATGCAGATAGCGAAAAACCGCATTTGAAGAGGCTCTGGATGCAGTGGTATCAGTACCGTATCTGCCTCCATCATTTCACGGAGTGTGGCGTGAATGAGGAATTCCCTCATCCACATCCATGGGCTATGGCAGTGCACATTCTTGAAGGTACATATTCGATGGGACTTGGTAGGGGGTCAAATCTCGATGTTCCACCGGCACTTACTTACCGTGAATACAAAGTGGGGGATTATTATGAAATGCTCGGTGCAGATGAATGGCACGCTATTCGTCCGCTCGGCAGTGAAGCGGTAACTATTATGGTTTCAGGTCCGCCGGTCTATCCTGAGAATAGGGCACGCTCGAATAAACCAACTAGGGAGCTTACCTCTCTTGAACGCTCGGAATTGTTTAAGCGGTTTCGGTCGCAGTATCATTTGTAAAAAAAGTTCTTTGCGATATGTCTTGAGTATTTGATTTAATCCCATTCTAATTTATTCTAGAGTGGGATTTTTTATGTATAATGTAAATGTATGAAAATCATCCCAAAATTTACTATTTCAGATATACAGCTTGATGTCGGTGATCACGAATTTAAAAAGGCTTTTTCTTTGTATGAAAAGGATGCCGTCCATACTATCAAAAGTGACTTTTCTGGATATCATGCGGTTGTTTCCGGAACTCAGGACTATCGTGTGTATGTGAGTGCGAAATCATTTGATGTTGGAGATTGTAATTGTTATATCGGTCAAAAGGGCGAGCTCTGCAAACATATGTTGGCACTAGCAATTGCCGTGGTATATACATATAGGCCAACTGATACAGAGATAGTAAAGCAGCCCCTTGATCAAGCTGTTTGTTCACATGAGCTTAGGGATATTACAAAAGATGAAGTTGTCAGTATCAAAGCGGAGTTGAGTAAAGGCTTTAGTCTGATAAAGGGCTATAGTGGACCCTCTTCGAAATGGTTTCAATACCAAGACCGTCTCGCAAAAGGTTCTAGATTAATTTTATTGGCACTATCGAAACTCCCTGTATGTGAGAAATCTGCCAACAAGTGTATACTGATATTGAAAAGACTCGATGCGAAGTTACTCAAGGGTGGAATCGATGACTCCAACGGTACGATGGGAGACTTGATGATCAATATTGTCGAACTGTTAAATATGTTCGCAACTTCAGATGTAAAGCTCAAAAAATATATTAATAATCACTTGCCAAAAGGTGAAGTTTTCAATTGGGAAGCGGGGTTTAAAGCATCATAATTTCAAGTTTGTTTACATTGCTTGACTCAATGTAAACAAAGGTGTATACTTTGCTTACATTAATAAAAAGATGTAAACAAACATGAAATCTATCAAAATTGGAGAACTTAAAGAGCAGAAAGAGGGCTTCAAAGCGTTTATTCCCGCACCTTTTCCTCCAAAAGGAAGTTTTGAGTTTGATTCGAAAATATTGAAAAAAGTCGATGAGGCAACACGATTGCTTGGCAAGCTTGATGGTATTACAAAACTTCTACCAGATGTGGATTTCTTTTTGAGTATGTATCTTCGAAAAGATGCTGCTTCATCAAGTCAAATCGAGGGTACGATGGCAACAATGGTTGATGCTATTGAAGCCGAAGTGCAGTCGAATGCAAGTGTCCCTGAAGATGTCAATGATATACTGCACTATATTAAAGCACTTAATTACGGAGCAAAGCGTGTCCAGCAGGATAATTTTCCATTGGCTCTTCGCTTTGTGCGCGAGCTTCATAAGCAACTTATGGATAATGCACGTTCGACACACTTCTCTGATCCGGGCGAATTTAGAAAATCACAGAATTGGATCGGTGGCACTCGGCCGGACAATGCGCGATTTGTTCCTCCTCCAGTGGAAGATATGCACAAAGCGCTTACTGATCTTGAGAGTTTCATGCATTCAAATGATGATATGCTCACTCTTGTAAAGGCCGCACTCATTCATGCCCAGTTCGAGACGATTCATCCATTTTTGGACGGTAATGGTAGAACTGGCCGTATGCTCATAACCTTTTATTTGTGGAAGGAAGGTTATCTTGAAAAACCTGTACTGTTTCTATCTTCATATTTCAAGAAGTATCAAAAGGTCTATTACGAGCGACTTTTCGGCTATCATTTTGGAGACGTGTCTGAATGGGTCGATTTCTTCCTCGACGGTGTTATTGAAATTGCAAAGGAAGCAATAGATATTGTAGGTAAGATTACGGCTTTGCGCGATAAAGATATGCTCAAGATGCAGACGCTCGGAAAGCGCGCTGCTCTGAGCGCAGCTCTTGTGCTACCTAAGCTTTATGAGCAACCAATCGTTAATGTCGCGACGATCCAACGGTGGACTAATTTCTCAAGGGTTGGATCTCAATCAGTGATTAATCGCTTTATAGATTTAGGTATTCTTCTTCCTAAAGATAAGGATAAGAAATATGGCCAGTCATACATATACAAGAAATATATAGATATTTTCTCCGAATAAAAAACCGCTACGACGAGTCTTTTGAGACTGTCGAGCGGGTAAATTGCCGAACTATTCAATCACAGTTCCACGCGCCTGTTCCTGTACTTCCAAGCGAAGGTTGTTGGGTTCTCGGATATCCCATAGACATCGATACAGGAGATTGCTCGCTTCTGCCAATCGATGTATCCTCATAACATTAAGACATAAGGCTTCCTGCGCGAAATGGTGAAAGTCGTGAAGACTGCTAAGGTCAAGGATTTCAGGTTTTTTAAACATGGCTTGCGTGATGCCGAGGATATCTACAAAAAATGAATTGTCGGTGATCCAGATTCGATTTGCGCAGCTTGTCGCCGATTCGGTCCAGAATTGTAAAAAACTGGTAACAGAATTCGCATCATCAAGGTTCAGTTCGTGCGAGACGGGTTCTTTGAGCGGTTCGGTGATGAGGCCGTATTGCAGTATTCGGCCAAGTGCTACATTCCCAGCAATTACAAAGGTCGGCTTATTTTTTGTCATATTTCGCTTCTCTCTCTCTTTCTATTTTCAAGGTTTCATTTACGATACATCATTTTTAATCGATAGTCAATTCTTATCGAATTTTAAAAACCTTTGTCGCTTCGGTATACTCCGCCTCAAATAATTGATCAAGAATTGAACTCACACCTTTACACTGTTCTGCAATGAGTTTCGCACCAATTATATAGTCGCAATTACTTTCAAATGTCCAGCTTGGCTTTGGGTCTGTAACTACGAAGCGCACATTTGAGATTTGATCTGCGAGCTTGATTCGTTTGACGCTTGGACTTTCATTCGCTACTCGCTCTGCTTGTTTTGGTTTTCGTTCTGCATTAGTCAGGC
Source organism: Candidatus Tayloriibacteriota bacterium (assembly GCA_903893855.1). Lineage (GTDB taxonomy): Bacteria > Patescibacteriota > Minisyncoccia > Phycocordibacterales > PALSA-1337 > PALSA-1337. The sequence continues at coordinate 4,441 of CAITNV010000042.1, forward strand.
TTTTAAATTCTATTGGATCAGTAAGTCCGTGAACTATTTCCATAACTTCAGTTCCGAATTTATCCTTAATATCCTCAAGAATGGTGGGTGTGTCCTCGACTGTGTCGTGTAGCCACGCTGCCGCTATTTCGGCATCACTTCCACCGGAAGCCCACACAAGATCAGCCACTTCTTGTAAATGTTCGAATTGTCCGCGAACATCTCCCGATACCGTGGTTAGAGTAATGTGCTTATGGGCATCACGAACGAAGTGGCGTGCGACTACAATGAGGTTTTGTGATTGGATCATAAATGATTTAATTTTGCACGTAAGTTGTTTGATGATAGTATATCAGCTGCACAGCTATATTTAATAGGTTTGAATAGCTTTACATTTTAGATATGAAAAGACAAAGAGAAAAAGTTTTATCAAAAATCGAACTCGCGTATTATAAAAGACCAAAGAAGGGTGATGAGCCTGCAAAATCCGGAATAACTTGTGGATGGTGTTTTGAGCCGGACATTACCAGTGTTGGCGGAGGTTATAAGGATGAGAAAGGAAGAATGTTTCATATTTGCGAACAGTGTGCCGTGTATAGATATAAGGAGGATTATGGATATAAGACGTTAACCGCTGCACGAGCTCGACGCAGAAGAATTTTTGATGTCGCGTATTTATTTAATGAATTACTTATCGATATATACATGAATCTTCATGATATACCTGATTTTAAATATTTTAGTGATGCGGATGATCTATTCATAAAAGGGAGCGAGCTTTATAATATTTTGTTTAGTAAACAAGATAAGATAGAACTCGAAGAGACTCAGGATCAAGATACGATTGAGCGACAGCTGCAAAATAGATTATCCTCGGTAAACCTCTCGAAGTTTTTTAGCAGGATTTAGTGTAGATATATGAAACCAATTTGAAATTAAAAAACCACCGACATTAATCAGTGGTTCGCGCTACTGCACTCTTTGGCTTATCGATATTGTTTAACACTGACCATACCTGTCCCGCTACAGGCTTTACATCGCAGACTATTACTGTCTCCAAGGCCATGACAATTACCACATCTAACCGCGTCTTGGGGAACAGCGACTTCTTTGGCCCCATTGCATACGGGACACGGTTGGGAAGATGATTGCCCCAAACCATGACAGAATTTACATCTGATCCTCATCATGGGTGTGTTTTGCCCTCTTTCGTGGTGGTGGTGTCTTTGTCGTTCGTCCTGCTGTTTTTGCCACCTCTTGTCTTGCGGAGGTGGTTGGTGCTTGTTTTTTTCTTCTTCAACTTTACGACCAATCAGCTCTATAATGTCAGAAGCCTTTACAATTCCATCTTCAATGGCATTGCGAAGGAGTCAAAGGGTTTTGAACATTATCTCTTTCTCACTTTCACTGGGTTCACTCATATTGTTGCGTATGAAGTTACATTGTTTTTATTCTACGTAATAGAATTCAATTCCTTTGCAGGAAGAGAATAATATAAAGACATCGCAACAGGCGACACATCTTCCACACTTTCAAAGGACTTGTACATAGGACACTAGCACATTTAAATGGATGTTGTCAAATCTGTAACCAAGTCTTTTTCTTGACATTACGTATTGGTTTTATGAAATAGATACTTGAAAGAAGGACTAACTAGCCCAATGGGAGAAAGTAGAGAAGCAGCTCGTGGACGTTATGAGCTATGGATAGAGGAATTAAAAAAACTTAACCCGCAGGATGATGTTGTGGTTACAGGACAGTACCAAGAGTCCACACACAATATGAATGTTAAAAGTTTTTTAGCAAGACTAGAAAATCCAGAGTTGGTGTCGGGTGTCTATTTAAGATGGAGGCCTGTGCGGTATTATGCATTTGGTAAAAAAGAAACTGGAGAGAATCGAGAGCAGATGTAAATAAAAAAGCCACCATCGTTCGGTAGCTTTGCGTGTAATTTTTGTTTATTTGAGAGCCGTGCGAATGGTTGCCATTGCAATGGCTCCAAAGAAGTGTTGCAAACAGCCAGTATGGATGTATACGTGAAACTGAGTGGAGTCTGTCGTAATCAGCACATCGATGTAACCATTCTTCGTGTATGAAGTGTGACAGCCATAAGTAATTGCATTTTTTAACCTCGCTTTGTTGATGGTGTAAGAACTATTGAATTCAATTAAAATGAGCACGGAAAGATATATTTGTCAATTTTACTGCATTATTTAAATGGATATTATGTAAATTGTTATTTAGAGTTTTAGATGGTACTATAATAACATGAAAAATACTCTACAAAAGGGTGTTGTTAGAAATATAGTTTTCAAGGAAGACGACACATGGTATGCTGTTGGACTCGAATTTAACCTTGTCACAGAAGGAGATACGCCTGAAATTGCTTCTTTTAATCTTCAAGAAGCTATTGCGGGCTACCTTGAGTCTCTCAAATCAAGCAAGGTTGGTGGCTTAAGAACTGAAGCTATACTTAATCAGATACCCGATCCAGAATATGAAGCATTGTGGAATGTGCTTGAAAGTCAGAAACCAATTCCTTCTCCATATCAGGTGCACTCATATGGCAGGTTATTGTTACCTAAAGTCTAAATTCCATGCCGAACGGTTTAATGAACTGGACATTTGATGAGGTAACTAAGTTTTTGAAAAAACATAATTTTGTTTACAATCACGCTCGAGGAAGTCATCATTTTTATATTGGCTCTCAGGGTGGTGTCTCAAGACAGGTTTGTGTTCCTTTTCATGGCAAAACTTCAATAAAGCCTCGCACGATGAAGGGTATTATACTCCAATCGGGTATATCAAAAGAAGAATGGTTGCGATGATGTAATTACAGCAGTAATGCTATACTAAAACTATGAAATGGATTGTACCGATATCACTACTGATTTTCTTCGAGTTGGTCGCTGATATTTTTGCGAAAGAGTGGTTGGTGCAGAGTGGTTATATTTTAGCGACGGGCGCTCTCGTCTCATATGTGATAGCGAATTCATTTTGGCTTTTTGCTTTAAAAAATGGCTCGGGACTCGCGAGGGGAGCGGTTATATTCTCAGTAGCTTCAGCGATAGTTGCTATCATCCTCGGAGTCTTTCTATTTAAAGAAAATGTGACCAAGGTTCAGATGACCGGAATGATTTTGGGTCTTGTCGCTATAACGTTGATTTTTTGGAATGACTAATGTTTGGAATTATTATCGTGTCGATCTTCGTGATTCATTTGTCCCCATTGCCATCGAGGCTTTTCTCCTTTCACGTATGTGACGACGATGAGGAGCGCTGTTGATATAATGATTGGCAAAGCGAATGTTAGGAAATTGCTTCCCGAATCAGGATTTCCTGCTATATCAATTTCTCTCGTGAGTATGAGGGCCAAAATGAAAGCGATATATATGATAATAGCGCACCAGCCTTGCCATTTTGCTGGTACCCATCCCCAGCCATAGAGTTTGGCTTTAAACCAATAGCCTTTAGGATTATCTTTTATATAGTTTATGTATTTTTTGAACATTGGCTCTATTCTAGCACGGAACATGAAGCTTGTTTTTATCATTTTTGACCAATATAATAATCGTATCGTGCGGAAAAGTGATTAATCTAAATTAATAAATTATATGAAAATAGATATAACTGCGCAGCAATATAAGACTTTAATAAATGCTTTGGAGGTATCATCTTTTATTTATGGCCCAATGTCCGACATGGTAGATGCGAAGTATAAGAAAGAAGTAAATAAAATTGAAGATATTGAATCACAGCTTCTTAAGCATGCAAAGGACTTTGGTATGGCAGATAGTGTAGAAGAGTTTGATGGAAAACTGCACATAAAGGAAACATATTATGATAAAATCCTTGATGATTTGGGGGAATATGATGATTGGCAAACGTTTGAAAATATTACCAACGTACTTGCCAAAAGGGATTTCCGAGCAGATCATTCAGCGGCGGAAATAAAAGAGATTGCAAAAAAGAATCGTGGCTACCTAGGTGTCGAAATCTATGATTATGAAGAGAAATATTACAATGAGTTTAGGAAACATGGGTACGATGGGCTTTATATTAAAGCGTGATTTTTTACCTGACAAATTCGATTTCATTAAAGGCAGTTTTTGAATAATTATTAAAATAAAAAAACGCCGTACCGAAGTCGTGCGTTGTTGTTTATTTGAAAATGGTAATAGTTTTTCGCTAATTTGAGACATTCAGATTCGGACGATTCCGCCAAATTCGCCCTCGTGAACTTCATCGAATTCAAAGATGCCTTTTTCGCCAGTCGGTGGAACTGTCGGAAATGAGGACTCTTTCTGGTGCACAGAACCGGCGAGTTGGGGAGCCAGATCAAAGAAGCACGCAAGATATTGACCCTCAACACCTATAAAGGTGAGCCTCTCTTCTCCTTGAACTTTGGATACTGTTGCGACCGTCAAAGGATCCTTCTCCGTAATTTTAATCGATTTCTTGCGCCATTTTCCTTCCGTATCGATAGGCAGAATGTCTTTTTTGGGTATCGCAATATCTCTGGACTTAAACGTAAACATGTAGTTCCTTGGTTGAGTGTTATAACATCTTTTTGTATCTTAGCATGTATATTTGCATTGTAAACTAAATTATATGATTAAAAATGTAGAGGCCACAGAAATGTATGAAATAGAAAACAGTGAAATCATTAGGGAATAGTGAGTACAACACGACAGAGTGAGGTTATATAAAAAAAGAAAACGTGTTTACCTTAAAGGTATAGTTCTCGATGTAGATACATTTTCCGCCTCTGGGAAAACTAGACCTTTATACTTCGCTGCATTCCGATAATTCGCAGCTACCCCATTTCGCTCGCCACTAATCTGGGGGTCTTCTATTTAATCATCTTGAACACACGTTTTGAGCGCTTTGAACCACTGTATCCTTAGCTCGGAGGAGTGGTGTTTTTATAGTACCATAGTCTGTATAAAAATAATGTGTATCATTATTGTGGGAAAGTCAAACAGGTTTTTGTCATTTTTAAAATTTCAAGATAGAAAAGAAAAGGCGGCCAACTATTGCTAGTTAGTCGCTGTTGTAATTAAGATTTCAGAAACTTGTCCGCAGCTTCTTTGAGAGCGCCATCACCCGCCAGAGCTGATATCAATTGGGCCTCCTGACGGGTGGTGAGTGAGAAAAGTTTTTTGAATATTTCCTTCACTACACCCTCATCAGTATTCCAGTTGTCGTCGTACTCCACATAAAAGCTAATAATGTCAGGAGGCGTTAGCCTAAACGTTAGAAGTTGGGTGAAAGCGAAATGTTCCAAGTTGTCGTTACTTGTGTCGTTTCGCAAACTTTCCCATCTTTCTTCTGTCCATCCGGTTTGAGCGAGTGCCATTTTAACCTTCGCCACATCATCGTCGTGCGAGTTTTCTGCGGCATTCCAAACATCAATCCATTCTCCGTTCGTGCTCGCCAAGTTAATTGCTTTGGCGATTAAGAAGTTCGAAAATTGATCAAGTTCGTCCCTGTTTGAATATACTTCAATCCACGTATCGAGATCGTCTTTACATGCCTCAAGTTTGGCAATTAGGGCTGGAGTCAAAGGGCCGCTGCTACCGGTGGTATTGTTGAACCAATCGAGGTCTTCGAGAGAAGTGGCCGCCTTGAGAACTTCTTCATGAGCTTTTTGATACTCATGGTGACTCGCGGTATTTTCTTCAAGAATTTGTTTCCAGTAATCAAGGTCTTTGACTTCAGTCCCAGAATCGAAAAAAGCTTGAGGCTGAGGCTGTTCCCGTACTGGCCGTTGTTCTGCAGGCGGTTGTTGCTGTTGTTCGGTTTGTGGATTATTGGAGCCTTCCTTGATGCAAGAAAGTTTGGGCTTATTAGCGCTCCTTCTTTTTAAACTATGACTCGTCTCGTGGGGGAAACCCCTCAAGAGAGCAAAGATAAACTTCCCAATTTTTTTCATGTGCTAGCCTTTCAGTTGTAAGTGTTTTAATTTCTGTATGTGCGCTATTCGTAGCTTAATACCTATTATTAGTATTGTCAAGATATATATTGACATTATGCACTTATATGCTAATGTATGAAAAGTCAAGGATATTTAGGCTCATTCCACAAGCTAATCTTGTGGGCCTTTTGTTCCTCGAAAATCAGTACATATAGTAACTATGACCGCAATAACCAGCAGTTCAATACTTGCGATTGCCATTCCGGTAGTCGCTTTCTTCATCCTCATCGTGTGCTACAAATTGATCCTCAGGATATTTGGGGTTGTCATCATCCCCAAGGATACGATCGGGATTGTCAACAAAAAGTTCGTACTCGTCGGCTCGAATCGTACGCTTCGTGATGGCGAAATTATCGCCCTCAACGGCGAAGCCGGCCTTCAGGCTGACACGCTGGCGCCAGGAATTCATTTCTGGTTCTGGCCGTGGCAGTACGGAATTCAGACGCAAGAGTTCATTACGATTGAAGCCGGCAATATCGGCGTCGTCGAATCACGTGGCGGTAGTCCACTTTCAAACGGGCGGGTGCTCGCGAAGTCAGTCGACTGCGACATGTTCCAGAACGTGCGAAAGTTCCTGCAAAATGGTGGTCAGCGCGGTCCTCAGATCGCGATTATTCCACCCGGAACGTATCGTATCAACACCGAATTCTTCGGAGTCGAGGAAGTCAAAGTTTTGGAAATTGAGGACAACAAGATCGGCGTCGTCACAACGAAAGACGGCAAGCCCCTTACCACTGGTGAAATTGCTGGTAAAGAAGTTCCCGACCATAGCATGTTTCAAGATGGTGATACCTTCATCGAACACGGTGGTTTCAAAGGTCTGCAGGAGCAGGTGCTTCTCGCGGGGCGGTATTTCATCAACCCGATGTTTGCCACTGTTGAGATAAAACCGATGACGGAAGTGCCGATCGCCCATGTAGGTGTCGTCATTGCGTACGTCGGTGAAGCCGGCGTCGATGTTACGGGTGATTCATTTAAACATGGCAACCTCGTGAGCAAAGGGCAGAAGGGTGTCTGCGTGGAGCCATTGGATCCGGGCAAATATCCGATCAACCCGTACACCCACAAGGTCGAAAACGTTCCGACAGCGAACGTCGTACTGAACTGGGCGACTGGGAAGAGTGAGGCACACAGGCTGGACGAGCGACTCTCCACCATTACGGTGCGGTCCTCAGACGGCTTCACGTTTAATATCGACGTTAGTCAAATCATTCACATTCCGGGGAAGGAATCGCCCAAGGTTATCGCCCGTTTCGGCAGTGTCGCTAACTTAGTCACACAGGTGCTCGAACCGACGATTGGGAATTACTTCCGCAACGCCGCGCAAGGTTCCGACGTTATCGACTTCCTCAAAGGACGTCAGAGTCGCCAGAACGATGCGAAAGCAGCTATTGCAGCGGCCCTGAAGGACTACGATGTTGGTGCGGTTGATACCCTCATTGGTGACATCGTCCCTCCGGCGGAATTGATGAAGACGCTCACTGATCGTAAGCTCGCTGAGCAAGAAAAGACAACCTATGAGACACAACGTGAAGCACAGGTGACACGTCAGAGTCTTCAACAGGCAACAGCCATGGCGAACACTCAGGCGCAAGTCGTTGATGCTGAACGTAGTGTCTCGATTGCAGAGTTCGGCGCCAGAGCTGCGGTGAAGAAAGCGGAAGGCGAAGCCTCCGCGAAACAGACCCAAGCAACGGCTGATGCCATGGTTGTCACAACCGTCGGCGCTGCTGAAGCAGGGAAGATCAAAGCGATCGGTACCGCTGAAGCTGACGTTATCAAGTTGAAAATCGCATCGATGGACGCCGACAACTACGCGCTCGTCCAAGTTGCTCAGGCTCTGGCCAGCAACCATATCGCTCTCGTGCCTAACATCATGGTTTCGGGAGCTGGTGGTGGCGGTAGCAATGGACTCGTGGATGTTCTTGTGGCCAACTTGGTCAGGGATCAATCGCTGAAGTCTGCGGCTCTCGCGGTACCTGCTGCGGCTCCGGCAGTCCCCACAGCCGAAAAGAAGTAAAACTGGTCACCATTGATCACACACCAACGAGTAATTCGTATGGTGTTTTTTATTGCATGTCTAGTACATAAGATTTTAATAAAAAAAACACCAGCACGTTTGCTGGTGTGATATTTCAACTTTCTTGGTTTTTCAAAACTCCGTGGAGCTTCTTTGCGGTTCCGACAGGTCTTGCATCTTCGAGGCCTGTTCCTGTTTCAAGAAAATGCTCTGCCAAATCTATTGCTTGGCGAAGGGAATGTCCAATAATTTCTCCTGTACGTTCGCCTTCACAGAGAGTGACGACGTAAATGAGCCTTACGAGACATTTGACTTCAACGGAACGTCCATTGTGGGAACAGGAATGGATTTGTGTTGCACGATCCAACTTCCACGATTTCTTTGTCATAGTATATTTTCTGAGACTGTTAGTATGTGTTACTGCACAAATGTTAGGCTGCCTTCAATGCCATATTTTGCCATTAGATAGCTCATATGGTTGATGTGGGCGGACCCAAGTACCAAAACATTTCTTTTGGTCCGATCGGCTTTACGTGCGATCGTATGGAGAATGTGCAGGTTTCGAACTTGGCTTAGCGTGGTTATCACCAGATCTGCCTGCGTACCTTTAAATGTGTATGGTGCCGGCTTACCGCGTACACTTGCCGGTAGGAGATACGACATAAAGTGTTGTTCAAGCGACTTCACAGGACGATAATCAGCACCACGGACAGTAATTCCTAGATTCGGATTTGCTATGAACTGATAGCTTGCACAAGATGGAGCGCTTTTTTCGAAATACGCTCGTATCTCCACCTCATTCGTGAACGAATGTGCAATGGGCACCTCGGCGTCTTGCGATTCAGCAACCACTTGGAGCCAAGCATTGTTACTCGTTACAATCTCACCGCCACAAAAATCTTCAGCCCAAAGTACGTCATAGTTCTTATGAACCATTTCCGCGATTTTTGCTTGAATTGCTACGATAGTACGGTCGTCCATATCGAGGGACAAATGAAATTGTCCAATGTAATCAAGATGCATTCCCCGAAGGGTTTGCAAGTCTTTTTCCATTTGTTCACGTGTAGGAGCGGATGCACGTTCATTGCGAATGAGTCGCATCAAGTTCTCGTCATACGGAATTTCATGTTCCGCAAAGAAGTAGAGTTGATCGAGTCTGGCGAGCGTCTCGCTCACGATGTCATTGGTCACACCCTTCGGAAGGGATGCGGTTTTCCAAACGACTGAGGATTTCACCGGTTGAGGTGATTCGGGTGCTTTATTGAGCACGAAGTAGAGGCCGAAGCAGATTAATACCGTGGCCGCTGCCAGCACGTTAAAACGGCCGGAGTTTTTCTTGTTATTCTTCTGTTTATTTTTCAAGGTTCGAGACTTTCTTTGTTGATTCTTTTGATTTAAATCGGCTTTTAACATAACACGTATTAAGTGTATTTGTCAATTAATTAGGTTGGGGGGGGGAAAGAATCACACCTCTTTACGGTAGTATTATTAAATTTATAAAGCTAGTATAATAGCTCATTATGGAAAAGATATCTTTTGAGGCCGATCCAAAGACCCCAGAATTAACAGAAAAGGATATAAGTGGACATTTTGCATCAGCGATTAATCATGATCTAAGTAGCGAATTAAAAAATGAAGAGAGAGTACCTTCAACAAAATGGAGAAAGATGTTCAAGTCACTACAGATCGCAGTTATGGCCACGGTCGCTGCTACTACTATCAATTATGAGTATCAATTTCGGCAAAAAGTGTCTGAGAGCGATGAAAAAGACGGAATTAAATGGTCTCATGAAGATAAAGAAACCGAGCATATCCTGAATACATTGTCAGGAAAAGAAAATTTTAGTGACGAGGAAAAAATACATCTGATGCGTTATATGACTTTGAAATGGTGCAAAGAAAAAAGTATCAAAGTACCTGAGGAAATAAAAAATTGGGGTATGTCGGATATTGAACGTTTTTATGAAACCCTTCCAAAAGAAACGGCCGCAATGCTTGAATTTAAATATCAGAAAGATTGGGTATTACAAAATCCAATAATTTTGAACCATGTCAATGACGAGCTATGGAGAATCGAAAAAGCTTGCGGTAGCCCTTACATCCGATGGGAAGATCCCGACCATTCATTTATTTTTTCTGACAGTCTCGGCAATAAAGATGAGCATAGAGCTCATTATAACAGTATCAATAATACTATTTATCTTGCACCTGAGCACTTGAGTCCAAGAATCTATGATCAATTTGTTGCAGAAAGTGGTCATGCTGATCAATTTGCAGACGCACCAATTACATCATTCGCGACTGTTATAAAAAATATTAGTCAGGCAGGAGTAAATGCCATCACTCATGGAAGCACATTCGCAGCTGAATGGGACAAGCTTTACACTATCCCAGACACGATTGAATATGATGCACATGAAATAAGAGAAAAGAAGCTTGATGCCGAAGTTAAGAAAGCTGAGAATGCTGACGTCAAAAAGCTGATGGAGAATTCACATATACAGCCTCGTGAGCATTAGTCTTAGATAGATAAGCTATATCCACTTGTTTTTCTCCTTTTTGACCAGTATAATAGCTGTACTATGCAGAAAAGGGGTAAAGTGCATAATACAACATAAATACTATGCTAAAAAACACTATAATAAAGCAAAAAGGAGATCGGGACAGACTCATGTCTCTGCCATATGTAGAGCGTACACAAGAGAAAAAAGCTCAGAAATGGATGTCTTCTGACTTGATAAAAGTCATTCTTGGGCCAAGACGAGCAGGAAAATCAGTCTTTGCTTTTATGTTACTTAAAGATCAGTCTTTCGCATATTTTAACTTTGACGATGAGTCACTCCCTGGCGAAGAAAAGATAGATCTTGACGAGCTTCTCTCAGAATTGAAGCAGGTCTATGGTGATACTCAATACATTTTCTTTGATGAAATTCAAAATCTTCCGAACTGGGAACTATTTGTAAACCGCCTCCACCGTTCCGGATACAATCTAGTCCTCACCGGTTCTAATGCCAGCCTTCTTTCAAAAGAATTAGCCACACACCTTACGGGAAGACATATTCCAATAGAGATATTACCGTTTAGCTTCCAAGAGTTTTTGAAAGCTAAAAAGTATGAATTTGATGCAGGTAAACTTGCTCTCCCTGAAGAAAAAGCAAAATTTTTTGGCCATATAACTCAGTACATGACAAACGGTGGGTACCCTGAAGTTGTTACAAAGGACGTTGATCCTCGAGGATACCTAGACGTACTGTTCGATGCAGTGCTATTTAAAGATGTTATTAAAAGACACAAAGTTAAGTTTTCAAAACAAATAGATTATCTCGGATCATATCTGATAAACAATGTTTCAAATCAATACACCGCACGAAGACTTCGTGACGTTTTGCAATTTAAAAGTGATGTAACCGTAGCAAAGTATCTCGATTATTTAATAGAGGCATATGTACTGTTCTCACTCGATCGTCATTCAAGCAAAGCAAGTTCCAGAATACAGTCTGCTAAGAAGACATATGTTATAGACAATGGACTCGTTACAGCCAAAGCTATACAGCATTCGCCTAATTCGGGAAAACTTATGGAAAATCTTGTATTTACTGAACTTGTCAAAAAAGGTAATGAACCAAATCGCGAACTCTTCTATTACAAAACTAGAAATGATCGAGAGATAGACTTTGTTGTAAAGAATGGGCATGAAGTAGTAGAGCTTATACAAGTAGCATATGACGTGAGCAATCTTGAGGTGGTAGAACGTGAAGTCAAAGCGCTCGTAGAGGCAGGACAAGAACTTCAGGTAAATAAACTAACGGTCCTTACCTGGAATGAGAAACGAGAAGTAAAAAAAGGTGATGTGACTATTATGTTTCGACCATTGTATGAATGGATGCTCGAGGTTAATAATAAAAACTAATAAGCATGAAAAAGACTTATGTTTTGATGATTTGTCTAGTCGGTATACTTACACCCTTTGTTTCTTATGCGGATGTTATACATATCACCAGTCCTGTAGCGAATGAAGTTCTCACACCTAATCAGGCAAAAAGAATTACATGGACTGGGGGAGCAGATAAAGTATCCATATATCGGATACATTGTATTGCGCTTCTCGGTTCTACAAACAAACTCTGCTCGCAAAGCTCAGACTCTACGAACATGAATGATCCCCTCATAGCTGGTGTACATAATGTCGGCTATTATGATTGGACAGTAAGACAGGGAGTTACGGGTTGGTCTGGAGATATAGATACATACCAAATACAAATACGAGATACAGACGCGACCACAACAACCGACACTGACACCTCACCAGCTTTTTATATCAGTTCGCCACCGCAACTAACGATGATGACCAACCCCGGATCGTTTACTGATAACATTTCATACCTCCTCGCCCCCAATATACCCAATGGGGATTATCCAGTTGAAATCTACTGGACACTTAGTGCTGTAGACTCATGTATTGGTTCTGGTGATTGGAGCGGGCCGCAATTACATAATGCCGGTGATAACAATCATATTACTCTTGGAAAAGTATCTGACTTTACAACTAATAAAACCTATACCTTGACCTGTTCAAACCCAGCGGGGTCTGTTACGAAAAGTGTTACTTTCAAAGTTGCTTCACCTTTTCCTGTGGTGCCTCCACAGCCCAATCCAGTAACAATCAATACGGATGTGAAAGTGGGGGAGGTAAAAAGCGGTTCGTTAAGTCCTTCTGCAAATGCATTAACTCAAGTTCCCGTCACGATGACTACCCAACGACTGCCGACACAGTCGACACAATCGAGTATGCCACCTACGCCACCAGTGATCGCGCCCGTAAGAACTACAGCGTCTAATGCAACTATGACAACTACTGTACGTAGTACTCATGTGCCCAAAATAGTGACACATGTAGCGACTACCACAACTAAATCAGACGTCACTCATGGTGGTGTAAATGTATTGATTGCATCAACATCCACATCATCTATATTAAAGACTGCTACTACTTCAACAATACACGTTATGCTAATGCCTCTCAGTCAGGATGAATCTGATACTATATTTAATAAGATATGGAAAAGATTTTTCAGCATATTCTAGAAAAAAGGTAATTAAAAACCCGAAGGGTGCTTTTTTACTGCTCGACGTTGTGCGCGAGGTAATAACCTTTTGGAAGACCAATAAAGAGCACATTTATATCCCGAATTATAGGGATGGATTGTTTAAGATTACACAACCTACGGCTGAAGAAATGGCTAGTTTTCGTTAGTCCTTCAAAGAGATTACTTGCAAGCCCTTCTCATCAATATCCTCACGTGGCCAGAATTTTGTAAGCCCATAGATTTTCCACCTACCGACATATCCAACTTGTTTCTCCAATGTTCTGCCTGTGTAGTCTTTAGTTTCAGGGTCCCACTCTTTGAGTGTCAAAGTGTCCCCCTCAGAAATGTCAAAATCATTAAGCCTTAATTCAAAGGTCTTTTTGCCATTCAAGATTTGTTGAAAATATTCAGGCCAAACTTTTTTCTCGATTTTCATAATAGAATTATTCTAGCAGAAAATCATGAAAAATGATAAAATAAGAAATATGAAGATAACCAAACTTGGCCATTGTTGCTTACTTATAGAGACCAAAGGAAAGAGGATTCTGACCGATCCAGGTAGCTATACAGTTGAGTCACATTCAAAAATTGAGAACATTGATTACATTCTTTTTACTCATGAACATCAGGACCACTATCACATCGATTCACTCAAGGTGATTTTAGAGAAAAATCCTCAGGTGATTCTTTATTCAAACAGTTCAGTAAGCGATCTTTTGGACAAGGAAGGAATAAAGCATACACAAATAAACCACAATGACTCTGTGTTACTTGGAGAAATTGCTGTCGTTGGTATAGGAGAAAAACATGCACAGATGCATAAAAGCATCCCTCAGTCTTCAAACCTTGGATATTTTATTGATGGCAGACTTTGGTATCCAGGTGATGCATTCACAAATCCAGAAAGACCAGTCGAGATTCTTGCGCTCCCAGTATCTGGTCCGTGGATGAAATTAAGCGAGGCGATTGATTACGCCCTACTACTTAAGCCAAAGAAGGTGTTTCCAGTCCATGACGGCACAAGATTCGGATCAGCACATGTCCTACCGGCAAAGGTTCTAACTCCTGAAGGGATAGAATTTATTGTTATGGCTGAGGGTGATGTGAGGGAATTCTAAATATTGAAACTAATATGAATCTAGAATACAAAGGCACAATCGTAGAAGAAAGTCTCGAAGATAATAGGATCCTTAATGATATAGATATCATCGACTTTAGAATTTCAAAGGATGAGAACCTTGCCGATCGTTGGCATTTGTATACGGTAAAAGTTACTAAGGATGATATTCAAAAAGTTTCTCGATATATCAAGTCTGGCAAGTGGTATATGCATTTTTGGAACGATAACGACGTAATCGCTGTATTTAAAGACAAAGTCTTTGGGTTTAAGCACGATCAAAAAGAAACATGGAAAGATGCTTGTGATTATGGCCGATCATTAGGCATTCCAGAGGAACAGCTAGATTTTGTGATTGAGTAAAAGCTTGGAGATGAAACGCTATGGTACAAAGTTTACTGCCTTTTCCGCGGCTGCATTTTTAGCTGGTTCAACTTGCTCATGCCAGCATACACCTATATCCCAACGAATTGGCCACTCAAAGACACAATTTGTCACAAATCTGTAGGCAAAGACAAAAATAAAGACAACCGTAAAAACAACAGAGGTAAGTATCCATTGGAACTTTTCCCGTTCTGTCATTTTTTTATCTCGGTGTCTGTAGAATCTTCGTCTTCTCATAGTATTGGATTATGGTTCTCGTCTAATTGGTAAAACTTTTCTTTGAGGGTTTTTATAAACTGATTTAACTCTGCTTGATCTACCCATTTACCACTATAGGTTTTTGAGAATGCTATCCATTCAGCAGAATTTGGAGTACAAAAATGTTCCATATTGTTTGCATACTGATCTGTGTAAGTACGAATATCAATCCTACCAGCAACCCAATCTTTAAGTCGAGGATCAATCATGTTTGGATCAGTCCAGCTTTGTTGTACAAAAAATAGCTGAAATTTATCTTTGTATTCGGTTGGAATGTTTTCCTCAGTCATACCTGTATTTTAACTCGTATGAAGAAATATAAGAAGATCGATGAAATGATATTGACTTATTTTTAGATTCGATCAACGATCAGATTATTATCATGAATAAAATTAAAGACTTTATATTTTATACGACCGAGGGTACTACATTTCAACCGCTCTTAACTGCTGAGTATCCGGATTATCCTGATGTTGAGAATTGTCAGATTCTTGGATGGGCTAAGGGACGTAATCCGAAAGAAGCTTTTGAATTATTGAAACGTGAATGTCCTTGGATCTGTGATTCGAGCTTTGAGGAAGTAATAGCATCTGAATTAAAGGACAGAAAGACATATTATTTTAACCTAAAAAATAGCCCTGAATAAAATCACTAGACTTCCTCAAAACCTTCCGGTATGTTCGTATGTGCATGAAAAAGCGATTTATAAAAGCACAAGAAAAAGATATTGCTGGTACAAGTTTTGCCGGTTACATCCTTTCCTCGTACGATAATCTCGTAAAGCACCTAGGACCACCAAAAGATATGTATGGAATCTTTGGCGACTGGAAGACAAAGGCTGAGTGGTCATTCAAAACAAGATCGGAAAAACCGACAGTAATCACAATCTACGACTACAAAGAAATCATCCCTGTGTCAGAGATCTACACATGGCATGTCGGATTTAGGGGTAACGATAAGGAGATAAATAGGTTTCTCCAAGAAAAGGGACTTTTTGCCGACGTCGGCGAAAAGTAAATATTGTGACTACAGGTCGCCTTTAAAGCGACTTCCAGTCACAAAATTAGTAATTTACCCATAATACCCTTATTTTAAGGGCTTTATTGTCATAAAAGGCTACTATATTGCTAGGTTAACATAGTAAAAATCAGTGAAAACATACCTTTTTATTGGTACTTTTCACTGATATTTGACATAATGTGGTGAAAACGTGTATAATGTACAGTAAGTTTTAATATAGAACCAAAACACAAATGGCTACCACAAAATCAATTAAAGAAAAGCTCCAAGAGCTTAAAAAAGAATATGACACTCTTCGCCAAGGCAAAGAGTCTCTTTTGGTACTCGTAGATGAGGCTGAGGTTGCTGAAGCCGTGTTCAACTCGAATGCTATTGAAAATTCAACACTTACACTCAAGGAAACAGAAAAAATTCTTTTGGAAATGGAAGTTGCTCGTGACGTATCGGTCCGAGAAGTATTCGAAGCAAAGAATCTTGCACGAGTGGTTGCTTATATTAGAAACAAATCTCAGGAATCAGAAATAAATAAAGAAATTATTTTACTTCTTCACAAAATGCTTATTGGCGGCATCGACGACAGCATTGCTGGACGATTCAGAACTATTGGTGAGTATGTAAGAGTTGGTACGCATGTAGCTCCAGCACCAGAACACGTAGAAAGATTGATCGAAGCAACACTTCTTGAATACACAGCTCATCTAGCAGACTTCTTTATCGATAAGATTGCAAAATTTCATCTTGAATTTGAAACGGTCCATCCATTCTGCGATGGTAACGGTCGTATAGGTCGTGTACTCATAAATTACCAACTCCAAAGACTTGGTTTTCCTGGAATTATTATTCGTGACAAAGAAAAGAAAGACTACTACAGCACTTTTGCAGAATATAGAGACAAGAAAACTGCAAAAGAGATGGAAAAGATTATGGCACTCTCCCTCATGGAGTCACTTCACAAAAGAATTACTTATCTCCAAGGTGAAAAAATTATTACTCTTTCTGAGTATGTAAAATTGAATTCAAAATCTGGTCCGGCAATGGCAAATGCTGCTCGTCGACAGAAGATTCCTGCTTTCCGTGAGAAAGGAGTCTGGAAGATCGCTGAGGGATTTATCTATAACTTAGGAGAAGAAAAATAATTATATGGAACTAAAAGACTTTGTAAAAAATGTGTTAAAAGATCTAGTTGATGCCGTAGAGGAAACACGCAAGGAATCAAGCCGTGATATGCACCTTGATTCAAACAAGGATACCAGAACTGTTGAATTTGATATCGCCGTAACTGTTGAGGATGCTACATCATCAAGCGGTAAGGCTGGTATTAAGGTATTTCAAATAATTGAAGGTGGTGGCGATGTTTCAAAAGAGTATAAAAATTCTTCTGTAAGTCGTGTCAAATTTGGAATATACGTCGATACATTAACAAAAGCCGAAGAATCAATAAGAAATGCTCAATTTAATAATGTGAATCATATTGAATCATATAGATAAATTTATGAACAAAAAAGAAGTATCGGCAAGAATAAATATTGAGAATCTTACGAAAAGAATAATTTCTTTTCGTGACGCTAGAGATTGGAAGCAATTTCATAATCCAAAAGATGTTGCACTTTCTCTTGTGCTGGAAGCTGGTGAAGTTATGGAACATTTCCAATGGAAAAATAAGGAAGAGATGGAAAAATATGTAAAAGAAAATAAGGGTGCTATAGGAGAAGAATTAGCGGACGTTTTGTACTGGGTATTACTCATGAGTCATGATTTAAATATTGATGTACTCGATGCTCTTGAAAAGAAAATAAAAATAAACGAAGACAAGTATCCGGTAGAAAAAGCTACAGGCAAGCATACCAAGTACAACAAACTTTAATACTATGGCTGATATAAAAACATTTTCTTTTGATAAAAGTAAGTTTGATGAGATAAAAGCCTACAAATTCGGCCGTAATTGGCCAGTTGTTTATATCATAAAAAACGAAGAGGAAATTTATATCGGTCAAACAGTGAATGCTTACTATAGAAGTAAACAACACTCTGAAAATCCAGAAAGGCTCAAATTAAAAGACATGCACATCATCACCGATGAAGAATTTAATATTTCTGCAGCTTTGGATATAGAATCATGGCTTATTCAATATATTGCTGCTGACGGAAAATACATAATTCAAAATAGTAATGGCGGACTAAAAAATCATAATTATTACGATAAGGTTAAGTATAAAACAAAATTTGAAATAGCTTGGGATAATTTAAGAGAGCAAGGAATTGTTAAAAATACCCTTGAAGACTTAAAGAATAGTGATTTGTTTAAATACTCACCGTACAAGTCTCTAACGGAGGATCAATTCTCTGTTGCTAAAAAGATTTTTAAAGATATAAAAAATAATCCAACTAACACCATTATCGTTAATGGAAAACCAGGAACAGGTAAAACAATTCTCGCAACATACCTTTTTAAATATTTAAAAGAGCAGGAAGAGACTAAAAATCTTAAAATTGGTCTTGTTGTGCCTATGGCCAGTTTGCGTAAGACAATAGGTAAAGTTTTCTCAAAGATTAAGGGTCTGAAATCAAACATGGTAATTGGTCCTAATGATGTAGTAAAAGATAATTATGACATTTTAATTGTTGATGAATCACATAGGCTGCAAAGAAGAAAAGGTATTATGGGCTATCAGGCCTATGATAATGTAAATAAAAAGTTAGGATTAAACAAAGAGGCTACTCAGCTTGAATGGATTGTTCAGTCATCAAAACATCAAGTACTTTTATATGATGAAAATCAAAGTGTTAAACCTGCAGATATTAGACCAGTTGATTTCAAAAATTTAAAACCGAGAAACTATCAGCTCAGTACCCAAATGCGCGTTGAAGCCGGAGTTGATTTTATAAATTTTATAGAAGATATTTTTGATTTTAAAATACCAAGTGTCACAGATTTTTCAAACTATGATTTCAGACTTTTTGATAACGCTGAGGAGATGGTTAATGAAATTAAATTGAAAGATAAGCAGTATAAGTTATCTCGTGTGGTGGCTGGTTATGCGTGGCCCTGGCATACAAAGCCAGGTAGTAAATCTACTCAAGAGCATGATATTGAAATAGGTGAACTTAAATTAGTATGGAACTCCACAGCGCAGGACTGGGTAAACTCTAAAAATGCAATAAATGAAGTTGGATGCATCCATACGGTACAAGGATATGACCTAAATTATGTCGGTGTGATAATTGGACCAGAATTTTACTATGACACAGTAAAAAATAAATTTTGTGTGGACAAAGAAAAGTATTTTGACACAAATGGTCGTAATGGCATTACTGATCCTAGTGAATTAGAGAAATATGTAATAAATATTTATAAGACTTTATTAACTCGAGGAATAAAAGGAACTTACATTTATATAGTAGATGAGAATCTTAGAAATTACTTTAAGAAGATACTGACTGGGAAAAAAGTATTTAATGAGATCATAAAATCTCCTTATTCTGGAATTATGATAAACATTCCGTTATTTGATTCTGTTGGTTGTGGTGAACTGATGTTTGCCGATCCTACAGTGCAGGAAATGATTCCTGTAAAAAGTGAACTGATGTCTAAAGGTTCAAAATATTTTGTCTTGAGAACATCTGGCAACTCAATGAATTTAGCTGGAATCAATGATGGAGACCTTGTGCTTTGTAGAAAAAATTATCACCCCGAAGAAGGAAATAATGTTGTGGCACTTATTGGTGACGATGCGACCATAAAAGAATATCGTCGAGAAAACGGTATCGTGGTACTAAAACCAAAATCAAGCAATCCAACACATAAACCATTACGGTTTACGAATAATGATGAAGTTAAGGTGCAAGGTGTAGTTATTTGTGTGATAAAAAATAATAACGAAAAACTATTATGACCATTGACTTTGCCTGCTACGCCCACATTTGGTTTGAAAAAGGAGACGATAAGACCAAGCGAGCGATACTTTCATGTTTAGGCTCGAACCTCACCATAAAAGGCAAAAAACTCTTTGTTAATTACCATTCTTTCATAAAGACGATGATAAAAAGTCGAGAGGCGGTTATCAAAGAAATTGACTCCGCTCGAACCTCAAAACTATCAAGCCATATAAGACAAAACCCCACAAATTGTGAGGTTTCGTCACTAGGGCTCCGGGAGCAGGGATCGGTCACGAGTTAAAAATGCTGTGCATTTTTCCTCGCGACCCTGCCTCCTTCGTCTCGGTTCGTCGGCCCGAAGCCTTCTCACAACGAGACTTCAGTCCGGCTTTCTCACCCTGCCCCAAGGACCAGTAAATTAAAAAGACTCTCGGGGATGAGAGTCTTTTTAATTTATGCTCGCGTGGCAGTCCTCCTTCCGAACTTTTGAATGGTACAAAGCGTTCCCGGATCCTGGAGTCGCTTTGAAGCAGATCAATCAGCTTCTAGCATTAGTCTAGTTAGCTCAATTTTCATATTTACGATGGGTTGGATCCTTTTTTCAATACTTTCCTTGTCCCGATGGTGTACACCATTCGCAAAACGCCTTGTAGGCCTTTTGGTGAACAACCAATCCATGAAAATAAAAAAGCCGCCTCCCAAGATAAACTTGTAGAAGGCGGCCCTGACGATGGTAGAGCTTACGCTTGTGGCGCTTTGCTCGCAAGGTATTTGTGCGAGACCTCGATTTGTGTGTCGAGGTTGAGGACGGCATGAAGGGCAGTGCCGATTGCTTCGGCCATGTTGGCCTTGGAGTGTTGGACGACCAGGTATGGTGCAGGTTGTTTATTTCCGCACCACCGAGTTTCAACATCCAGGATGACAGTCGCCGATTCGCCAGGAGTGGCCCAGCCGTTCGGTTCCATGATTGCGTCAATTCGATCACGCAATTTCTCTGCTTCGGGTTTAGGAAACCCGACGAGTATGATATTAGCCATGTTGAACCTCCAGATCATTCGGCCGATAGTAGCGAGGAAGCGGTTTTAATGAGAAGCCTAACCGAAAATCGCCCATCTTGTGGATGAACACCCGATCAAGAACCTGCCATAAACCGATTGGCCCTGCTAACCAAGTGTGCCGTATCCATTGTTGCGCCCACATGAGTGGGAGCAGACCCTCCCTCCGTTCCGGATGAGGGAACACAGGATAGGGGAGATACTGGTAATTACTTCTGACAATGCAACGTGCGATAAACGCACAGGCAAGCCAGACCGATAGGACACCGAGGCCGACAAGGCACAAGGTGAACGACACTGCGTCGAGTGCCAGGATCATCAACGCAACTGCGTAGTAGATCCAACGGACTTTGATGCGTATAGGTTTCATTATATTTCTATGTGTTGGAGTTGAAGTGTTTAGTTACATCTTTCAAGACACCTAAATGTCCTCAAAGACGTAACTAAAATCAACATATATAAAAGAACCACTATTTTTGTAAAATAGCATCTTAAATAGAATCTGTCAACTTTGCTCCGCGGCCTGGACTCGGTCACAGGTCTCGGCTTGGTAGCCTCACCCGCGACCCCGCCTCAGTCGCCTTCGCGACTTCCGGCTTTCTCATCCAGTCCACAGTAGGCAAAACAAAAAAACGTCACTTTATGACGTCTTTTTGTTTAGCTGCTCCGGGAGCAGGGATCGAACCTGCGACCAATCGCTTAACAGGCGACTGCTCTACCGCTGAGCTATCCCGGAATATGTGAACATTGGCTATAGTACACAAATAACGATCATAAATCAATAGATATACATAGAACACGTCCCCGTACGTCAGTATAGTAGTAGGATGAAATAATTTTGGATATACTTAGTAACAATAGGGTAGTGAAAGCGAAATTTATTAGCATAATACATTACATATATGAAAATAGACATCAAGATTAAAGGTAGCGCAGGGCACGGCTTTACTATTACCCCAGCGATACATGAGTATGTAACAAAGCGCTGTGAATCTTTCGCTAAATTTCTCCAGCACGATCCCAACGCTTTGGTGACCGTAGAACTATCGAAACTAACCGAACACCAAAAGAGTGGGGATATCTTCTCTGCGGAGGTGCATATTCTCGCTAAGATTGGTGGTAAATCAAGCGACTTGTATTCATCTGCAGAACGAGCGGATCTTTATGCGGCTATTGATGCAGTAAAGGATGAAGCATTTGAGGAGCTTTCTTCAACAAAGGCCAAGAATACCACGCTCGATCGCAAGGCAGGCGCTGAAGTTAAAAACATTTTGAAAGGAATTAAGTAATATGGGGAGTTTCCTGAAACAGCGAGTAAATTCTTTTCTTTGTATAGCGCTTTTGGCTTTGATCACATTCTGGGTGGTGCTGTATTATCTTAGTGCGAAAGCGCAGATCATCGGAACCGAGTATGCGGGTCCTTACATGACCATATTAAATGTTCCGTAGTTTAAATATTTCTCAGAAAGATCTCATAGTCCATTTCCTTGCGACCTTCGGGAATGACTTTGTCGATGATGAGGGTATTATTGTGCCAATATGCATTGGTTATTTTGACGCGGATTTTTTTGGTGTTTGAGTTCGAAGCTGGGATAAAAAAGTATACGGTTGGCCAGAGGTGAAAGGCTTGAATCTTGCGGTAAATATCGTACTGGACCTTCGGCGAGTCTGAAGTGATATCTGCATAGTCAACGAGGCCGTCTTCTTTGGTGATTTTTTTGGTAAATGTCGCTCGAGTGTGGTCTTGTTCATAGCCGTGCGTCTTTCCAGAGACCCAATCTGGCAAAATAGATACGAGAAGTTTCGCTCCGCGTTCGAACATCATTTTTTCGAATTCTTCGTAAATAGGCCATTCTTTAATAGTGACTGGTTCTTGAGCGACGATAGGGCCGTGATCCATGAGGCTATCAATAAGAATGATACTTACCGCTGTCTCTTTGGTATCGTCAAGCATCGAGGACTGTAGTGGAGTGGCGCCACGATAGAGCGGAAGTGCGGATGGGTGGATATTGAGTGCGCCACGCTTTGGTATGTCGATGACCGCTTGGGGGATGATTTTGCCATAGGCTGCGACGATATAGACTGGACAGTCGTATGTGCGGAGTTCCTTGATGAATTCTTCATCAAGCTTGTCGGGAGTAGTGACGGGGATACCGTGTTCATTTGCCCAGACTTTCACCGGTGTCGGGGTAAGAGCGAGTCGATCTGCAGGCTTGTCGGGTGTGGTGACTATAAAAGTAGGTTTTGAACCAAGCTTAGCGAGCTCATTTAATAAATGAACTGAAGCAATAGCGCTACCAAAGAAAATGTAAGGGATGGGTTCAGGCATATTAAATATAATCCGGCAAAATCTCTTGAATCTGTTTTGCTGAGTCGATGAAAAGCACGCCATCTAGGTGGTCGGTCTCATGCTGGAAGATCTGGGCTAAGAGACCGCTCGCTCCACGCTCTATTTTGTTGCCTTTTTCATCATACGCACGAAGACTTACTTTCTTTGAGCGTTTGATTTTGCCATAGAGATATCGCACGGAGAGACAGCCTTCTTCGAGAATTTCTTTCTCTTTGGAAGCCTTGGTGATGACGGGATTGATGAAAATGAGATCGGGGAAAGCGTTTACGCCGTCGATTGAAGACTTCTTCTCAAAATACTTTTCATCTGCGCTTGCAAGTACCGCTCCTGAGACAATAAATATTCGAAGTGGCACGCCAATCTGAGGTGCAGCAAGTGCGACGCCGTCCTTCTCGGGAGTGAGGGCTGCTTTCATATCTGCGATGATTTTTTGGATTTTTGGAGAGGTGATATCGTGTACAGGAACTGTCTGAGCGACCTCGCGTAAGACCGGGTCGCCATTTTGTACGATATTGGTGTTGAGGATATGCTTCGACTTCATGAAATAATGTAAAAATACTATATCACAAAAGGCTCTCTGGATCAATGTTCACACTTACACTTGGCGGTAGGGATCGGAGCTTGTTGCTTAAGGATTCGCTCGGCCAATTACCACGAGGAATTCGCATAAGACCGTGAAGGACATAGTCTCCGCGCACGGTATGGGTGAAGGCCGGAAAAATATCGACCACATGCGGTTCGAGACTTTTCTGTATCGAATTCATCTCTGCAATGATAGCTTCCTTCGGTCCTTCGAGGGTGATTTTAATAAGGTTTACAAAAGGAGGATAATTAAAGATATTTCGTTCGGCTATAGTGTCACGATAGAAATCGCTCAGATTGCCCTTCAGTGCATATTCAAAAACCTTCTCTTCAGCACGGCGAGTCTGAACGATGAATTCTTTGGTGGTAAGAGATCGCAGGGTGAGTAATGTGTGGATGATCTTTTCTTGAATACGAAAATCGGGAATCGAGAAGAGTGAATCGAGCGATATGATAGCTGCATTGTGTACCTTTTTGTTGGGATAGAGGAGCATCATTTCGGTGCCAAGGAGGATGCTACCGGGGTGATCTTGGAAATGAGCTATGGCTTCGTGTGCTTGTTTCTGGGTCTTAGTCGTATCGGCGTCTATTTGTGAAATGGTGATGTCGGGGAATTTTTGCCGGATGGTGTCTGCGACGAGATCGATGCCAATGCCTAATGTAGAGAGCTTCCAGCTAGAGCAGACTTTACAATATTCTTCGCTCGGGCGACGAGCTCCACAACGATGGCACATAAAGAAGCTCTTTGGGTTAGGAGTTGGCGTGGCTGTAGGACGAGAACTTGGTGATACTGGAGCCTTATGAAGAATGACTGGAGCGCTGCAGTTATTACACGTAACTATGGTCTGGCAATCAGCACAAATGACCGATGGAGCGATGCCACGGCGGGCCGCGAGGATGATCATGGACTCATTGTTCTCTTTATTGGCTCGAATGAGGCGTTCTACTTCAAGACTCAATATTCGGAAACGGTCTTCGGGATTCTCCGCTGTCTTATACTGACGCATGTCGATCAAACTGTCTTTGGCAGTTGAAAGTGAACGGAATTTAAATGGAGCAGATTCTTGAATGAGGCCTTCACTTTGGCGCCAGAGTGTCTCAGCTCGTAAAAGTATGTCACCGATAACGAGGGGGATGTTTTTTCTCTTGGTATAGATCTCGGCCACGGTTCGAAGGTCGATGTATGGACGACGAAGGCTTTTGTAGCCTCGGCCATTTTCTTTCTCTATGATGACTGTACCGATATCTGCGCGCGGAAGACAGAGGAAACTGCCCGTAGCTACAATAACAACGGGGTGTTTTTCGAGAATTGCACGATTCCATGTGTCGATGAGCTTTTTTGGAGAGAGGGAATTATGGAGCAAGAAAGCATAATCCTCAATGCCTTTATCAATGAGACTGTATGCTCGGATGGCATCCTCAATGGTGGGAAGCATGATAAAAACTGACTCTTTCTTAGTAAAAATTTGCCGGATGAGACTGCGGTAGCTACTATAGCGATCTTCGTCATCTCCTTGGATAGCACGAATCTCGTGGAAATTGGTATCGGAATCGGTAGATGACGTAGATAGTTTTGCTGTCGGCGTTTTTTTCGTTGCACTAGGCAGTAACGACGGATTTTTAAAAGAAGATGAACGCTTGAGAATTATGTCAGGGACGAGAGCATCGAGCGTGCTACCAGTGGAAGTCGCATAGTAGAGTGAAGCCTCTTGTGCCATTTCGATAAATTCTGGTAAGAAGAATGGGCGTGGCTTGCGGGTTTTGTTAAGTATCGGGGTAGTTTCGGAAGCGTCATTATTAAGTGAAGAGATTTTCTTCAAAGCAAAGGGGGCGTTCTTGAGCTGACTTTTTAAATGAGAGACTGGATCGACGCGGGTGACGATAGCTTGGACGGTTTTTTTGCGCAGAGGAACACTCACTACTGCACCAAGCGGTAGGTTTTCAGGGCTAAAATACGAGAGAGTCTCGGTCTTTAAGCCTTTTGCAATGGGGATGACTTCGATAACATTCATGATTTCAGAGTATAGCACTTTTCGAAAATAGTCTATATCTTGAAGTCATTTTCGGATGTAATTTTTTGAACAGGATTTTATACTATCTTGTATATTTATAGATCTCGAAATGTTTCAATATGTGCACCTATAGTATTCAATCGTTCGGCAAGGTCTTCATAGCCACGATTAATATTGTAGACGTTACGAAGGATTGAGGTTCCTTGTGCCGCAAGCATAGCAATCATAATAATGACTGAAGGTCGAAGTGCTGGCGGACATACTATCTCAGTGGCTTTTAACTTGGTCGGGCCAGTAACATAGAAGCGATACGGATCTGCGAGGATGGTGACCGCACGGAGTTTGTCGAGCTCTTTGTAGTAAATGGCGCGTTCTTCATAGGTCCAGTCGTGGATAAATGTTTGTCCCACCGCTTGCGTGCCGATAACAGCAAAGAATGGAAGATTGTCGATATTAATACCGGGGTATGGGAGTGCGTGAATTTTCTCTTCGAGGGCGATGAGGTTTGATGGTTTTGTCGTGATGTCGACGAGGTGAGTTTTGCCATTGTCAGATAGATAACGTTCGACGATACGGTATTTGAAGCCCATTTTCTCAAGCTTCAAGAGTTCGAGTTCGAGAAAGTCGATAGGACAGCGTTCTATTGTGATGGCTGACTTCGTGACTATCGCTATAGCGATAAGAGACATTGCTTCAATAGGGTCTTCGGAGAGAGCGTATTCAGCATCGCTTGTAAATGTCGATGCGTCTTTACCGTGGACGGTGAGTGTTGAAGAACCAATACCGTCGATCTTCACACCGAGCTTTTCTAGATAAAAGCACACATCCTGTACTTGATAGTTGCCTGAAGCGAACTTTATGACGGTAGTACCTGCTGTTCCTGCAGCTGCAGTAAGGACGGTCTCGGTGACGGTATCACCAGCTTCATAGAGTACGATTTCACGAACCGTGTTCGAGGTGTTCTTTGTCGTGTCTGCTAAGTGTGTAACCTTGTAATCATCTGAACGTGTCTCAATAGCAATTCCAAATTTCTCAAGTGCATAAAAGTAAGGCTTAACTGTGCGTGATCCTAAGCGGCAACCGCCAGCTTGTGGGAGATTGAATGATGTAAGTTGATGGATGAGGGGTCCCAGCATCATAATGCAGCTACGGGTCCTTGCGGCAGAATCGTGGTTGATCTTCGAGAGATCGTAACGAGCTGGTGGCCGAAGTTCGAGGTCGTTTTGTTTGTTCGCATTTATTTTCCAACTAACCTTCATGCCAATAGATTCAAGAACTTCGATGATACGATAGACTTCTTCGATTTTCGGAACATTGCGCATAGTCGTCGTGCCACGATTTAAAAGAGAAGCACAGAGTATTCCTACAGCGCCATTCTTCGATGTACGTACCGCTATGTGGCCAGAGAGTTTTCGCCCACCTTCGATACGGAAGTTAATATTACCTGATGGAGCGATGGTAATAATTTCGCGATCTAGGGCTGCACTAATCTTAGCAAGTGTCTCAGTAGATAGATTCTGCTCACCCTTCTCAATGCGGGCAATAACTGACTGTGTAGTGCCGGTTTTCTTGCCGAGCTCAGCTTGGCTAAGCCCTCGATCTTCGCGAAGCTTGGTAATGAGACTTCCGATTTGGGCGAGTGCTTCTTTGGTGTGTGTTGTAGACATTTTTATATCATAGCATATACGCTATCATGTAAAATATTGTATTGTGGATATCTAATTGAAACGTCGAGTGGAAGATCTAGTTACCTTTGAAGTAGGACAGTAGAATTAATGGATTAGCAAAAATTAATTTCATTGTCATGACGTATCATCATTTGTCGTTTGAAGAGAGGTTTGTCATTGAAAAATTGTA
>CAITNV010000043.1 GCA_903893855.1 Candidatus Tayloriibacteriota bacterium
AATCAAAGCGCCTAAAAGATTTGGAGATGATTATGCGATTTTTTGCTTTTTATTACCATTCGGACAACTATAGAAGCCCTATGAAGGATTTTTTGAACCGCTACATGGCTAGCAATCGCAATTTGCAGAAGCAAAACGAAAGTGAGCTAAGCACCATTTTTTCTTCTACAATTGAGATTTTGGCAAAGACTGTTGGGCCTCGCGCATTCCGACCAGTTCGCGCCCTTAATGCCGCTGTTATCGATTCAATAATGACGGGTCTTGCGCGCCGCATAAAATCAGGTCCCATTAAAAACACACATCAACTTGTCGAAAAATATGAGGCTCTATTAAAGAATTCGGCTTACCGCAATTCTGTTGAAACGGGCACTTCGCAGGAAGCAAACGTTACAACTCGACTAGGCCTTGCAACTGCTGCATTCGCCGAATTGAAATGAAATGCTTGATACAATTGAATCGCAGAGAACAACATCTCGACGCCACATTTGAACGAGCTAGACAAGTCGATGCCGATACAGAGCTTCTTTCAGATTTTGCCAAATATTTGTGCATACTTGTTTCTGGTTATTTAGAACAAGCCAGCATTGAGATTCTTATCGAGGTCACGAGGTTACAGTCCGCACCCCGTGTGCAGCGGCACATTGAATCTAGGCTTCATCAATTGACAAACTTCAAAACGCAACGACTTGTCGATTTATTTAGAAGTTTTGATCCGGACTGGGGCATTCAATTGGATTCGTTTTTAATTGACGAATACAAAGATGCGATTAATAGCATCGTGGATAATCGCAATACTATTGCTCACGGTGGTAACGTGGGCATTACAGTTTCAAGAGTTTTGAATTACTACACGATTATTAAAAAGGTAGTAAAAAAGCTCAATGAAATGTGCCTTACAACGACGAAATAGGAAACACTACGGGTCACGAGAAATCGCCCACGGAAATCTCTGGAACCAAATTGTTTCGCTCATGGCAAAAAGCACCCGACAGTTGGAACTTGTCGGATGCCCAGAATAAAAGAAGAATTTCTTTTAGAAAGGGAAGTCGTTCGCAACTGCCCAGAACAGAGCTGGAGTCGACGCACCTTCAAAAACGGCAAGTATTGGATGATGCGGTTCACATACACGACTAATCAGCCCTGCGATGAATGGAAAGACTAGCCATGTTAAGCAAATCAATATCAGGCGAAAACTAAGATGTGGCCACGGAGCATCCGGGGACACCGACTGCGCGTAAACCATTATCCGATGGTTCACTATAATCGCTCCACCAAAGCACCCCCACCAAAATTGCAACTTCGGGGAAAGTGCGCGATGATAATAGTTTAGCTTGGCTCGCATATATCATCAGTGTTGGGATTTTTGATATCATGATTGGGTAATACCAGGGTTTTCCTGATTAAGATGTTCAGATGAACTCGTTGATCAGGTTTTCCAGCATTTCCTGGCGGCCGCTGGTGTTGGGGGCGGCTTCGCCCTTTTTCAAAATGTAGGTTTCCAGATCCTTGAAGCCGACGGTGCCAGCCTCGATTTTCG
>CAITNV010000044.1 GCA_903893855.1 Candidatus Tayloriibacteriota bacterium
CCGATAAACACCGCTCCAGCCTTCTTTAATTTCTCAATAACCGTAGCGTCATATGGAGCCTGAAAACCCTCAAGGATCTTTGAAGCAGAAGTTGCGATGCGGCCCTTTATAAGAATATTGTCTTTAATAGCAAAAGGAATACCCGTGAGCATTGTCACATCAGTCTTCGCGGCAAGACGTGTATCAGCCACCTTCGCCTGTTCGATGACATCGTTGTAGACTTCAAGATACGCATTGATGTCTTTATTCTTAGCTGCAATTACATCAAGGTACGCTTGAGCGAGCTCGACCACAGTAAAATCTCCACGGACGAGTGCAGCGTGAGCCTTTTCTATTGTTAGGTTTTTTAAATCAATAGCCATAAATTTATAGGATTTTTTTAACCGCAACAAAGTCCCCCACTCTATCAGGTGCTTCATTGAGTAATCGTTCTCTATCCTCAGGAGATATGGTGCAAGCAACATCAGGTCGTGCGGCGTTCTTTACACTACCAATACGTTCTTCAGCAGAAGAACTGACCGTAGCCTTTTTAATCTGATCGATGTACGTCAAAATAGAATCAATCTCTTTTACGAGCTGATTCTTCTCGCTATCGTCGATTTTGACACGTGCGAGCGTCGCTAATTTGTCGATATCTTGTACCGTTATCATACGGGCATTGTAGCATGGACTATGGCGTTATTTCAATAAAGCCAAGAATTTCTCTTCAGTAAGCACGGTCACACCGAGTTCTTGTGCTTTGGTGAGCTTTGAGCCGGCATTCTCCCCTGCGACGACATAATCGGTCTTTTTCGACACTGAACCCGACGCTGAACCACCGAGATTACGTACCATTTCTTCGGCAACAGTCCTTTCGAGTGTTGGCATAGTGCCCGTAAAAACGAAACTCTTGCCTGCTATTTTTGATTCGCCAGCCAGAGGCACAGCAACTTCTTCGATAGTAATATATTTGCAAAGATTATTAACTAGTTTTTTATTGTCGGCCTCTCTGAACCAGTCGAAAACCGCTCGTGCAACAACAGGCCCAACACCGTAAATAGATTCCAATTCTTCATATGGTGCTCGCGCAATAGCATCGATAGTACGAAAATGTTTCGCGAGATCAAATGCCGTCTCTTCCCCAACTTGTGGAATTGAAAGTCCAGCAAGGAGGCGTGGCAGAATAACATTCCGAGCTGTATCAATTGAATTAAGTAAATTATCTACTGACTTCTCTGCAAAGCGTGGTAGAGCCAATAGATCCCCTCGTTTCAATGTAAAAATATCATCGAAGTCCGAGATTAATTTCTCATCAAGAAGAACATCAAGAATCTTAGGTCCCAAGCCATCGATATTAAGACATTTCTTCGAAGCGAAATGATAGAATCGTCTCCGAATCTGAGCGAAAGAATCCTTATACACGCATCTCCAAGCGGCTTGGCCGGGAATGCGTTCGATTAATCCAGCATTCGCCCCTTCTCCACCGCAGGCTGATATGTGAGTTGGCCAAGCAAAAGGCTTAGAATTCTTTGGTCGCAATTCAAGCACCACCGAGACAATATCAGGAATGACATCTCCAGCTTTCTGAAGGATAACGGTGTCTCCAATACGCACATCGAGCCGTCGAATCTCATCTTCATTATGAAGCGTTGCTCGCGAGACGGTAGAGCCCGCCACGAGCACAGGACGGAGATGTGCAACTGGCGTAACTACACCTGTACGCCCCACTTGGAAAACAATATCTTCAAGTACAGTCGTTACCTGCTCAGCTGGGAATTTAAAAGCTATACCCCATCGTGGAGCCTTACCTGTATATCCCAATATCTTTTGATACTCGAGCTCATCTACTTTCACCACAACGCCATCTGCGAGATAGTCTTGCTTTGGCATTTTCTTTTGCCATTCTTTCCAGTAGCTAACAACATCCGCAATTGTCTTACATTGTCTAAAATGTGTATTGACCTTAAAGCCAAGCTCTTTTAAAAGCTCGAGTGATTCATGTTGCGTCTTCGGTATATCATCGTACTTCGCAATATAGTACATAAAAGTATCGAGCTTTCTCTCTGCAGCAATCTTAGGATCAAGTTGGCGCACTGAACCAGCAGCAAGATTACGGGGATTAGCGAAAGGCTCTTCGCCTTTTTTTGCTCGTATTCTATTAAGCGCAACAAGGCGACTCTTTCCGAGCCACACTTCACCTTCCACGATAATATCCACCGGTCGATTGAGCTTCAGAGGTACAGATTCGATAGTGCGAATATTTTCTGTCACATCTTCGCCAATTTTTCCATCTCCACGAGTAGCCGCTTGCACCAAAATTCCTTTTTCATAACTCGCGACTACTTTAAGGCCATCGATCTTGTGTTCTGCGGTGTACGTCGGCATTAGATCACGACCGGTCTCACTTTTAAGAAATCGTTTAGTCCGCGCATCGAACTCTATCATCTCTTCAGGAGAAAATGCATCATTAAATGACCATTGTGGCACCTTATGTTCTACTTTTTTAAATTCAGGAAGTGGCTTTCCGGCCACTCTCTGTGAAGGAGAAGTGGAAGTGATGAGCATCGGGTATTTCCCTTCAAGCTCTACTAACTCGTGTTTAAGCGAATCAAGTGCAGCTTCGGATATAGTGGCTGTATCAAGCACGTGATATTCATAACGATATTTTTCAATCGCTGTAACAAGCTTCGCATATCGCTCTTGTATTTCTTTTGAGGGTAATTGTTCTGCCATATTAATACGAAATCTGGATGGTACGATCGACTTTATTTGAACTATTGTTTGCGCCCGAACAGTCACTACCACTCCAACCAATGTTATATCCCGTAGATACAATAGTTGTTGAAGCGATTCCTGCTGCATTGTATGTTTTCACAACATCGATATTTGCACAAGCTTTACCACCAACTGGAATGAAAAAGTTAAAGTCATATGGATTCCCTACACTACCTGTTATCGTCATGCTCGAAGACGCTTGGGCATAGGTCGGCCCTGCACCTATACCACAAGATACCGAAGTCCCTGTCGGTGTAGTTGTTGCGAATATAGTTCCACCTGAAGACCCTGAACCGTACGA
The DNA here is from genome assembly GCA_903893855.1 of Candidatus Tayloriibacteriota bacterium. Taxonomy (GTDB): domain Bacteria; phylum Patescibacteriota; class Minisyncoccia; order Phycocordibacterales; family PALSA-1337; genus PALSA-1337. The sequence goes on from CAITNV010000044.1 coordinate 3,056, forward strand.
ATCATAATATACTGCACATTCATATCCAGCATCAGCTGCATAAAAGGCATAGTTAGATTCACGCGCACCCGCAGTAAGGATGAGTTCCTTTCGACTAATATTTAAAATCGAGACCGCGACACCGAGTACCAAAGCGGCCACGAGCACAGCGAAAAGTAGTGTGTATCCTCCGCGTGTATTTTGTTGTTGATATGAATAATTCATATTAGCGAAGTGTATTAAAGATGACATCTTGTAATACTACCTGATTGTCTATTCCGCCTGTTTTCCAAGCAACGGTTACGGTAATCACAGCAGACGCGGCAGTTTGTGCATTTCCTGCAACTGATTCATTCAAAGGCGTAATAGTAAATGACCTACTGAATCGTGTTGACGTTGCGCCGAGTGTTGAATCTGGTGTGTAATAATTAATTGAACCTGATGGAGCCGAGAATAACGTACAAAGATTCAATGCGGTTACACTACACGTTGCAAAAGCTGGAGCACTTGGACTCTGCACCTTAGTATCAAAATCACATTTTGAATTAACTGTATTACAACTACTTAGATCTATTGAACCTGCGAGCCAAGAAGAATTATTAGCGACGATGAAGTTATCACGAACATCTCGCACGAACTCAAGCAAGTCTTCGGCGAGATATGTCGCGGTCATTTGATCCTGTGCTGTAGTTGCTGCAACAAGCCCTTTCTCCGCTACGGTTAGAGGACCTACTATTGAAATAAGTAGGATGGATATCGCCACGAGTGTCTCAAGTATTGTAAAACCTTTTGTGTGGAGTATTTTCATATATTATTGCATTACTCTTTGTGTGGCTGTTGTCTGTATCGTGAAGACAGTCTTATCTGCTTCGCTTATTCCGGCCGAACCACTTACCACAATAAATACTTTTGGTTGGACTGAGCCTAGTATTCCATCGACTCGCAAGAGAAAATTTTGAATCGTTAGATTAGACGATGTCGATGTAACCGGTACGAAATTATAGCTCCCACTACCAAATGCTTGCGCGCATGTTTGCTGTTCTGCTTTTTGAATGGTATTTCCAGAAAGTTGGTATGCGTGAATGAGATTACAAAACCCTCCTCCAGACTTCACCGCAGTCTGAGATGAATTAAATTCAACAATATAGGGATTTAGAGCTGGACCGCATGTGGTGATAGATGGTGAGACAATTGTGGAAGACATTGAACCTACTGCAGCAATACACTGATAATCAGTACCGACACGTAAGTCTCGGACAAGTGATTCCAGAGCAAAGCTTGCATCGTTAACAGCAGTCTCAATTGCTTGAGCACGTCTATTCGCGGCAATAATCTTTAAGAAAGCACCAATTGCAACTACTGCCACGACAGAAAATAGTGCGAGAGAGACGACGATCTCGATAAGCGTGAATCCTCGTTGCGTATGCTTCTGTGTATGTATGATGTGCATTATGAAATTAATTTAATTACCAACCGATATCTGTCCCGTGCTTCGTACACTCACCATTCTTACCGATCCATCAGCTGCGGTAATACTAATCTGTGCGTACGCAGGTGTAGTGGTACCGTTAACAACACTGTATGCGGTAATAATAGCATCGGGATTAGGTCGCTGGAAAGCGATATCAAGTGATGTTGCAGCATCAGTTGCCAAGCAAGGATTCTCTTGTTGCGTACATACGCTTGTAATCGTATTGCCTGTTTGCATTGTGTACACGGTCAGCGTCTGTGTACCAGGACCGTAGGTCATGACTGGCGTACTCCCCGTTGGAGCGGTGTTTACATAATAGACAAATTGATTGACTGGTGTCGCCCCACCGAAGTGTACTCCGTACGCATTAGTAAAACTTAGTGAACTAACACCTGTTGTACTCGCTGCACCTTGCACATTGAGCGCTGATGCTTGAGCGTTACGAATAGTTATCGCGGTATCATATGCAAGATTGGTAAGTAAAACACTTTGATTAAAGGTGCCGTATTTCGCCACAAGGAATGCCGTCATAAAAGCAAAAATGCCAATCGAAACAACCATTTCAATGATGGTGAAGCCTCGACTTTTTTTACAATATGCAGTTTTGACGTTCATATATGTTACGATCCAAGTATACCAAGAAAAGGCCGAATATCGATAACCGAAACACCGAACAACAACACTATATACATTCCGAGCACAAGATACGGCGCAAAAGGAATTTCATAATGACCCTTTACCTTACGAAAGGCTATGAGCATCCACGCTACCGACACGGCTGCACCTATCCAGAAGGCGAGAAATACTGCAGATATGCCACTCGCAAAGCCAACCATCCAACCGATACCGAGCATGATCTTCGCATCCCCCAAGCCCATCCAGCGACCCTTAGAGACAAGCCACAGTAACGCAAAAGGTAAAGCGAGGAGCGGGCCGGCTAATACATCAATAAGTGCAGGTGTCTGGAAAATGAATAAATGGATGAATGCTATTGCCGCAAAAATATACACCAATAAGTCCGGAATGATCTTATGCTTTATATCGTAGACAACAATAACCATAAGGATTGAAGCGACGACAAGTTGCACGAGCGTAATAATGCCCGTAATTAGCGTCACCGGAGGAAATGCAAAAAAGATAAGAACAAATAATACACCCGCAAGGAATTCTACGAGCGGATATTGCCAAGATATCTTGGTTTTACACTTTCTACATGTACCCTTCTGCGAAAGGAAGCTAAATACTGGCACGAGCTCAATCCATGTAAGATTCCGCGCACATGACATACAACGTGACCTCCCTCCTAAACCCATGCCCGTGTTGTAGCGAAAGACAACGACATTAAGAAAACTGCCGATGATGGTTCCGAGTATAAATGCTAGAAGCAAAAAATATAAATCCATATTTAGATAAAAAAAGTAATTATTTTGGTCCTACACAGAAGTCTTTTGTGGTTGAAGCACATTTAATTCCTGGTGTATACCATGATATCGACGCCGAAGTAAGGCTATTATTCGACGGCTTATTATTATTCTCGAGTGTTGCGTGGAGGAAATAATCATCGAGTCCGGCATCCACCGTGTAGTCATACGTCTCGCCAGCATTAGGCGGAATCGGCACTGAAGAAATAAAAGTACTTAACTTTATCGTCGTCCCCGCAGAAGTACATGTTGATTCCCCAGATCCGATCGTCAGATTGGCAGGATACACTCCGCAACGATTAAAATAACCAGCGAGAGCAAGCTGAATTTGGGAAAGGTCGGATACTCGCTTCACATCACGTGACTGGGTCTTGGCAGCTGAAAAACTAGCAAGCATTATGCCAGTAAGTATACCGATGATAGCAATAACCACCATAAGTTCGACGAGAGTGAATCCCTTTGTGTATTTTTTCATATCATAATCATACCATACAAAAAACCGAGCTTCGCTCGGTTTTTTGTATAACACTTAACTAAGTAAAGTAATTACTATAGACAAAGCGCTGTAGGAGTAACACTACCAGCAGTAGCGGCCTCGAGCTTTGACTTGCCAGTGCTATCTACACACCAAAATCCAGCACCTGATGGTAAGTTAGCGATAACTGCCCAAGCTGAGCTACTTGCAACACCAATCATTGTAGTAACACCAGTAGTACTTGCTACTCCTACGATAATAGTAGTAGCACCTGATGCTGAGTCACCAAAAAGATTTGTTGAGGTACCGGCTGCAACAACACAGTTTACTGGTGAATTACATGCAACAGTTCCTGATACTGTATTATATCCAGCTGCTGTTGCATTATAGATCTCCGCTGCGCTTCGTAGGCCAGAAAGCTGTTCCTGAACCTTTGAATCGTTTGCCTTTGAACGTGCCGTGCTCAAGCTAGCAAGAACGATAGATGACAAAATACCGATAATAGCGATAACCACAAGAAGCTCGATAAGTGTAAAACCTCGTGAAAACGTTGTAAATTTCTTCATAATGTAAATACTATTAATAATTAACCGTTAATTTATAACCCCTTGCGCATTAGTATACCAAATAAATGGGACAATGATGCAAATACCCTCTGTGGATAAGTAGAATCGACAAATCGAAACTATTGCGCTGAAGAGATATTGTAAATAGGCACCAAAACCGAAGCAACGAGCACTCCTACACCAAGACCGAGCATAACGATCATTGCCGGCTCGATAAGATCCACCAAGTTATCCACAGCTGTAACGACCTCGCGCGAGTAGAAATTCGCCAAAGTCTTCAAAATATTCCCGAGATCTCCCGTCTCTTCTCCCACTTTCATCATTTGAATCATAATACCCGGTATCTCCTTATTTCCCGACAAAGCCTCCGATACTGCTTTACCACCCTTCACATCTTCCACAGCATCGGCAAGTAATTTCTTATAAATCTGATTATCGATAACCGATGAGGTCAGTTCAATAGCTCGTATCATAGGAATTCCAGACTGAAGCATAGTATTCATATTATCCGCCAAACGAGAGAGATACAGTCTTCGATACAGAGTACCAACATACGGAACACTAAGCTTGAATCTATCAAATGCAATGTGTCCTTTTGGAGTTTTGATATATTTATAAAAGATAAAACCAAGTATAATCGCTATAATTGCAAGATAAACACCATCATGAACCAGAAGATTCGAAATACTAAGGATTATCGAGGTATAAATCGGCAGAGCCTGTCCAGAATCAATAAGAATTGTCGCGATCTTAGGAATAACCACGGTAAACATAAGGATCATAACCGTTACCATAGTAAACACCACGAAAGCAGGATAAATAAGGGCGCTTTTAGCCTTACTAACTAGAGCATACGTTCTATCGAGGTAATCAGCCAAGAAAGCAAATGTCTCATCGAGTTTTCCTGATTCTTCACCAGCTTTAATCATACTGACATAGAACTCTGAGAATACCTTCGGGTGCTTCATCATAGCGGCAGAAATAGAAGATCCGGCTTGAAGATCATCCGCAATCTCAAGGAGCTTCTTTCCGAGCACCTTTGTCCCCGATTCACTACCAAGGAGGCGAAAGATTCGCAATGCTGACACTTGGGCTTGGAACAATGTAGATAACTGTCGAGACAAGATCACAACCTCTTTATTTGAAACATGCTCAAGAAAAGCAATGTTCATATTAAGAAGCGAACCACCAGCCTTCGCTTCATGAATCGAAGTAATGGTAAGACCTCTTCGCTGAAGTCCTGCAATGGCACTATCAAGACTAACCGCATCAATTGCGCCTATTACTGGCTGCCCCTTTTCATCTACTGTTTTATAATTAAAAAGCATATTACTACTATTGTACCTTAGAATTAAATCATGCGCTCAAGGTTTTTTGGATTCTGCGAGTGAAGATATGCACTTTCTACAGAAATCTGTCCAGAACGAACAAGTTCAGCTAAAGACCGGTTCATATCAATCATCCCCTCTCCAGAACTTGTCTCAATCACGGTATTAACTTCATGAGTGCGCTTTTCGCGAATAAGATTTGCAACAGCACTATTATTAATCAACAATTCATATGCCGGAATAAG
>CAITNV010000045.1 GCA_903893855.1 Candidatus Tayloriibacteriota bacterium
ACTAATATAGAACTATTAAGTGTAATTAGTTTTGAGTAGGTAATAATTGCCATGTAAAGTAGGGTAAAGTATAATTATTAAATAAATTGGAAATTATTTATGACTGAGGAAAAGGATTTTTATAAAGCAGAAAAACTTGCAGAGTTACTTCAGGTAAATATTATGACGATTTACCGATACATAAAAGCAGGGCGCCTAAAAGCCTACAGAATTGGTCGTGAATACAGAATTGATAATACAGAGTTCCAGGCATTTCTAAAGAAGATAAGTACGAAATAAATATATGTTATTTGCCAAAAAAAAGATAAATAAAAATCCGAAGTTTACTTTCATTGATCTATTTGCTGGAATCGGTGGTTTTCGCCTTGCACTAGAAGAATTAGGAGGAAAATGTGTTTTTTCTTCCGAAATCGATACCGAATGTGCAAAAACATATGCAAGTAATTTTGGTGAATATCCGAGTGGAGATATAACCAAGATTAAAACAACTGAAATACCAAAACACACAATATTATGTGGTGGATTTCCCTGCCAGCCATTCAGTATATCCGGAAAAATGAAAGGATTTGATGACACTAGAGGTACTTTATTCTTTAATATTTTGGAGATTATTAAAGATAAGCATCCGGAAATTATCTTTCTTGAAAATGTTAAACACCTGAAGGACCATAATAACAAAAAAACTCTAAAAACAATCATCAAGCATCTAGAAGATCTTAATTACCAGACTGAGTGGCATTTATTGAATGCCAAGGATTTTGGATTGGCACAAAATCGTGAACGAATAATTATAGTGGGCCACAAAATAAAAAGATTTGATTTTTCGAAAATTAAAAAAGAAAAAAATAGAACCATAGAGGAAATCATGGACAGTAAAGGCAATTTTGAGTATCTTAAACCAGAGGAATACACAATTCTTCCAAAATCAAAATGGAAAACACAACTATCCGGCTTGATTTTTTGTGGATACAGAAACAAGTCAATTAGAGTTAATGGAACAAGACCAAATACAGAACATCTATCAAGGGTACATAAACAACCTAACAGAATATATTCTATTAAGGGTACGCACCCGACTTTACCTTCACAAGAGACATCTGGAAGGTTTTGGATTTATGACGGAAAGAAGGTAAGAAAACTTACTCTGAATGAATGTTTTAAACTTCAAGGTTTTCCGGAGGATTTTCAAAAAATGAGTAGTGTCGGTGCTTGTTATAACCAGATTGGAAATGCTGTGGCTGTTCCGATGATTAAAGGGGTCGCAAGTCAAATATTATTACAACTAAAATAAAACTATGTCGCCAAAAGAAAAACTAATGGAGGTATATGAAAAATCGTTTGATATATCTGACATTAGTAACATACCCAAAAGTCTTGTCTTACCTTTGAATAATATTATTTCAAATATAGATAGGAATAAGGGTGTATATACCGTGTTAGTAACACTAACTGTGTATAAACTTTTAAATGTAAAGCAGGATATTCGTTTGTTTCAGAATAAAATGGAAGGCGGTTTTTCTGCTAGGACTATTGATACCAAATATATTACGCCCACGCTTAAACAACTTGGACTACCTTCAATGGCAGAAAGTGGTTGGTTGACAAGAAGCCTTGAACAACCTTATCCATACACCATGGATTACGAAGGTGAAATTTCTGGCAAAGGAATGAAAGAAGCCTTCTTAAAGATTGTTGATACAGTTCAAAAGGATAATAAACTTACAGAAAATATCCTCAGAAGTATCCTCAATGGCGCTATTTTGCTTAGAGAAAATAATCGGGTCGAGATTAAAAAATTATCAAGTACTGATGAGGTTATGATTTCAACAATAGTGAATGTACTTGAGAAACATTTTACAGAAAAATATAGTACTCATGGTGGCTCAAAACTACCCGTTCTTGCTTTTTATGCAATATATAAATTATTAATAGCAGAGGTTGGGAGGTATAAGAATTGCGAGCTAGCTCCTCTCGGTAGTCATACTGCCTCAGATAGAACTTCTAGAAGTGCTGGGGACATCGAAGTAATTAAGGATGGTAAAGTATTTGAAGTTGTTGAAATAAAATTAGATAAGTTAGTTGATATGAATGTTGTGAGAATAGCTTATGAAAAAATTGCTAGATTTGATCCGGAAAGATACTATATACTTTCTTATATAGGCATACTTGAGGATGATAAAATTTCTATTGATAATCTTATATCGGAAATAAGGGACTCTCACGGTTGCCAGTTGATTGTTAATGGGCTGTTACACACATTAAAGTATTATCTTCGTTTAATCTCTAATCCAAAAGCGTTTTTTAATGAATATATCGAACTAGTAGAAAGTGATGCTGAAATTAAGATAATTCACAAGAACAAGCTTAATGAACTGATACAACAATACAATTTATGGAAGTGATAAATATGGCAGGATTATCGACAAAAAAATAATTTGACATAATTCTTGAACACAGATGAGAAATACTAAAAAAGAAAGGTTGTTATATAGTAAAATTATTTTACAACCCAAACCCCTTCTTAAACCTCTCCGCTATTTCAACACGCTTTTGTTGCTCTTGTGGAGTATTGTAGCTCGGAGTGAGCATACTATCGAGATTGATGAGTGTTCGATTGGGCTCGAGTTCTTGGCCGTTTAGGATCTTTCTCACACAGTATGCTACTGCAGCACCATTTACAAGCGCCGCACCGCCTAACTGTGGCCACGATACGATCGTCTTGCCCATCTCCACGAGTGATTCCTGCATCCTCACGGTGACATTCTCTGCTCCTACATGGCGAGTAATCATCTTGCCAATGCCGAATTTATCAAGCGATGAGAGCATATCGTAATTCACCTCCCCCATCCTGCCATGGAAGTATGGCATGTCTGGCGTGACATCATATCGCTCAATATCCACTACCGCATTGTCGCCATTATCTGCCGCCATCACTACGGCTATCTTGTGGGCTTTCGCTTGTTCGCGGATGAGGTACTTCACCGCGAGATTATCGAGCTCATCGATAACGATATCGAGGCCATCGAAGAATGAGGGAATGCTCTCAGGCGTGAGGCCTTGGGGATAGAGCTCCACCGTAGCGTAGGGATTCATGGTGTATATGGTGCGAGCGGCCATTTCCACCTTGAGGACGCCGAGATTGTGGACGCCGGAGAGCACGCGGTTGGTATTCGACAGTGCCAAGCGATCCATATCTGCAAGCTTCACATGCTTGGCGCCTCCTTGAAGGACAAGAGCGAAAGCGACTGATGAACCGACGGATAGCCCTGCTATGCCCACGGTCGCATTGTAGAACTTGTCCTGTTCAGACGCATTAATGAGGTTCTTATTACGAGCCGTACGCACCAGCTGGAAGTCCTCTTCGGGGAGAATATGTGAAAGTAGCGAGAGCCACGGGAAATACACCCACAGCCCGTGCTTATGGAGACCGCCAGTGGATGCCGTGAGCTTGTCGAAGAATTCCTTGAAGGTCGCTTTGTAGGTCGGTGTATAGACGAGGGTCGGGTTCTTCACGCCAAAGAGTTCGAGCTGTTCTTCTTCATAGTCGTCGACCACGTGCGCGACTGCGCCGGAAGCCATGAGTGCGTCGAGGCGAGTGGCGTCCTCCGGCTTATTGAGGTCGAAGAAAATGGGCTTCGATTCAATGGTCGCGGACTTCGCTATGAGAGCGTCGAGGGTGGCTTTGGTGTCGGTGTTGGGCATTTTTTTTAAATTTAAATTTTAAACTAACTCAATTATTAAAAAAGGATGAGTCTATTATACTATATGTGCGCTACGCCACCAATTTCTTCACCCACTTTTTCTTAGTCCCCACTTGGAAATGCGTCGGGTGCTCATGTGGCCAGAAGACGACTTTCGGCACGACTTTCTCGGGCATCATGCTCGCATTATTGCGATACTCTTCGCTCAGCTTCAAGAGCGCATCGGTTACATGCTTAATCACGGTCTTTTTTAGCTTCGGCGTGGCGGTAATGCCCTTCTTGAGCTCGACATTTACCTCGAGATATTCATTCTGAAGTTCATCGTGACGAGTGAACAGAGTGAATTTACCCGTGACATGCTTCACGAGATGATTGTGAAAAAGACCAGCCTTAATGTATTCGGGATAAATGATGGCGCCATAGAGCTTGGTCGAAAGATCCGTTCGTTCATAGACGTATACGAATGGCAATTCCTGAAGCGTGTCCGCTATGCCCGCTTCTTTCGCGAGTGCACGCAGGTCGAGCCCTTCTTCTTTAAAAATTCGCTCGATATCTGCATAATCATGCGTGCCACCATTGTCGCCGATCTCATACCTCACCAAAGGCAAAGCATTATCCCCCGAACAATATATGCTCCGCTCGTGACTTTCGAAGCTGACGAAATGCGGGATGTATTGTACGAGCGTCGGCAGTCGATTCGCAGTACCAAAAAGCTTGTGATAGAGCTGGCTATTGTTGCGCTTAAGCTTGAGCGAGAGTCGGCGAATGAGGATACAGAGTGGTGTCTCCATAGCCATGGTGCCGAGGTCCGCACTACCGTAAATATTCGCTGTATCTCGATAGACGTCCGTAATGCCCATCTTTTTCATCACATAATCGCGGAATTTCTCCGAGAAAGCCTCCGCCGCGAAGACCACGCGGATATTGTGCTTTTTCCAATTAACGCCGTGTTCTTTCGCTTCATCCACAACGTCTTTCATAAATGGCGGGTAGCCACAGAGGATCACATTGTCGTACGCTGGAGCGACATTTCGCATTGCTGAATAAATCTCCTTTTTGTTAATCCCGGGGGTGAGTATGGTGAGCGGATGTCCCTGCTCTGCGAGGAGGTGAAATGCTTGATAGGTAATGATGCCACCGACCCACACGCCCATACCGAAGCAGACAATGACCAAGGTCGAGCCATTGCCCTTCACTGACGGAGCGCTGTTTTTCAGGAAGAGCTCATGATACATCGATGAATGGACGTCGATCGAAGGATCGCGTGGGAAATAAAAAGGATTGCCGGTCGAGCCTGATGTCGCGGTGAGGACAAGTGGATCTTTAGCGAAAGCTTGCGGTGTGCAGAATTCTTGCCAAGGGTATGCTCGGAGATAATTGTCTTTTGATACGGATGGAACGCGGAGGAAGTCGGCATAGGTGCGAATCGATGATGGAAGTATGTTGTGCTTTTTTAGAAACTTGCCGTATGCGGGAATCTTTTTCGCAGTTCTTTGAAAAAGTTCGACAAGTACACGCTCGCGCTCTTTTTTCCAGAAATCGCTCTTTGCTCCACCCTTTGGTATTCTGCTCGAGTGGGATGAAAATTTTTTTGGCCGAGACTTGATAGTTCGGTTTGGCATATGCACAACAATTTTACACTGTTTTATCTAATCCGTAAATCCAAGAAATGGAATAGCCCAATGTTTGTAGGTATGAGTATGCGCATATGCGCGAGAAGGCATGATCGGGCGGGCCGTTTCGCGGATATTTTTACGATTTTTTGTGTCTTTTGTCATTTCTTTTTCGTGACTTCTGCCATGTTGTCCTTCACGAATCTCTTCTCGAAGTGCCGTGAGGCTCGAGCCTAAGAAGACCATGTCTTTGCCGTATTTTCTCGAGAGCGCATCGACAGCGCGATAAAGTCGCGTATCAATTCCCTGCGAGAAAATATCTCCCGTCATTTTCGTCTCCGGCGAAAGACAGCTCAATGTCACACCCGTAGCGCGGTAGAGTATTCCCTTGCGAAATACGCTCGAGAGTTTGGCTGATATCACCCGTACAATATCCTCGGGAGTATTGACCGGTCGCGACAGCTTCACATCGGCACGGAAATACACGAAGTCTTTTGATTTGAGAAAAAAGAAAACATGCCGAGTTACTTGCCCCTGATCGCGAAGTTCATTACATGCAGCTTCAGCGTGCATCGATAGTTCAGCAAGAAGGTATGCTCGGTCAGAGGACGGTGGCGAGAATGTGCCGGTGCGGCTAACTGAAGCCTGTTCTTCTTCAGGACCGCCAAAGTGAAGCACGCTTCGCCCACAGAGTTCTGCATGAATAGCTTGTAGTGGAGCATGGAAATGGCTCGCGACCCACTCGGTCGGTCTCGAAGCAAAATCTCCCGCTGTATTAATGCCGTATTTTACAAGCTCGGCCGTGCTACTTGGCCCTATGCCCCAGATCTTATGAATGGGAAGGCTCGCAAGGTACTTGTCCCTCTCGAGCATGTTGATACACGTAAGTCCTGAAGGCTTGTGCCATTTCGAAGCGGCTTTCGCAAGCACTTTATTAACCGATACTCCTACCGAGAAAGTGATGCCGAGCTCGCTATCAAGTGATGCTTTGATACGCCGAGCGAGGTCAACATATGCAGCAAGTGTTGATTCGTGCGATGTAGACTCGCGCGAGGCAGGCTCAACAGAATCAGTAATGTCAGCGAAACATTCATCAATACTGTATTCTTCGACTGCGCCGGCGTGTCGCCGAACGATAGCGCACATTCGCTGTGAATATATACTGTAGGTCTTGTAGTCAGAGTTAAGCACTGCTACTTGTGGATAATTCCGGCGAATCTCTGCGACACTCATTGCACGAGTAATACCGAGCGCTTTCGCTTCGTATGACATCGACGAAGCTATACCTCGCTCATAGCCAGTGACCACCGGCTTCCCTTTAAGCCATGGCCTACTCGCCACTTCACACGAAGCAAAAAAAGCATCTCCATCAACATGAAGGATAACGGTCATAGATTGGGAAGTAATAAATTAGATTAGAGACGCGCCCACAACGATCAGTATTTCCGAATCACGCCCTTTACAATAGCGGCAATATTGAGGCTCTCGGTGGGATAAATAGGCTTGTACTTACTGTTAGCAGGCTCGAGGTAAATAGTCGACCCTCGCTTACGGAAATACTTCATCGTCCAGCCCCCATCCACATCAGCGATAACGATGTCACCATCCTTAGGCTCGCCCTTACGCTCGACGATAACAAGATCACCTTCATGAATGCCTGCATCGATCATCGAATCCCCTTTCACTTCGAGAAGATACGTGGCTTCTTTATTCTCAATCAAGTATTCATCGAGACTCATCATATCCGAGAGACTCTCTTCAGCAGCAGTTGGAAAACCCGCTTCGACAAGGCCGAGAAGTGGCACTTCACCGAAGAGCTTATTAGGTATCAATCGCCCACTAGAATCCTTAGCAAAGACTCCTTCGGCGACAAGCTTGTTCACGAGCTTGTAAACTGCATTCTTCGACTTAAAACCCACAAGAGCCATGATCTCAGTATAGCTCGGCATCCTCTTGTGATCCTTGTAGAAAGAAATTATTTTGTTTTTATAGTTGGTTATCATTATTACTATTATTACCTACACGAGACCGAAAGTCGACAATGATCGCTGGAACCAGCTCACTCTCGGAGCCACTGCACGGAACGCTTCCTGTCGATGAAGTCCTTCAAGCTGCTTGATAAGGAACTTATGTCGACGAGACTCCTTGGTATATGAAAGACCACGAATGATCTTAAGATCGATCACTTCATTAAGCTTGTTGATCTCTGTTTGTAAAATTTTGCTAAGGCGATATTTACTCATATGATTTGTTTAAATTAATAATGCAAACTGATATGAATACAGTATACGTGAACGTTCGTTCACCAGTCAAATTTAATCTGTGGATAAGTGGTTAGAATGCAAAAAAATAATAAT
>CAITNV010000046.1 GCA_903893855.1 Candidatus Tayloriibacteriota bacterium
CGAGCCAACATGAATTCACCGTCTAGAACGCTTTGGTTAAGTAGATTATCCGAATCCGCGGAAATTGTTGAAAATACGGTTAGATCAATTCGATCAAAGGCAACATCCGCCATCCGTTTCGCGAAGTTAATCGGCGAATCGCAAACGACGAAATTATGCAATAAAGCGCCCTCCGCGGCGTGCTTGGCACAAATCAGGGGCTTACGAATGCTAAGGATCTCTGCTACTTTTACCTTAAACCCGGTGCCAAAAAATACGGGCGCGATTGCAATGTCCACACTATTATAGAAGTCTTGTTCGTTTTCGACGTGTCCCAATAACTTCGGCTGAAATGGGTGCGTTGAGATTTTATCAGCGATTGCTCCACAGACCCCTCCAGCAATTATTAGCTCAATTGGCGCGAACGTGTCACTAATAACCTCATTTAGCCTATTAATCAAATCTACAAGTCCGGATATATTGTACGCATGGGGCCCACCAAGAAAGCCAAATACGACCTTATCATCATTGAGGTAATTTATATTCCTGTCATTTACTCTTTGCGCATTCCCGCTGGAGCTAGCATATGGCAAAGTTATTACTGAAATATTCTTATCAAGTCGATTGACTACCACCTCGTCTTCGGCCTTTATTGTAACGGAAATGTTTGCTCTTCGAATGCCGACAAGCTCGCTCTGTTCATCGATCAAAAAAAACCGATCCAAAACCCCATATTCCCGGAAGATTTGAAGACGCTGAAAAAACAAGTCATGTGTATCGAGAATCTTAACTACCCTATCTGGTACGAAATCAAAAGCCTTTGTCAACCAAACGTTATGGACTACACAAATATCAAAATCTTCATATTCAAAAGTTCTCGAGAGTGTGTCACCAATGACGGGGTCCCACCATTCATCCAACCGATGGATATCACCGTCCTTAGGAGGCTGGCCTACTTGACGATTGGAATAAATAATACGCACGTCCGGCCATTGCTCACGCATTTCCGATATTAAATCTGGTTGACTTCCCCAATACCAAGGACCTTCGAAAGCATAAAGCAAAAAGACAATCTCATAGCCCATTCTTTCGAAGCACTTTGTAGATTGGTAAGCCCGCAATCGTTGCCCCGCGTCCAATGGTGCAGTTGCGAACGGCGAAACAATTAGCGCCTTTTTTTCTTTCGGTTGGTAGCTGGATGTTGCTTTTCTAAACACGGTTTTTCACCGGGAAACCGTGTGAACCTATTATAACTAACGCATAAATTGCATTCATCTGTCTGCTCATCATCTTTTCATCGTGAAAGTCAACATTAAAACCATTCACCGTTCTTAGCTCGGCAGGGCAACTCAACATGAATTCAGATAATCTGTCTCTAGCGTCTTGTAATGACATCCAGACCGTGTTTCCAATAAGATCCGATATGGCTTGCCAATATACTCTTTTACGAAACCAATCCTGTTTAAACCTAGGACGTTGTATAATGTGGTAGGCTTGCGCGAAAGGGTTGTAGATTATTCGATCGTGACCTATTTTTTTGATTAACGATATCTCTTCATTACTAAGGAGACTCGCGTCACCCTTTCGCCCAAGTGAAGGGTCGAAAACACCATAGTCGTTGAAGACCTGGCGTCGGAAAACCATGTTCGCGCCGACGATATATTCACTAGCACTGATCAGCCGTGGTGAATCGCTCCAATTAATACAAGACAAGTACCTCTCGAGGCTCTCGTTCATCCACGTTGGTCGTTGCCCATGACGCCAGTCGGGGTCGACGCGGCCACCCAATGCACAGAATTTTCTTTCAGCATCGCGAGCAAACGTTCCACAAACTTGTTCGACCCAATCAGTACATGGAACTGCGTCGTCATCTAAAAATGCAATTAAATCAAATCTTGCAATTGATATACCGAGATTTCTCCCCACCGAAAGACCCAATTCGTCCTGGAATATTTGTTTGATGTATGGCGTGTGTAGCTTTCTTCGGCTTTCGATAGGATTCTGGTCGATGACGAGTACTTCATAATCATACTTCGAATTCTGTAACGAAGGCTCCAATGCATCGATGCAATGCTGTAAATCCTCATATCGACCAAGGGTGCAAATTATTATAGATAGTTTCTCGGTGCTATTTACCGTTTTCGCCTTCTTGCGCATAGTCAGACGCTCACCTGCTTAATAATGACATATCCGAAAGAGAACGCTAGAATTCGGTTATCTGTCGCGCCCAAAATCATTTCGCTTGGTTTCTTTGACTCGTTTACTGCAAATCTTACGATCGCCGAATTCGTAATTCTTGAAACGTACGTTGCGACGTAAACAGAATTGGTTTGTGAGTCCCAGGGAATCGTTACCCCGTCGATCTCGAGATTAAATGTTTTTTTAGCCTCTGTTGTTATGAAATCAAATATTTTTATCTCGATTTTGTACGTGTTGTTCAATTCGAACACATTTCTAAATTCTAAAAACGGCTCGGGACCTACCCATCGCTTCACATGCTTATCCCAGAACTCAGGAGCATGAAGATTAGGTAGGTCTGCTGTGTACCGAGCATCGTAGAACCAGCCCTGATTCGCTTTCAACGTCGATTTGTTAGCGAGCAGCTCTAATATTCCTTTTTTTAGCTGATCCAACTGCCTTTCCAGGTATACTGTTCGGTCTTCTAACTCTAAAACTTTTTCTTTAATCGCCGTAGCTTCAGTTGCGTTGGTTTGTTCTGGATTGTCGGTTGTAAACAGGGAAGTTTGTATTTTGTCTAATTGCACAACACTGATTTGACTGGTGTCGAACGGTAGGCTTGATTCTTGCTTCGTCTCCGAATCTAAATCACGCACAGTGTCCTTGCGATCAGTATTATCGGCATTCTTTTTGATTGAAGAATTGCGCTTTTTTTTCGACGCACCACCCGCAAGTTGCGACAGTTCCGTGGCGTCCTTCATTGCCTCTAATTTCACCGATGTCGCTCCTTCCTTCAATTTATTAGATGTTTCTGCGGATGATTGCCTTCCGCCTAATCCGTTCTTTTTCTTGCGTTTTTGAGAGTTCACGTTAGGTTTTCCTCAAACTTTCTGTCTTTACTGTGGTTGCCAAGAAAATCATTAGGCTAGAAGTGCCCTCTCGAGCTGTTCATGCCCGAGTCCTTCAACTACGAATCCTACTATCGCAAAAATGTTGCGCTTCCGACTTGAAACCGCCATGTGATTAATGGCCAGCTTCAAAGCCGTCCATCAACGTCTTCCTTGCCGAACAAGCCTTTAACA
>CAITNV010000047.1 GCA_903893855.1 Candidatus Tayloriibacteriota bacterium
GGAAATTCCAAAGACAGATTATTATTTTAAAGATTTTGTAGGCTGGCATCAGCATGTATTACACATTAATTCATATATCTTTAAAGGTTACTTTCATGAAAAGGAGATTTGGTGGTGCTCACTTGGAGTGAATATTGGTTCAGAACAAGACGGCAAAAATGCTTCTTTTGAAAGACCTGTATTAATAATCAAGAGAATTAACAATGATCTATTATGGATTCTTCCCCTTTCTACTAAGCTTTCTAATAATTACTACAGGATTAACACTAGAAATACTGGCCATGAATCACAAATTAATATTTCACAAATAAGGGCTGTGAGTAGCAAGCGTCTACTGAGGAAAATATCGAAAATTGACAATGCTCAGTTTATTAAGATCATTTTAAAAATCGTCTTAACACTTATTATGTCAGTGCAAAACGAAACCCCGCGGAGTTAACGCGGGGAATCTCGGAGCCCAAAGGGCACTGTGGTATTAGCTTACATCTTCCGAATAATTCTGGCAAGATCGAAAAAACAAAAAATTTATCAGAACTTTATCGGCCATCGAGCTATATATCGCGACGCCACCACACTCACTAAATACAGATCAAACTTGCCAAACTATCCCCGTCACGTAACTTCATTACCCGAACTCCCTGAGTAGAACGGCCGAGTGTTGGGATCTCTTTGATATCAACACGGATGACCTGAGACTTTTTTGACATTGCAACGATCTCTTCATCATCATCAGTGACTACCTTCGCGGCCATAAGAGGACCGGTCTTTGGAGTGACATTCATGGTGAGAATTCCTGAACCACCACGATTCTGAACCTTGTATTCAGAGAGCTTGGTCTTTTTACCATAACCATTCTCGCCCATGACGAAGAGTGCTGGGTTCTTGGCGTCTTTTTTCACCACATCAGCACTAATGACATGGTCAGCGGAGATCTTTTTCTTTTCATCTGCTTCAGCGAGGCGGATAACGCGTACACCAGCGGCATTGCGACCCATTTCGCGAACATCATCTTCGGTAAATCGGATAGACTGGCCTTCTTTGGTAGCAATAAGCACATCATCGTTCTTTGAGACGAAAGCTACAGAGATAAGTTCGTCACCCGGTTCTAGTGTAATAGCGATAAGTCCAGATCGGCGCACTTCTTGGAAATGTTTCGCTGAGGACTTCTTTCCGGTACCATTCTTGGTAATCATCATGAGGGCAAGACCGTCTGCAGTCTTTTTATCCTTTGGCATTGGAAGAATCGAAGTCACTCTCTCGCCTTCTGTGAGAGAAAGGAAGTTCATGACGGATTTACCCTTAGTAGCGCGCTTTCCTTCTGGAATATCGTACATTTTGATCTGATACGCCTTACCTTTGTCGGTAAAGAATAGGAGGTCATTGTGCGTCGTCGCGAAGACCAGATGAGAAATAAAATCCTCTTCTTTAGTATCGAGATCCACTACACCCACGCCACCGCGCTTCTGCTTGCGGTATTCATCTGGGTTAGTTCGCTTGACGTAACCGCCCTTAGTAAGGACAAGTACTGATTCTTCATCAGCAATGAGGTCTTCAGGATTAAAATCCTTAAGCCCATGTCGAACAAGCTTGGTACGTCGTTCATCGCCGTATTTAGCCTTGATGTCGGTAAGCTCGGTCTTAATAATGCCACGAACTTTTTTCTCGCTTGCAAGAATGCTCTTTAACTCTTCGATGAGAGCCTGCACTTCCTTTAACTCATCAAGAATCTTCTGTCGTTCAAGACCAGCAAGCTTCTGAAGACGCATTTCGAGGATGGCATTCGCTTGAAGTACGCTAAATTTAAACTTGCTAATAAGCCCAGCTTGAGCCGTAGGAACGTCTTTCGATGCACGGATGAGTTTGATGATTTCATCAATATGATCGAGTGCTTTTTTAAGTCCTAAGAGAATGTGTTCCCGAGCTTCTGCAGCATTGAGATCGAACTGAGTTCGGCGACGAATGACTTCTACTCGATGCGTGATGAATTCTTCGAGAATTGACTTGAGTGAAAGTGTCTGCGGAACTCCATGGACAAGAGCGACGGTGTTAACATGGAATGTATCCTCGAGCTGTGTATGTTTGTATATAAAATTAAGAACTTTCTCTGGATGAGCTCCTTGCTTAAGCTCGATAACCACGCGGAGGTCCTTGTCAGATTCATCGCGAAGACCACGAATACCTTCGAGTACTTTGTCTCGAACAAGGTCTGCAATGCGCATAATGAGCTCAGCCTTATTCACACGATATGGAATCGAGGTAATGATGATCTGATACTGACCCTTTTTATCCTCGACAATCTCAGCTTCACCACGTACCACAATACCTCCACGACCGGTAGTATAAGCATGCTGAATGTCCTTCTCTCCATACATAATAGCTCCTGTTGGGAAATCGGGACCCTTGATGAATTTCAAAAGATCTTCTGTTGTAGCGTCTTTATCTTCAAGAAGATGCTGGGTCGCATCAACGACTTCGCCGAGATTATGCGGAGCGATGTTCGTCGCCATACCGACAGCAATACCAAGGGTACCGTTAAGAAGAAGGTTTGGAACGGCAGTAGGAAGGACGATAGGTTCCTTACGAGTGCCGTCATAGTTCGGGCGGAAGTCGACGGTGTCCTTCTCAATATCTTTCAAGAGCTCGGCTGATAGCCGTGACATCTTAGCCTCGGTATATCGCATAGCAGCGGCTGAGTCACCGTCAATGTTACCGAAGTTACCCTGTCCAGCAATGAGCGGATAGCGCATTTTAAAATCCTGCGCCATCACCACCATAGAGTCGTACACTGCGACGTCACCGTGTGGGTGATAGTTACCGAGCACGTCTCCCACAACCACGGCTGATTTACGGAATTTTGCAGAAGCAGTGAGGCCCTTCTCATGCATAGCATAGAGGATGCGACGATGCACCGGTTTCAAACCATCCCTCACATCAGGAAGCGCACGAGCAGTAATAACCGACATCGCATAGTCGAGATATGACTCGCGCATTTCTGTCGTAATATTACGCGCAACAATACCAAGAGCTGGATCTCGTGGCTCTACAGCATCATTTTCTGGCACCTTTGGTGTATTTTTTGCAGGCATAATCGGTATTTTTTGCTAAATTTATGGGTATATTATAGCAGAAAGCAGAAAGGGATGCGAGGGGTAAATTTTAAAAAACTTAGTGTGAATTAGATATTCTCTTTGCAATTGCATAGTACTTTGGTGTTAATTCTAGGTGACACTGTCTACATTTATACAAGTTTGATAGATTTTCGTTAATTAAGACTTGTGGCACTGCAGCATACAAAGAATTATAAAATGACCAGTTGGTTTCATCTTTAGTGAGAACAAAAGAACGAGAATGACACCTAGGGCACACCTCATCACCACCAGTTAAACCTCTGAATACGTCTGCACTGTGTAGATCAACATGGTATGGGGCGGCAAATAGCTTTTCGTCTATTTCTAAATTTGGTGAAGAATTCATCAACACAGCTATTTGCTCATTCCGTCTTGCCAAAGAAGGTAATGATTGAATCATTTTTCTAACCTCTTCTTCTAAGACTTTCTCGAGCTGCTTTTCAGTATATTTTTTCTTACGATTACTCATTTTAATAAATTTTTTACCAAAAATAGAAACAGCGATTTCTGAAACTTTTGTCCACACCGTACCTATTTTAATGACAATACTGTCAGGATCATAATTAACTGAACTATCATCCGCATACCCATGTATAAAATCGTTTCGCAAATCAAAAATATCTCCAATCGCCTGAAATTCATCTTCCGTAAACACCTTTTCGAATATTATTCCATATCTACCTAAAATAATTTTTATTTGAGCGGTATGATGCTCAGTCTTCCTTCCCAATGCAATTATAGCAATTGAGCTATTGGTAATAACTTTATCTTCAAAAACTAATAAAGGATTTCTCTCGTATAATTTAATTTTTAATAATCTTTCGACAACAATGCAAAATGACACAATTATATCTGGAATGTCATTAGTATCGACTTCACCAGCTAAAAATTCGTCCACACGAGAATATAACATTAATAAATATTTATAATCAGAAATTTTCTTTCTCATATAGATCTAAATTTAAACCTTCTTCATAATATCCAAATACTCCGCAACTGAAATACCAAGCACGCGCAAGTTATTACGAATAACAAAAACTGGTATTGTTGAACTCTTAGGAAGAACCACTGGTCGACGAAGTCCTGAACGTGCCCATATACGATGATCGCCTTTCTCGCGTACGAGCGTACAACCGACAAAAGTTAGAAATTTCTCGAAACGTTTCCAGTCTATTTGGACCAAGCCTGGCATATGCGAGCGACTTATGCAGCCATTGGTAAACTCACGCTCTGTATATCCTGACCTACGACTACTGGAGGATTCCAATTACCCTTATTCTTCTCCCAACCGAGGTCACCAAGAACGCTATCGAGTGTCCCCGTAGCGAAGCATTCCTCGAAGAAAATCTGCACTGCTTCACCAAAACGCTTCTTTGCTTGCTCGAAAGTATCACCTGATGTTGAGAGATCAAGCCCCGGAGTATACGCAATAAATTGATCCCCTTCACGGAGAAATGTTATTGGCAAACTTGCTTGGTAATTGAGCTTTTTCATGGTGCAATAATATCAAAAAAAATTAGAGTTTGCAAGACTAAAAATGCGATTAAACATTTATTATCCAACTACATTCAAATGAAACTCCACCTTCATTCCATCAGGATCAGTACAGAAAATAGCAGTCCCACCGAAGTCATCGCCGGTAATTCCTCCCTCTTCCATCTCGATACCGTGCGACCGCATTCGAGCCTCAATCTCCTTTAACTCCTCGAGTGTTTCGACAGCAAAAGCGAAATGATCAAGCCCGATATTATTTCGATTAAAATCACCAGAAACTATCTGAACATCACGCGGTTCACCAAGCACGAGCATGCAACGCGTCTCTGGATACTTGGTATTGTCGGGAACGAGATATGAATAATTTTCCCTCTCCTCAATAATATTCCAACCAAGGACTTTAGAATAAAATTCTGTCGAACGCTTGGCGTTTCGGACCGTTAGTACAATATGGTGAATGTAATTCATATTAATTCCCCGCCCCGTAGACCTGCACCTCGCTTGTTGTTGCTGAAGGCTTTACCTGAGAAGAGAAATCAGACACAACAGTTTTTAAAATATTGCCAACGGGAGCGAAAGCATCGGAGACGCTTGCAGTAAGAGAAGATATCGGTGAAGGAGCAGACTTCACAGGGCTTCCGACAATTTCATTATCAGAACTTACATATACATCCCCGTCGAGTGCTGCAATAGCCTGATTCTTAAGTGTGATATTGAGAGATGTAACCCAAAAAACCAAAATGATAGCGGTAATACCACCAGATGTCCAAAAAGCAATGTGCTTCTTGATATGTGGAGGCTTTGCGCGAAGTTGTTCTAGTTTTTCGAACATGTGGAAATTGTACCACTACTCTCTGCTTGATTCAAGAACCACAACATCAGCTTCTTTACCTTCGAGGTCCTTTTTCTTCAGCGTCAACTTAGCTACAGGGCTAGGGTTCTCACCGGCTTCTTTAAGAAATGCCTTGAGTGCATCCTTTGAACCAATATCTCCATAATGCATTGGGATAATGAGCTTCGGCTCAAGCGACACTGCAAGCTTGTAAGCTTTCGCTGGTTCGAGCACACCTTCCCCACCAATTGGCACGAAGAGTATATCGATCTCATCAAGAGCTTCCACGGTAGCTGCAGGTAATTCCGCGACATTAAGCGCTCCAAGGAAACAAATATTCATATTCTCAAGCGAAACCGTATAAATAGTATTCATATTAGCGCCATCATATCCAGACTGACTTGGCAATCCTTTAATGAAAACACCTTTTACTTCATATTCTCCCGGACCACTGATATTAAAGGGGGTTTTATCCCCATGAGCTACCTGATCTATACCGTTAAAATCTTGGTGATATGCGCTAACAAGCACCACATCAGCGCCGAAGCGTAGTGGCTTTAAACTTGAATCCTTAGAAATAGGATTAAACGCCAGCGTGATGTCGCCGAATTGAACTTTAAAAAACTCCGCTCCCATGTACGTGATTATCATGGGACGATTGTAGCATATCTCCGTTGCCGAGAAAAGTTACAACAAAAATTCGCGCTAATAATTATCCTATTACGAAATCTTTCTGGCTCCGCGACCACGAGTAAGACCTTCAACATAACGAACCGTAAGTATTGAAAACGTTGCCCAAAATACGCCGAACATTGAACCAGCAATAACATCGCTCATCCAGTGCACATTGAGATACACTCTCGCGAGGCAAATAATAATAATCATGAGCACATTAGCCAAAATAAAGAATTCTCGTAATGTAGGACTTTTTATATATCGCGTAAAGAAATACACAATAAGGGTAAAGAAAAGACCAGCAGCCACAGCATGTCCTGAAGGAAAAGCATAGTCAGATAGTGGCACTATCATATTGACCGGTCGTGCGCGTGCAATAGCGTTCTTTAAAAGTACATCGAAAAGTAAGCCGATAGGATATGCCGTTAAGCTAATGTATACATTCTGCCAACGTTTGGTGTGGACGAAACCGCCAATAAGTAACAGTGCGCCGATACCAAATGTCGTCGGGCTAAAAATAAAGCTAATGACCTCAGCAGTCGTAATCCATGAAGAGAAAGCAACTGCTGCTGCGCCGATTCCATGAAGTCGATCCATGAGAAGATTAACCTCAACATCAATTGCCGCCATAAACGGTCGCGAAGAAATAACATCTTCAATAGACTGGAAAAATAGATAGAGCGACGCAAGGCATACTACAAGAATATGGAAATCGTATTTGCCGAAAATGTGTCGCTGTTTATTAATGAAATAGTATGCAAACGCCACGAGAAGCCCGATCACAACTCCCATGGCTGTGAATCGACCGATAGCATGCGCGACGAGTGAATAGCTCGCTCCGAATATATATCCAGCTCCAACTGAACCCACTGCCCAGATAATGCTTCCAATACTGTCATAAAGCCAGAACTTTCTTACGTGTACATCGCCTGCTCCTGCAAGGAAAGGAATGAAAGCACGAGTGACTGGGTTAAAACGGCCAAATATAATAGCTTTACCGGTGTGCCGATGTAGGGCTGCTTTTGCTTTCTGTATATGCTCTTCTTTAATAAGAAAAAATCTTCCCCAAGAAATGAGCATATCCATTCCATAGCGTCTACCAACATAAAACCCAGTTACGTCTCCAATGATTGCACCTACAGTTGCAGCGAGCATAACTAGATAAATATTAAGTATTCCGAGGCGAGCAAAGAATCCTCCAAGGATGACGATAGTGTGTCCCGGAATAATAGAACCGAGAAGCGGAAGAGCTTCGACTGCAGAAACAATAGCAATAAGCCAATACCCTCCATGACGAAGTAATTCTTCTGCATGTTGCATAATAAGTACGACTATTTGATTCATCTTTATACTATATCACAGTTATTTGAGCGAAATAAAATTTTAATCAAGAAAATATGAAAGTAGTCCACAGTTGATGTCGATTTTAGCCTCACGCTCAATTATAATGCCAGCATGAAATTACTTATTATCGAAGACGACCGCGATATTAGTGAATTTCTAAAGACCGGTTTCGAAGCTGAGTCCTATGCGGTGGATGTCGTGCACGATGGTGCTGAAGGTTCGTATGCGGCCCGTACGAATGAGTATTCAGCTATCCTACTTGATTATTCCCTACCGAAGAAAAATGGCGTTATTATTACCCAAGAGATTCGTGCTGCAGGTAAAAGTACACCAATTATCTTCATTACCGTCATCGGTGAGTTGAATCGCAAGATAGATGCTTTCGAAAAGGGTGCTGATGATTACATTACAAAGCCTTTTTCTTTCGAGGAGCTTCGTGCGCGAGTAAGGGCTATTACTCGTAGGCCTCGAAAGATTGAGGGTAAGATCATTCAGATTGGCGATATAACACTTAATAAAGAGAAACAGATTGTTGAGCGTAACAATGTGGCTATATATTTAACTCGCAAAGAATTTAACCTTCTTGAATATCTTATGAGCAATCAAGACGTGGTTCTTTCTCGCGGGATGATCATGGAACATGTATGGAATGCTGATAGTGATCCATTTTCTAACACCATCGAATCACACATTCTTAACTTAAGAAAAAAGATTAATGCAGGAAGACCAAATGATCTCATTCGCAATATCCCAGGGCGAGGCTATATGATAGAAAGTGACACCATAGGCAGTAATGCATAGCAATATATGGCATACTTCATCATATTTTTCCTCATCATAAGCATCGGTTGGTTATCGAATCGGGAATTAAAAAAGGTAGGTAAAGAAAAAGCTCGTCTTGAGAATGAGCTTGCGGTTAAGCGTGCGATCTTCGAAGCAAAAATACTAGAACGCGCAGAACAAATAAAACAATATCGTATTAAACACGCCTCGCGTCTCGAACGGTCTGCAGAATTCGGTAGATTATCCGAAGGACTTTTCCACGATCTTATGAACCCACTTACTGCAGTGGCTTTACACGTGGAAGAGCTCGACAAAAAAATTGATTCTTCTCATGCTCATGATGCAGCTTCGCATATAAAGAAAGCAGTTTCGGCATCAGGGCGAATGGCCGAATTCATAAAAAATATACGCAGCTACATACAAACCGAAAAAATTTCAGATGCTACTAGTTCAACGTACGCTTCGATACCAATACTCCAACACAAAAAATGCGATTTAGAACATGAAATACAAACTGCAGTTGATCTACTCAGCTACAAAGCTCGGCAGGCTAATGTTACCGTTACGATTACGTGTAGCGCCTCCTGCTACACGCACACGAGTCCGATGTATATTCACCAAGTCTTCTTAAATCTGATTGCGAATGCGATTGAATCATATCCGAAGGTCGAATCTTCCGCGGGTGTAGAGAAGGTTCGCACTATTGATATCAACATTGCTCCATCAAAAATCACCGTCACCGACAATGGCAGTGGCATACCCAAGGAATATTTACCACACGTCTTTAAACCTTTCTTCACTACTAAACCCACGCACGAAGGTACTGGTATCGGCCTTCATACAGCGCGCGAAATAGTAGAGAATAATTTCCGCGGAAAAATTGAAGTCGAAAGTGTCGCTGGAGTCGGCACCACCTTCACCATTACATATCGACCATAAAAAGGTCTTGATTATATTCCCCAACACCAAGATATTCTGCTTCTCCTCGAAGAATTTTCTCAAATGGTCGACACGCAAAACATCCCGCTTCGCCACGAGGACAGAGAAAAACCTTTTCATCACGAGCCTTCTTTACCTCTCGAGCTACTTTTATTACCCGCTCGTATGACTCTTTAGCATCGGGTAAATCCACCTCCACCGGTGCATCATCTTTATCAAGATACCAATAGCTCGCACCCGTCACTTTCCTTTTTTGAAGTTCATTTAAAAGTAGGAGGTAAATAGGAAGCTGGAGCGAATCAGTCTTCTCTTCATTTTTGCCGGTTTTAAAATCAAGAACGTGGATACTGTCGTCCTCCGGTTTGTATGCGAGCCAATCGATTTTACCGCAAAGAATTATATTCTCTTCTGCAGAAAGAAAATAATTTGGAAGCATCCCGCCCGCATCGAGCTTGGCTTGACCGAAGCGCACTGTCTTCTCCATAAGAGGTCCCGGATTATTCGCCACACGTTCTATCATAGCTACACCACGTGCTTTTGCTTCGGCTTCTTCTTCGGCACTTTTGAAACCACCCTTTTTGCCGGTGAATTGTGCCCATGCAGCTTCGTATTTTGCCAATAATTTCTCTGCTCCATGTCCGGACGCGGCGAAAAATTCACTTCTCTCAGGCACCGGCAATCGAGCAAGACTCTCTACCGCTTCATGCACAGCAGAACCGAGCGAGAGTGCTGGAGAGACGATATTCATCTTACGTCGATTCTTTGGATCCTTGTAAACATTGTGCAGGTAATAGCAACGCGGGCATTTAATAAAATCCCCCATTGAAGAGTGTGATACCCAGACTGCACTAAATTTGTCTCCTGATTTTGCCATGTGAGTATTTTAGCATATCTTAGTTTATGGTAACGTATAGTAATGCAACAAGACATATGGGAAAAGGAATACCGCAAGCCACAACTCGTCACCAATAGCGATACACCGCAGACTTCGGTCAAAGATTTCTTGCGTTGGCTTCGACGTGAAGAGAAAGTGCCGCTTGAAAACCTCCACGTCCTCGACCTCGGTTGTGGTAATGGTAAGAATTCCAACTACATTGCGGATCTCGACACGACCAACCGCGTTGTCAGTATCGACATTTCCCAAACCGCTCTTACAAATGCTCGTGCCACAGCGCATGAACGCAAGCTCGACGCTTCAGTGACCTACATTCACCAAAGCATCGGCGAAAAACTGCCTTTTGAAGAAGGCACATTCGACTTACTTCTTGATGTCACCGCTTCCAATTCCCTCTCCGAAGCTGAACGCGCCGTATACCTTGCGGAAGCGTATCGAGCACTCAAGACCGGCGGGCACTTCTTCGTCCGCGCTCTTGCCAAAGATGGCGACACCAATGCCCAGTCACTTTTGAAGCTTCACCCCGGCCCTGAGAAAGATACCTATATAATGCCGGGCCTTAATCTGACTGAGCGAGTCTTCTCAAAGCAGGATTTCATCGATACCTACGCGGCATTTACGCTCATTTCCCTTGAAAAAGAGACCCATTATTCGAAATTCGCTGGTAGATCATTTAAACGCAATTTCTGGATAGCGTACCTCAAAAAAGCCTAAAACCTCGACAAAACAGCCCTTTTGCACTATAGTGTGTGAACGCTAGGAACCCCGCAACCTTAGTATTATTAATAAAAAGCGGTCTGCGTATAGAAAATGTTTAAAAAATTAAAAGAAAAGCTCGGTGTAGCTTCTGATGCATCAGATACAACAGCAGATGCGACAGTGACGGACACTACAACCATGGTAGCCGCTCCAGCGAAAGCTAAGCGTGTAAAGCGACCAGCTAAAGTATCAGTTGAAGAAACTGAACAAGCACTTGCGAAGAAGAATAGCCGCATGGGCAAGCTCGTAGAGAATATGAAGAACCCTCCAGTTGAGGGCGATATCATTGAAGGTCCAGTTATTAATATTGAGAAATCAGCCGTTTATATCGACCTCGCTCCACTTGGAACAGGTATTATTTATGGTAAAGAATTCATCACAGCGCGTGACATTATCAAGAAGATCAATGTCGGCGACACTGTTGCTGCAAAGGTTGTTGATACCAACAATAAGGATGGTTATATCGAACTCTCTCTCAAGGAGGCTCGACAAGCACTTATCTGGAGCGAAGCTGAAGAGGCTATTGCTTCAAAGAAGACACTTGAACTTCCTGTTCTTGAAGCTAACAAGGGTGGTCTTATCATCGCGTGGCAAGGAATTAACGGTTTCCTTCCTGCATCTCAGCTTAAAGCTGAACATTATCCTCGTGTAACTGATGGCGATAAGGACAAGATCCTTGAAGAACTCCGAAAAATTGTCGGAAAGAAAATCTCAGTCACTATCATTTCTGCACTTCCAAAGGAAGGTAAACTTATCTTCTCTGAAAAGAGCCCAACAGGTACTGAAGTAAAGGATAAAGAAAAGATCGTAGGTAAATACAAGATCGGCGATCAATTCGAAGGAACAGTTACGGGCATCGTTGACTTTGGAGTATTCGTTAAGATCGAAGATGGTCTTGAAGGACTCGTTCATATCAGCGAAATCGACTGGTCACTCGTTGAAGACCCTCGCCTTCTTTTCAAAGTAGGTCAGAAAGTCAATGTGAAAATCATCGACATCAAAGAGAATAAAATCTCTCTTTCAATCAAGGCACTTAAAGAGAATCCTTGGGTTGAAGCTGCTAAAAAATACAAGAAGGATAAAGTCGTTGAAGGTGTTGTTATTAAGTTCAATAAGCACGGCGCACTTGCTTCTATCGAAGAAGGTATTGCTGGACTTGTGCATGTAAGCGAGTTTGGCTCAGAAGAGAAACTTCGCAAGACACTCGAACTTGGTAAGACATATACGTTCAAGATTAGCCTTTTTGATCCAAAGGAGCAGAAGATGGCGTTGGCGTTTGTGAACAAGGAAGTTAAGAAATAGTTATACGACACAACAGAAAGACCTTATGTGCTTCGGAGAAAACGGCATACTGTTCTGGTGAACAGTTGCCTCCCTCTCGACTGCCTTCGCAGTCTCCGAGAGTTTCTCCTCTGCACATAAGGTCTTTCTGTTTGTCTAAATCTATTTTCATCAATTAACGGTATCGCCGGACATCTACCTCTCGACTACCTACGCAGTCTCCGAGAGTTTCTCTTCAACAGACAGGGTATCTTTGTATTTACACCTCTTCGACTTCTTCGCAGTCTCCGAGAGTCTCTCCTTTGCACATAAGTACTTGACTTATATGGTACTATTGTGCTATAAAACTAGCAGGAAAATACCTTAAACACGCTCGTTTATTAGCCATAAAGGCAAGGTTCGAGCAATGAAAGTACTTATATGATTAAAAGACTCCTGAGTATGATACCCTATGCGATCGCTTTTCTTTGTGCCCTGCTGGCATATTTGTACGCCGTCGAGAGGACACCCAAGAAATGGGCGGACACCGAAGCGGAATACACTTCACGTCAAACGCTGACGATTGCTGTATGGCGTGCTGAGGCCACCGACACGGCAGTATCGGTACCAGAAAAAGTCCTCGGTACCGGACTGTACTCTGTCAAATTTAAGCACATAAACCCTGGCGGTTCGGGCGGATTTATGACTGCGTTGACTCAGCTGAATGACCTCAAACCGGGTGACCCGCTTCTCATAAAGGCGATAACCGCCGTCAACAGCAGACAATCAGCTGACACACTGCTTTATGCCGAACGGCTACCGGCCAAGAAATGAATTGAAAGCGCTAAGGAATCATCAATTAGTCACAGAACATTCTGTGACCTTTTATTTTTTATACTGAATATCTAACTAGCATAATTAATTTGTATTTTGCAGAAACTCTCGGAGACTGCGAAGGCAGTCGAGAGGGAGGCAACTGTTCACCAGAACAGTATGCCGTTTTCTCAAAAATACAAATTAATTATGCTAGTTAGTTAAATATAATTAAAAACTAATTAGCATTATAAACACTCATCGCCTTCTCTCGCCCTTCTGCAATAACTGCATTGATCGCACCTGTGACTCGTTTTGATATTTTCTTTAGCTCGAGAGCCTCGGCTGGACGAAACGCGCTCAAAATAAATTTCTCAATCTCTTTCTCACCATGAGGCACTTTCGCGGTACCATTTGCTTTCACTGGAGCTACTCCGACGCGAATACGCACGAAAGCTTGAGTCTTCGTCGACTTGATAATTGATTCCAAACCATTATGCCCACCTGAACTACGATTAAACGACACTCGAATGGAACCAAGTGGCAAATTAAAATCATCATATATGACGATAAGCTTCTCTGCAGACTTAAGATTAGGCTTTCCATCCTTCACAATAAACGATCCAACAGCTTTACCTGAATTATTCATAAATGTCTCTGGAGCAATGAGCGTCACTTTATCCCCTGAAGGCGCTTCCCCTTTAGTCAAAAGCGCTTTGAGCTTCTTCTCAGTGGTGAATTCCGGCGCTTCGATACTTTTGGCATAGTCATAGAGCATGATACGTCCTGTATTATGCCGCGTTCCTTCATATTCTTCTCCGGGATTACCGAGTCCAACGATTATAAATGTCATGAAGTAAGTATATACAAGAATTTGCGAACAAAAAAATTCAAAACAGCGTTCTGCAATAGATAGCAATCTTGTGTCAAACAGATTTTGGTACTACAATTTAGGGACATGAAAGCGTTTTTGAAAAAAGTGCAAACATTTTATAATTTATAAAAAGTTCTAACACCAAAAATGAATCCTGAAGAA
Source organism: Candidatus Tayloriibacteriota bacterium (assembly GCA_903893855.1). Classification (GTDB taxonomy): domain Bacteria; phylum Patescibacteriota; class Minisyncoccia; order Phycocordibacterales; family PALSA-1337; genus PALSA-1337. Next base: position 13,959 of record CAITNV010000047.1, read on the forward strand.
AAGCAAATCATTCTCGTCCCAGGGCAGACCAATTTCTTTAAAGAAATTTTAGTCTTTGTCGCAATTGCACTTATTATCGTTGTACCTATTAGAATATTTATTGCCGAACCTTTTGTTGTATCTGGTCTATCGATGTATCCCACATTCGATTCCGGACAATACCTCATTGTCGATCAATTTACCTACGATTTTAGCAATCCTCGTCGTGGAGATGTTGTTATTATCAAGTACCCGCTCGATACGAGCATGTATTTTATCAAGCGAGTGATTGGTCTACCGGGAGATACGGTCTCAATTAATAGCGGTGTCGTCACAATATACAGCTCAACCACCCCAAAAGGCGTCACGCTTAATGAACCATATATCGAAGCAGATCACCATTCATACGATACTTCTACCACCACGATAGGAGCTAATCAATATTTCGTCATGGGTGACAATCGCAATCAAAGCTCTGATTCACGCATCTGGGGCTTAGTCTCTCGCGACCTCGTCGTCGGCCGACCAATGCTTCGTCTGTTGCCGTTCTCGACTTTGTCAGTTTTACCAGGACGAGATACCAATGAACCTCAATAATATGAAAAATCCCTACGCACAACCAGCTCCAAAAAATGCACAGCCGATGTCAAAGGCTGCCCAGAAGCAGTTCTCAACAAAAGCCGCCGCTCGTGCCGCAGCCGACAAGAATCGCCAGATGAAGAAAGATGACGATAAAATCCGCAAAATTCAGAATAATAAATACATTGAGCATGAACATCTCGACAAGATCGGTGAAATAGCCCTTCATTACGGCTTCACGCCTACAAAAAGTCCTGAGATAAAGAAGACAGATGTAGATAGTTGCAAGGCTTTCGCAGATCACGACTACATTGATGACGAAGAAGATCATGCTCAGCTTCCTTTGCACGCTGAAGAGAAGGTTGCTCTCCTTCGTATGTACGCAGAAGGTAATATGCAAAGCATGCCGCAACCTATCATGCTCTATTTCAAGGATTCTTTCAGAAGAAAAGAGTCTTCTCGCTATCATCGCTATGCAGATCTCGAAATCATGGGTAATAGTAAGAGTATTGCTGAAGCGACGCTTATTCACATGGCACGCATTATGCTTAGTGAAGAAGGCTATAACAATATTTCAGTAGATATCAACAGCATTGGAGATAAAGATTCTATCAATAAATTCAATCATGACCTTACTGCGCATTATCGTAAGCACATTAACGATATGCATCCTGAGTGTCGGCAGTTATTTAAGAAAGATCCTTTTGTTCTTCTTACGTGTCAGAACGATAAATGTAAAAAGATCAATGAAACTGCTCCGAAGTCATTGAACTTCCTCTCTGAAGGAAGCCGCAATCATTTTAAAGAGACACTTGAATACCTCGAAGTGATGGAAATCCCCTATCGAATTAACAACAATCTCATTGGTAATCGACAGTATTGCACCGAGACTATATTTACTATTACCAATCTCGACCATGCAGGTAAAAGTGACAAAACCGATGAACATAAAATCCTCGCTGTCGGTGTTCGCTATGATGGGCTCGCAAAGAAGATTGGAATGAAAAAGGAGATTCAAGGTGTTGGTCTATCAATACTCGTCAAAGGCAATAAGCCAGACCTTCGCAAAGAAGTAAAAAAGACTCGTCGCCCACAAGCGTCTTTCGTTCAGCTTGGCTTTGAATCAAAACTTCTCTCTCTTGGTGTGCTTGAACTCCTCCGAACTGCCAAAGTACCCGTTTATCAAGCCCTCGCTAAGGACCGTCTTGGAGCACAGGTTTCGACCATTGAAAAGAACCATATTCCTCTTACCATTATCATGGGTCAAAAAGAAGCTATCGAGAAGTGTGTTATCGTCCGCGACACCGAAACTCACGCTCAAAACAGCGTTCCTTTGAATGAATTGGCTGATTATATGCGTAAACTCGACCTATAATATTGCAAATGTTATAGCCCTATGCTAGTATATTCTCATTATAAACTTACAAGTAGATAAGAACCCA
>CAITNV010000048.1 GCA_903893855.1 Candidatus Tayloriibacteriota bacterium
GTGTTATGCCCGCTTGGTGTGCCATAGCGAAACAGCCGGTAATATTGTCGGCATTGTAAATACCGAGCATTGGTGAATATAGCTCGAACGTTTCGTTGTTGTGAGTTATTGAGAAAGATATGCCTTGCTTAGTGTGAGATATGTTGTGGTAATAGTAATTGGGCTGAGGTTCTGTCGTGACCTTTTTTCCGTAAGTAAGTGTAGGGCAAAGAGGGTGCATTTTCGCTATTGTCGTCACAGCTCCAGCATCGTCCGTACAATACACGATGACGCCTGTATGTGGGATCTTCGCAACGAGTTTTTCAAAGGTATCAAAATACGCTTTCTCAGTAGGATAAAGGTCCGCATGATCCCAAGAGACCGAAGTTAAAAGGAGATGTGTTGGTGCATAGTATGCGAATTTTGGTTGCCGATCCCATATAGCCGCTTGATATTCATCTCCTTCAACAATACTCCAATCTGAATCAGAGAGCGCACCGGTATCGTGAGACAGAGAGAGACCTCCGGTGAAATAACTCGGGTGCATATTTGCTTGCAAGAAAATATACGAAAGGATGGCCGAAGTAGTGGTCTTGCCCCATGTACCGACGGTTACGATGGAATTCTTTTTGATAAAGAATTCTCCGAGCGCTTGAGCGAAAGAGAGGATTTTTACGCTGTGCTCTTTCGCGAATATGATTTCAGGATTAGACAGGCTAGTCCCTGAACCTCCAGCGACAATAAAGTCAGGAAGGCTTTTGGGACTGGTGTGGTGTAGCTCGGTGATTTTCTCTGGATGCCAGCCAGCGTAGAAGGGTATGTGTACGTCTTCAAGCGCAGTAGAGACGGGTGGATAAAAGCCTTTATCACTACCAGTGACGAAATAGCCTTTCTTATGAAATGCAATAGCAAGAGCACTCGTAGCAACGCCACATATACCAACAATATGAATACTTTTGCGGGATTCCGCTTGGGCGATTTTTGGGGTATCAGTCATTGCGGTATTATAGCAGAATTTTCTTAACGAGGTCGATATCGTTTGACCATTGGTGCTTTGACACGCCATCACTGTCACCGTTGTACCACTCAAGTCCATCGAATTGAAGTTTGTAAGTGTCTGTTGGTCTTTGAAGCGATCCAAGATATATATACGAGAGGTGCTCATCACATGCCATAGTGATGACATGTAACATCATCCCAAGGCCGATATCACGAGGAATGTTATGTGCTTCGACAAGACTGATATCATAGAAAGGGTAACAATAATGGAGCATCGTATCGTCGCTGTAGCAAATTGCATAGCCGACTTTTATTTCTTTTTTCTCTTCTGTTTCCATAGTAACATCCGGCGATTTGTAGTAGAACGTGAGAAGAGTATTGAAATTACTTTCTTTTGGATCGGTGAGCATTGCTTTGACTTTAGCTGCGCTCATAATACCGTGGTGGAATTTTGTATCGTAGAAGTCTTTTGCGAGTTTACCAAGAGACCAATGATAGTCGGCCAGTGGGAGCGGGCTTTTTACACAGCGTAATCCTGCAACCTTGCGAAGTATTCGGCGGTTTTCACTTGTGGGTGAGAATTTTTTTAAATTAATTCGCACGCTGCGAGTCTGTTGAAGCATTCCTTTACCTAAGCGTGTAAATACATACCCTTTATCATAGAGCGCATCAATGTCTTTTGATTCCAATAGACTATCGGCAATATTCTTAGTATCCCAATGTAAGTATGAGTGATTTGATTTCATAACAATTAGTGCAGTGCAACCCAAACGCCACAGATAACGAAAGCGAGGTGAATAATCCAAAAGCGCATGATTGTCTTCTCTTCGCTCCAACCACCTAGCTCAAAGTGGTGGTGTAGTGGAGCCATCTTGAATATTCTTCGACCGAGGAAATATCGCCCGAAGAGTTGGATTACAACGGTGATCGCTTCGATGTAGAACATGAAGCCAATAAAGAAGAGTGAACCAAGTGATCCGATCGCTAGAGCATTCATAGCGAGGAGAGCGCCAAGACCGAGTGACCCTACGTCGCCCATTTGGAAGCGAGCAGGCTTGATGTTGAAATATGTATAGGGGATAAGTGCACCCATAGTTACTGCATTGACGATAGCAAGCTCAGCATAACCACTAATCCAGCTTAAGAGTGTGAGTGCGCCGAAAGTGATAATAAGCATTCCTCCAGCAAGCCCATCCATTCCATCGGCAATGTTCACAGCGTTAGCAGTGAACATAACAATGAAAATGAAAAGAGGGATGATGAGCCAGCCGAATTTAAGTACACCAAGGAATGGAATCACTATGTAGTGCCATTCCACACCGAGCTTCCAATATATCCACCATGCAGCAACTGCACCAGCGATGAATTGAAGGATTAATTTCTCGTGTACCTGCACTCCTTTACCAGGGTGAGAGCCAATCCAGAGAGAGGTTCGTTTAAACAAAGCCCATGGCAATGTGATGATATACCATAATCGCATTTTAAGGTCCTTATGTACTCGAATGAGATTGAGTACATGCGCAATCTTTCGTGAGCGTCGCTCATGACCAAAGATGTTCATAAGGTCGTCGATACCACCAAGTAGTGCAGAGAAGAGCATCACACCAATGGGCACCCAAGTGTATTGTCGATCCCAATTCCAGAATATTGTAAGTACTGCAACGGTCACAATTACGAGAAGTCCTCCCATAATTGGTGTACCTGCTTTGCGATCCCCATCTTGACGGCCATTACCATTATGCACTCGTAAAAGTTCCACTTTTTGGCCTTTTACTATCTTGTATTTATAGAGAAGGTAAATGAGGAATGGAGCCCAAACCGAAGCGACTATGGCAGATATGATAGTCCAGTGGAGGATATGAGAAAGTCCACTATGTGCATATAAAAGCACACTTTCTGTAATAGTTGAGGTTGCA
>CAITNV010000049.1 GCA_903893855.1 Candidatus Tayloriibacteriota bacterium
ACTATCTCCAACTCCAAGCATTTTTTCGATACAAAATCTCTCCTGATCCGACAGGTGCTTCTTTTTGTTAGCCATATATTCAATGATACCAACCCTTCGTATTTAAAGGTGGGGAGATCGTTTTTGACAATTAAAAAACATGAAATATGAATGTCCAACAAAGGTGGCGAAATAAGCCCCAGAATCAAGAGTTACTCGAGCAGATCGCAAGGCTCGGCGGACAACAAGAAATTATGCATTTAGAAAATGCTTTTGTTGCAACCGAACAAGGAATTAAAGGTACCCTTGAAAGGTATCCCAATCTGTATGAAGGCGACTCACAAAAAGTAGATGATGTCGTGGGTGAACGATTGGAGGCGTTGTCTACGCTTGTACTCTCTCATCGCTTAACCAAATTACAGCAACAGGTTGGTAGGGTTAAAATTCGTGGCATCGGTTGGGTTCACCGTTCGCTGATTACCTTTACGGTGTGTGGCGTTCTGGTAATCGTACCTGCAATATACTTTGTCTCCATGATATTTTCTCCGAAAGCGGGGAGTATGTTTTGGGGACTTATCGGTCTCGTCACCCTCCTTGTGGTTGGTGCACTCATGTACCCTCGGGTTAAAGATTAGCCTGAGGTCATGCAGAAACAGTACCGCATAGCATAGCTCTGCGGCTTTTTTATTGCTATACTTATAACATTACTACATAATTTATTTTATATGCAAAAAGATTATTGGAATATTGCAAAGAGGAATTTTAGAGTACTTGGGGTTATCTCAGCTGTATTTTTTCTGTTTTTGGTTCTTGCACTAGCTTCAGCAAATCCAGCCGCTCCAGCGTATGTGGCAGTTGTTACCTACACTGCTGTTATTTTTGCGATTTCCGTATTATTGTTTGTTATTGCTTCATTGTTTAAAAATAGAAACCCAAAGACAATTGTGGTTTCATATTGGTATTTAGGAATTGTTACAGCTCTGGACCTTATTGGCGATCTATTCAGTCTACCTACCATAAGAACTGTGGAATCAATTTTATCTAAAGTTCTCGTGTACCTAATCTTGATATATTTGTTCAATAACGTCTACAAGGCTTCAAAACAAATGCTACAGCCTGTGGCACAGCCAAATGCTCCTGTTGTTGCGACCTCTACGACTCCTACGACACTAGCTTAGTACATCATATGAAACAATCTTCACAAGAGAAATTAATCGTGATCGTTTTATCATTATTAACAGTAGCGGTCGTGGTATTAGTTGTGGTTGTAAGTATGCAATCTTGGCTGACAGGTACGCGTGAATATACTGCGCCTACCATTACGTATGTTCCTTTTGTGGAACATACGCTGACCCCATCAAATACCCCAAGTGTTTCAGATACGGTAAGCACATCTACTAATGTCCCAACTACGCCACCACCATTTTCGAGTGAATCAGTACCGCCCGAAGGAGCGCCGTATATAAACGTTAATAATATTAATGAACAGACTGGACTTCCTGTTATCAGTTCTCCAAAACTGGGCGACACCTATCTTCTTAAAGACACAATTAAAATCAAATGGGACCCAGAGCTTGTCGATGCGATAAGCGTTCAACTTTATAATGTTAAGGATGAGACAAGGTCTATGGTTATATATGGACGACAACAGCAGGATGATAACGTAACCAAGAGTGCTGAGTTTGACTATACTATTCCTGATAATCTTACGGTATACCCCAGTCAGTATATTGTTAAAGTCTTCGATGCTAATTCACAGAATGTGTATACGAGCGACGTTTTTGCTATTGATTCGCCAGCGCCATTACCTCAGAGGGAGACTACTATGTATCGTATCGGGTCTGTGTTTGGAATGAAAGACAGTTATTCAGTCGGAGACACTATGAGTCTTAACGTCGAAGCGTTTGATGGAAATGGTTCATTCGCAGATAATTTAAAAGGTTTTAATGTACAAGTAAGACTCTACGACAACAATAATATAGGAATTTGGAGCGATAATGGGATATACAATGCCGATCCACATATTTGGCATATTAATGTGCCAATTAAATCAAATTCATATCGAGTTGGGGTAATTCTCTATTGTGGCCTTGCAAGATTTGATTCAGTTTGTGGCCAAGAATATGGCTATGATAAACAGGTGGAGCACTTTATTAATTTCATGGTAAAATAGTAGCAATTATTATTTTAAATTATTGATTCATGAATATAAAATCAATTAGTCAAGCATTTGTAGTTGCTTTTGTAATAGCAGTCGTGGGAAGTATTACTACGACAGGTCACGCGCAGACCGCAACTAGTTCATCAGGTCAGGGCCGACCTACAATGCCTCCACAGGGTGGCGATCGAGGATTTCGACCTGCTGGTCGTGATGGTGGAATGATGGGGCGCCCTGATTCAGCCTCAAGTTCTGTGGGCTTTGATGGGAATCGTGAACCACGCCGCAATATGATGTCGAGTAGTACAGCGCCACACATGAATCCTCCAGCGGGAACAAAGTTACCGCAGTCAGACGGACAGCAGGGTGACCAACGAGATGGTCAGCAACAAGTGCCAAACATGATGCGTCCAGTTGTAGCTATTGACGAGAATGGTCACATTACACTTCGAGGAACACTTTCTTCAGTAGATGGACACACGCTCACGATAAAGACTTGGGGTTTGGTTTTCACTGTTGATGCAACAAACGCATCAGCTACACCGATCACCGTTGGTGATATTGTCGGCGTTCAGGGAAATATTAGTGATTCATCGGTAGGGCATGTAGTCGCAAAGAATGTTCGTGATATCACACTATATAAGCCGATGATGGATCGAGCATCATCTACTCGTATGATGGGCGGAGATCAGGGTGGGACTCGACCAATGATGCAGGCACGACCAAAGATTAATCCAGCAACACAACAGAGTCAGGTAAGTGCTGGTGGAGGAATATTTGATTTCCTTAATAATCTATTCAAGGTACGATAATGACTAAGCGAAGCGTCGATGTAGCGCTGATCCATTTCTTTAGAAAAATTTCAATTCCGACAGCAAGAACGGCATTATTTATTGTATTCTTTTGGTTTGGTTGGCTGAAGGTTATTGGGCTAAGTCCTGCGAGTGCTCTCGTGCAGCGTTTGTTCGAACAGACAATTCCGTTTATGAGCTTTGGCACTTTCATCATCTGCTTTGGTTTGTTTGAGTGTCTAATCGGTATTCTCTTTCTCATTAAAGGGGCAGAGCGCATCGTAATTCCACTTCTTTTTATTCATATGATTACGACAGCTGGGCCACTCGTCCTTCTACCAAGTGAGACTTGGCAATCATTCTTTGTCCCAACACTCGAAGGACAATACATCATTAAAAACCTCGTTATCATTGCAGCGGCCATTGGAATTGCGGCACACCTTCATCCATTTGGGCAGGTTTCAACTCGGACGGGGAAGAAATAGGGAAATAATATAGTTTATTCAAGAAAAACGTTATACTAGTAGTATGATGTTTTTCAATATATCGAAACGTCAATTTCAAGCTATTGTCGCGATCATATCGCGTAATACCTTTCTATTGATTAACGCTATTGTTACAGCGGTGGTTATTCTTCTTACTTTTTTCGGGGACACACAAGAGGGGGTTTTTCTGGGTTTTATCACGATACTTAATATCGGAATTGGTTGCTTTCAAGAGATAAATTCTTGGGTGGCGCTTGAGCGACTTCAATTACTTGCGGCTCCGCGAGTCGTGAGAATAAAACGCGCAGGTGATAAGGAATCTGCAGGTGGAGAAATACCCGCTGGTGGCGAAGAGATCATTCTCGTCGAAGCGGTGACAGTGGGGGATATCATCAAGCTTTCTACAGGAGATCAAATTCCTTGCGATGGTACACTGCTCACATCACATGGTTTTGAAATAAACGAAGCGCTTATCACAGGTGAATCGACGGTATTTTTACGCAAGCCAGGGGATGAAGTCTTTGCGGGAGGTATCGTTACTTCAGGTGCTGGCACACTTGAAGTAAAGAAAGTATTCGCAGAGAGCCGTATCGCTCTTATGACTAAGAGCGTTAAAAAGTATGCGCTTATACTGAGTCCAATTCAGTATTCGATCAATACAATCATTCGCTACATTAGCTATATTCTGATTATTATAATTATTTTCGTTATTGCTCGAGGCTA
>CAITNV010000050.1 GCA_903893855.1 Candidatus Tayloriibacteriota bacterium
ACAACAATACTCGAATACACTCGGCACTGAAAATGTCACCTGTGCAATTTGCGCAAAAATTATTAAAAGTCTAGTATTACTGATACAGGATTAGTGTCTGACAAAAGGGGTCCAGTACAGATCGCTTCCGGGTTGTCGACGACGTAATCACGATCGTGGCTATCCTCGAACAGGGCGGAATCACTACAAGATCAAAAAGCCAGTACGAGGAACCCGCTTGGAAAAGGTTAGCACTGGGCGAAGACTCCTCTGACCTCATGGCTCAGTTGGCCGTCTGGAAAGCGGCTAACCGCATGAATAAAAACCAGATGCACGAAAACGGCATTTTTGTGAAAGGCTACTTCCAAGCCCTTGACAAACGACGGCTTATCGCCGATGCACTGCGTGGCAAGGTCCACGCTTTCGAATCGACCGGCGATCGGGATAAAATCCTGAAGGCAGTCTGTGCCGGAATGGTCAATCACCTCTACCGAGGCAATTATGGCCAGTGGATTAATGGCGACGTCACACGCGAGCTTGCTCGCGAGTCGGTTGTCAATACATTTGGTGTCAACTGGATTGTGGGTATCCCCTTCGATCTGGAGATCCCGACGAGGTTCGGAAAGAGAACCCTCAACCTCGTCCAAATGGCCACCGTAGTAAAACCCGCGTGGTTCGTAGAGATCGCACCTCAGCTGGTGAAAGTCGTCTCGGGGATCAATCCCTATTACGACCCCCAGAGCGATGTGTGCATGTCCACATCACAGACCGTTTTCAACGGTCAAAAAATCGCTGAAGTAAATGAAGCGACGCCGGATCATCCTGATGCTCCTCGGCTCTTTGCCCAGTGGCTCGCAGGAAAAATGCTCTAACCTAAGCAAAAATTAGGTTCACCCAGTACCCATTAATTTGCGGTACTGGACTTTATCGAGTGACGATTCGAACCGCATACGGTATTCGAATGGTCACTCGAAGAGTTTCAAATATCGCCATATGGCGAGGAAAGGAATCGGAAATATGGAAATGAATCAGATAATTGAGGCTAATCGGGCTCGACAAAACAGAGCCCGACAGCTCAATGCGAGGGCGGGGGCACAAGTGTTCCCCGTACTCACAATCGAAGCAATGGCGGCATTCATTATGAATGCCCTCGGCGGTATCAGTTGCCTCAAAGATATCAAGAACATGGGAGCGTTATTGCTTCCTAAACTTGATACGCAAGCTGTTACCAAGGTGGAGACAGAAAATCCATCCACCATCAGCGTTTGCGGTCAAGACTTTACCGTCATTTACCGCGAGAACGAAGTACCAAAAATCTTCGTCGCTAGTGCAGTTGCGCCAGATGGACTCTGGCGCAATCTCCCCGATGCGGGAGTTATTCTGCCGAGTGGCAGGGTGGTTGCGGTTGGTGTCGGCACACAGTACGGAAGGTGTTTTTTGAACACGGACATTCCAGCACTGAAGGCAAATATCACAAGCTACCTCAACGAGGTCACTTGGAATACATGGCTCACGGCTGGTGTGTTCCCTTCAATCACACTGCCGAACTTAGCCGACGAACATTCAGCGATCGCCCCTGTGACCGAAACGGTCTACGGAGCATGTGCCGTAACATCGACACCCCTGATCGCTTTCGGCACCGTAGCAGCGAAAGATTTCAGCTACTACGGCGTGCCGGCGTTTGAGGCGCGGTGGTTCAGAGTTCGTGGCGAAGCCGAAACTGCAAACACCGTCGCGGTGCAGCAACTCGCGAAGTTCCGTACAGCGGCCGCCACGAAAGCAGAGTTCGATGCTGCGAAAGTTATTGCGAGCCACGAGCTCGTAAGACTCAACAAAGCTCACTTTGCATATCAAGGCGCCGTAGGATGGAACGGGAATCTCACCCAACGTTTCTTTGACCTTGGTGATGCTTACTCTATGCTACGTGACACCCAAAGCGTCAATGCTTGGACGGTGCGTAGCCAAGGACTCATTGCGGAATCAGAATCTGCAATCGCCCAACACACTCGTGAGCAGGCAGAGAAGCGAAGTGCGCTAACTCCACTCATTACACGCGTAGGTTCGGCGGGTAGCGCAGAATTCATTGTGGCCTTTGTGGACGAACTTCTCAAGGAGAATAGTCCCGCGAAGGTTCACGAAATTCTGTTGAAGCAAGCCACTGCAGCGTATGGTCGCGAACAACGTCAGCACGCTCTCAGGGCATATTGCCAAGGAACTACTGGAAAGAAGTTCATGGCATTCAACACCGCAGTTGCGGTTAGCGGTGTCCTCAATGGAGCATTATTCTGGCTCGAGCATCGCTATGCAGTGCCTGCAGTTGCGGAACCTCAGGAAGGGCCAGCGAAAAGTTTTGTCCCCGCACCGCATAACAAAGCACCGGTCCAAAAGCCGGCACCTCAACCGAAGCCGAGTGCTTCGGCAACAGGTTTCGGAACTCCACTTGCCGGTCTTTTTGACGGTATCAAGTTGGATTGATTACACACAGCTCACCTCCGTGGTGAGCTTTTTCTTTTACAAAAATCATTTGACGATTGATTAATTGAGCTACTCTGCTATGATTATCATATTACACACACATCAATTCTATATGTCTGAAAGACCCGATCAATTTAATCCCTCAGCACCAGAGAAGCTGGTACGTAATAGAATAGATCTTGTTAAATTTGGCCTACCCGAAGACAGCATACTCAAAACTATCCTTGAAGGAAGGCACCGCGAGGATAATGAAAACATCATTTCAGAGATCACTGAAAAAATCTCAAATATTTCTAAAGAAAATCATTATCGCGAAATCATTGCACAAGCAGTCTTTAAGTCGCTCAACAATCACTGGGCGGCTAATTGTTATACCCCCGAAGAATTTAAAAAAGCATCCACACTAATCCTCGATGTAGTCAGGTCTAAAATTAAATATGATGAAGATGGTGAAATGGCGATAAACCAAAGTTTTGATGCCGACAATATCACGACAAGCTGTTTCGTACTTAGTAGTTTGGCTAATAAAGTTGGTAATAATTTTGTCGGTAACGTAGAAAATCTCCACGCGATAATTAAAAATGGGGTCAACGAACATTGGCAAGCAACTACTATTATTGACAGTATATGGACTTACGACAATGTTGGAATCAAGCTATCATCTGAAAGTTTGGAATGCATCAAGCAACTTGTTGTAGATATTCGATCACGTGGCTTAGATGCAGACGCTGAACTAGAACATATATTCGGTCGTCCCTATGCACACAATACCGGCGAAAGAAACGAAAAAGGTTTTGTCATATACGAACCTGATGCAAAATTCAAAAAATGGATGGAAACATCTCATGACACATCTCTTGTAAATAACAGCCTTGAGATTATGAGCGCATCTTTCAAATTTGATCGCAAGCCTCTATCTTTTATCGATCAGTTCAATGAAATGACCCGAGATCAGCAGGTGCTGTTCACAGTTCAATCAAGACAATTTTTGTCAAAAGGTATTACCCCACAAGCTCGATTTGATACAAGCGAATCAATAGCATGGAGTACATGTGACTTCTCAAAAAGTGGTTTGGCTTTTTTCCCGAATCAAGCTGACCAAGAAAAGTGGCTTGAATATTGTGTCAACACGTGGACCTACTCACCTGCCTCCATCGAAATCACTAAGGCTTTTGTTAATGAAGCAGTAACAACAAAAAAAGTTTCAAACATTAGCAAAAAAGAGTGGAATATTGGAAACATTAAAGGAATTTCAAGTGAAGAACTAGACGAAATTCAAGATAATGTCGATGACGAGCTTGGCGCTGGTGAAACCATAACAGTCCGTGAGATTAAACCGAATCCAGAGCTACAAGAACGGGTGCATACATTATTGCGAAATGCACTTTCAATTGCATATGTAAAGGGCGACTACAATACAATAGAGCGGATAAACAATTCGATTAACGGTGCTCATGAGCTCGTCCGTGAACTTGACCGCACTAAGGCTGCTTCGTTAACGAGTAATGCGGGTGTAGACTTAATCGCAGGTCTTGGCACTAATGCCGAGAAAGTCCTTCCTCTAACCTTTGCTAAATCGCGTGAAATAATATCTTCAAAACTTGCTGAGGATTTTGATTTAGCAAATTATTTCTTTGAAAACCTTTCTGCATATTACACGGAACCATGGGCAGGAGTTAATATTACCAAAGCTGTTGAACATTTTTTTGTTGCCAGTCATTTTTTAGCTGAAGCTGGCAAAAAAAGCACCGTCTGGAGAAATGAACCGTGGGTGGCTGGCGTTAGTCTCATCGCAAAAAGTACCGTAGGAAAATACTATGCCAAACTCGAAGATAAAACTGATAGCGTCGATTATGGCGGTAGAAGTTACAATGAAGGATTTACCGATTCTGACCCATATGAAAATCATCCTTGGCGCTTTACTGCGGAACAAGCACGGCTCTCAACGACGATTGCCCGCGCAATACACGGAGACGCTTCTGCACTCGCCGAACTTGGCCAATCAGGATTTGATGTAGAAAAATACGGTCAATTATTGCCACAAATTAACCTACAAATAGCTACTGCGTACGAACAATTTCTAATAACTATTTCGTCAAACCCAAGAATCAGAGACGATGATAAAAAGGCTTTACTGCACCCACAAGAGTCTGAGATTAAAATGACTGCACTCGTAGACAATGTAAGATTCTTTGTTGCACGATATTTAGTACAAAGCATTAGTGGGGACATCAATCTCTCTCCGCAGTTTACCGAATTACAAAAAAATATCGACGATATGCTTTCTGAGGGCTTTCATCTATTTGCCAGTACTTTAGATTTAGAAATACCATTATACGACAAGCTTTATAAAGAATTTGATGAATTTCGAGAGACGGGTAGACGCCCACTGGAAGTATATCTTGGCCGAGATGGTATATACGCACACATTGGTAGACGGGCCCAAGACGTTGCCCGCAGAAGGAAAATGGGTCTTGAAGGAAGAAGGAAGCTTCGAGAAACAGGCGAAATAATAGAGATACACCCTCAATACACTGTATATCCAAGCTATTTTAGAGATAATCTAAGCCATGAGACAAAACGCCAGTTTCTAACTCAAGAAAGTATTAGCCATGATACTGATCCTTTTTTCTATGATACTGGATATACAGGCACAATTCCCGAAGATATTATGCGGACGATGGGTTTTGATGCGGATGAAATAGAAAAAAGAATACGACTGCTTTCAGCACCAAATGCGAATCTCCGTGTAAAAGGACTTCAAGAAAATGCACAAATTGAAGTCGAAATTATTGAGAACAATGCCAAAACCGAACACTCCGCAGAGGGACTAATCCTTGATAAAGTAACGGGAAAAATTCGACACATTGCTCGGCCCACAAGTCCTCGAGAACAATTTAATTTTATGATGATTAAACAGGCAATATCGAGACATTATTGGTTACAGGAGCAGCTCTATCACGAACCTTCAGGAAATATTAACTTGGATTCAGAAAATTACATCATCCGCGTACGCCAAGAGTATTCAAAAATGCTTCCACAAGATTTTGTGCATGACCCTATGGAGTATTTAACAAGGAAGGGTGAGACTTCAACTGGCATTGTAGTATTTAAAATGAATGATACTACAGAAATAATTGCAAAGAAAATCGAGCTCAATAAAACCGGAGAAGCAAGAAAGGAGTTCTCAATACTTATATCAGCAAAAAAAGCCGGTTTGCACACGGTTGAACCGGTAGGCTTAATTTCTGAAAAGGAGGCACGAAAACAAAACGGTGGCTATTTATTAACCAAAAAAATGGAAGGTGTGGCGGGAAAAGATTTTAATAGATATTTAATTGAATCTGGTAAATTTACCGTTGATCAAATACTGCAAATATCACAAGAAGCAATGAAAATGAAGCTTGAAACGACCGAGCTCTTTAGAAATGCTATTGGCATCGATAGTGCGTGGACAGTCAAAGATACTGTCATTGAATTCGATGAAGCAAGTGGCAAAGTAGAAAGTGTTATTCCGGTAAGTTGGCAGAGGGATTAAAATCAAAAAACTATTTACACAGCCTTTTTTCTGTGCTAATTTATGCTCAGCAATTGAACCTTTAACTTACACTGAAAATAACCTCTCTCTCTTCCTATGAAGAAATTTGTTACAATTTCTACGATCCTGATCGGTCTTATTGTTGCTGGAATTATTACAGCAGAGCTTGGTAAATGGCAGATTCCGAGCTTAAATCAAACCTTCGCTTGTTATGACCCGTATGGTGAAGCGTATGCAACAGGGCTTTTGGCGCTCGTCGTAGCCATAACTCTTGTGCTATCCGGTGGAATCGGCTTTCTCGTAAGCACAGCGCTATATATCGTCGGCTGGCTTGGTGTCTTGGTCTGGACCTTTTGTTATCAATACATTTGGAACGGCAATAAAGCGCAGATTTAGCCCTCATTTCACAACCCCGTTAGTCGGGGTTTTTTATTGACAATATCAATATAATCAAGTAGGTTATATTTAGTAATTATTGTAGAATCCGAAACCAAAAAACAAATGAGGAATAATGAAAGCGAAAAAAGCACCTAAAAAAGATAAGAAAAAAAATGGACTGCACGTAGGTCTCGAGGTCACCACCAAATACGACATCGACTTCCCCAACGGTCTAAACGGCAAAGTAGTTGGGGTTGTGAAAATTCCGTGCGACAATGATGGATGTGCTCACGTGAATTTCTCTGTTCCAAACTATCCAAAGGTCTGCGCTGGATGTGGCGACCACGACAACATTTTATTTAATACGGACATTGGACAATTTAAATGCAATGCGACCGGCTGTGGCTACGAACATGGATTCACAGGCGTGATAATGAAAATCCCCGTGAATCAATTAGTACCATACGGACCACTCAAAGAAGCCGCCGAACGTGCTGATTGGGAAAGGGAAATTCGAAAAATTCTCAGGAGGCTGAATGAACTGCAAATGTCACTCAATCCCCTGCTCATCATCGGCAAAGAACGGAAATGGAAACTGCCGAAAGTCTCCTGACCACTTTGCCCCCCCCCAACACTCGCTTCGGCGAGTTTTTTTATTTTTACTACTCTCCCAATTTATAAATATTCTCATTCACTTCCTGTTCAGTTCCATAGACTTGCTTGTGAGCGAAACGGTACAAGACATATTGTGCTGAAATATTCGCAAGATCAGTCACCTGTCGATTGAGTTCTCGAGTGTATACATTAACGAGACCACCGAGCATTTTCCCGCCCGCACCGCCGAGCCCCGATATCACTCGCATCATTGCCCCAATCGCTACATTCACCACACCACGTACAGTATCAGTACCTATGGCTGCAACGAGGGATTTTTTGAACGTTTCGGAACGGCTCACTTCATTGAGCTTATTCATTTCTTCAATTGCAGTGCCGAAAGGATCAGTCACTCCCCATGTATCAAGGAAAACGAACCAACCATATCGAAGCTTGGTGCGAATATAATATCCATAAATTATGAGTGCGATACAGAAAACAACAAGAGCAACTACCGAACTGACAAGTACCACATCATAGTGGCTCGAAGTGGTGGTCGTAAGAAATGCAGATTTAATGGTTATAAAAATCGTCACGAGTACGACAAGCGATGGAATAGCGAAATAACGAAACCATAGTCTGATGCGGAACCATAAAGCTGGCCAAAAGAGTCGGCCTGCTATCTTCCAACTTTGCTTTGATGTGAGGTTTTTCTTATCAAAAAAAGAATCAAGCCAAATCTGTTTCTCAATGGTAAAGACGAAGCTAACAATTGCAGTATATAGCATAGCCAAAACAACATACACGCCGACAACCCAAGCGAATTCCAAACGCTGCGGATCAGTGAGTGTGCTATAAAATGAAGAGTTCTTCATAAAATATCCACCAATTAAAAATAGCAAAACTGGCCACGTGATTAACAAAACTCGCTTGAAGAGCAAAGCCTTTCGCGCTTGAAACTGTCGGCCGATCTCAGCAAAAATCTCATGATAACTTGGAACTGAAGCGTCAGATGTAGAAACTGTATTTGTGTTATTTTCCATGGTAATAGTATATCACTTTTAAATAATCCTATTGAGGCCCAACGTCATAACACGACTCACCATTCGCCGCATTGGTAGGTTGAGCGGTACCTGCAGTAGTGTTGCAGAGCTGTCCGCCAGCCACAAAAGACAAACCAGAGAAGTCGGCCGCACTACCTGTACACGTTCCTTGAGGTGACGAATCGATACCTGTTTGCAATGCTTTATTATGTTTATCCTCGAGTGAAGATCCGAGATGATAACTACTACAAATTGCTCCCGAACCAAGCCCAGCGTAACTATATGATAAACCAGTCAAAGGATCTTTCGGTACTGCCGACATATATTTGGCATTTTGTAGAACCGTAGTGCAACTTCCACCTGCAATGAGGCAAGACGGATATGCATTAAAATCACTACGGTACAATTCAAGTGCATATCGAATCTGTCTGATATCCGACACCCGTTCTGCATCACGAGCACTTACTCTTGATGAAGATAGTGCTGCAATAACAATTGAAGCCAAGACACCGATTATTGCGATAACTACAAGCAATTCAATGAGCGTAAAACCATTTCGGACCAGAGAATTATTAGATAATTTATATATTTTTTTAAAGGATTGTTTCATAAGTTGGTGTTTATGCGATGTAATAAATAAATACGCACAAAAATATTTATGCGGACTTATTTCGCCCTCTTCCACCACGTTCTTCTAAATGAATTACAGATAATTGCATGTAACTATTTTAACTATTAATACAGTTTCACGCAAGGTCAATAAACATCGCAGCATGATCCGACACTTCTTCCGGCAAGATTTTAAAATCGACAACATTCACTTCCTTGCTTACGAAAGTATAGTCTGCGAATTTTTCTGGTTTAGTGTACATACTCGTCCTTGTTGAGGTGATGCCATATTCTTTAATTAAATTCCTCAACCCAAGCTCCTCGATCTTTGCAAGGCTTTTAGTGTCAGGGCGTAAATTAAAATCACCACAGAGAATAACCGGAGTGGTAAGAGACTTTACAAAATTGACAATATTATCTGATTGAACTAGCCGATCTTCGCTGTCGCCTTTACCCTTACCATTCCATAGACCATGGAAATTCATAATGGTTCGTAAACCTGCACTCGTCTCCATGGTGATCCACTGAAGATTTCTGGCGTGATTACCCTCATCTTCTTTCGAGGCCCAACCACGTTCTTTATGGACGAAAATCTCACCTTCATCAATAACTTTAATATCTTTTTTTACAAAAATAGCTAGTCCATACCAGTCACCGTAATGTGGCCGGAAATATGATGTATACGTAGGCAGTATTTTTTGTACTTCATCGACAAGTCTGAAGACAATTTTATCAAGTGCAGCATTCCCAACGAGCTTCCCTCCCATATGCTCACCGCCGTTCCATGCTTCTTGCAAACAGAAAACATCCACATCCTTATACTTTCGAAAGAAGTCGAAAAATGTATCCTTTCCGCCTCGGCCACCCCATGTATTGAGAGATATGATTTGCATGGGATTAGTATAGCAAAAGGGTGGGAAAATAAAAAAACCCCACGCACGCATATGCAATGGGGCAAAATACCAACGTTATAATGATTTAGGCTGGACGTCTTAGCTCAACTTCCAGTCCAAGATCAGTGACGATCTGTTCTAGAACTTCGTATGAATCACTCGAAAATTCATCTTGATCGTACAATTCGGCGTAGCGAGCCGCAATTCTTGAATTCAATTCATCAGGCGACATCCTCGCGAGTTGTTCAAGACGAACGTTAAGATATTTGGCCAATTTCTCAATCAAGCCGCCGAATTTCGAATTAATGGGGACTTCGCTCAACACTACGAATGGCAAGCTGACAAACAGGGCCCACCAAAAAAGATGCTTCCATGCAAAAAAATTGGCAGCGCCCAAAACCAGACAGATTACAATCAAGACATACAACATTGCCCATCTGCACCTTATCGCATGCCTGACTGGGTCCGACTTTTTTTCCGTGTAACATTTGGAAATGTACGAATTGATATTCCCCGCTTCATTCAGATCAATTAACCGTTGATTTGTCATATATATCCTTGTTATAGCATTACTAATAGCATAATAATGTAAGAATGTGGTGATGTCAATTTCTGTTACCACAAATCGATCAAAAATATATTTGAAAACTGGCATAATACATCCACTCGTGTATATTTAAAATAGAAAAAGTACCGAATATGAAAATTAATAGACCTGAGTTGACCAAGCAGGCCTGCATCTTAAATATGGGCCCAGCGGCGTGGCTTTTTGAAGAATATGCCAGCCGATTAGCGAGGCACCTTGGAATCGACATTTCGACAGAGCCACGGACATGTAATTATGTACTTGGCTTGGATGAAGCGTCGGCTACCAGTGTTCTTTCGAAACATCATTCTTTCATTCCCCACAGTGGCATCATCGCCGCTTCGGATAAAAGAATTTTAGCGGAGTGTTTCCAAAAGTACGGAGTGACGACTCCCGAAACACATCTCGTACCAGACAAAGCGGCACTAGACCGCTTTCTCCTCGATAGAGCCACACAGGACAAAGAGTGGTGTCTGAAATATCCTCTCTCGTGCGGAGCATCAGGCCATTGTCTTCTTGATCCAAATGGCTACAGACTTCCGAATGATTGTCCGCTACCATATGTGGTTCAAGAGTTCATACGGCTTGAAAAACCGAAGGTTTACCGTACATATGGCTTTGGAGGTGTAATCGAAGGATTCAATGTCCGTTACTTCCCTTCAAACATCGCCCCAACTCCATGGGTAGCACATGCGAAAGGTGCGGTGTACGAACACTTTGACACTGTGCCGACGGGTGTGTCCGAAATTGCTCTTGCTGCATTACAATCGGCAGGGCTTCACACATCTTACGGAGCAGTCGATGTGCTCCAGAGGCCGAATGGAGAATGGGTTGTGCTTGAAGTCGGTACGGATGGAATGTTTACCCACGTCGATTGTAGTCTTGGGGATACAGCGAGAGAAGATCAATTACTGAAGCGGATTAGTGAAGCTTTCTGGAATTGGTGTGCGAGCAGAGAATGACTTCTCTGCTTTTTATTTATTAGCGATTATTTTCTAATGGGTGTTATGCGAGGAGTTGGAACTTTTCAAGCGCTCCGAGCGGAATAAAACCCTTTGCATAAAAATCTAGTGCAATATCGTGTGTAGGTTCCGAAAAGTATATTGTCTTGTTTTTGGCGAAAGCGTAGCCGAGTTCGAGCTTCAAGCTTGTACCCATAATTCCATTTGGAACGATGAAATAGACTACGTCGGCTTCATCAATGGCGGCATAATGCTCAATTGCGAATCGTTTTATAATTTCGGGTGTTAAGGCATTGTCGCCATCTGTATCAACATGTGTGAGGTTGGGGAATAAAACAGTGTGGCCGAGCTTTTCTAAATTATGGACAGTCTCAATTGCGAGATCTCTATATTTCATGCTGCATCCTACGGTGATTTTCATGCAGAGAGTATAGCATATAAATCAGTGGCTGCTGAAATTAATGGCAGGTTTGAACTATTTCCAAAATGGAAACAGTTGCTTTCTTGGAAAGTTCTCCTGAATCTATGGTATTCGCAGCTAGGAATCTCCAACTATTGCAAATCAAATTTATTTCTGACTAATTGGCATGATATTCCCATCTGGATCAGTGATTTCAGCTCCAAAACCACCCCACGAACGAGCTACGGGCGGGACAACCACCCTTCCCCCATGCTTCAAGACAAGCTCAATGAATGTCTGAATATCAGGTACAAAAAACTCACTATTCTTGTACGTTCCGACATTGTGTTTTACCCAATTAGGAAATCTCTCTGGGGAATCGGCCTCCAATTCGATATGAGTTCCATCGGTCAAATGAGCACTGATGTACGCGGGATCCTCTCGTTCAATTGTAATTCCAAATACTGCAATATAAAACTCCTTCGACCTCTTAATGTCGTTTGTTCCGATAATTATTGGGCCACGAGTTGGAAAGTTATTTTTTGGCATTTAAATTTTGAGTTTTTTTATTATATCAAATTCTCTGTAGACAATTAGGGAATCTCTGGCAAGCCAGGGGAAATCTTATGGGCAGAAGCTGGAACCTTAATTAAGTAGGATAAGGTGATCATTGACTTCTAAGAAATCTCCATGCTATAATGCAAACATTACGACGAAAAAGGTTCCGAACGGCTCACTGCCTAAGGAGCCTTTTTCATTGCCGTAATCTTGGCTTTTATGTCTGGTGTGTCCAAGGAATCAAAATATGGCGCACCTAATTTCTTATATAATGAAGATGCTCTGTTTCTATCGGGAAATAATATTTTTGCAAACCTCTTTTCCTCTATCAAAAAATCTACGAGAAGCTTGTAGTCACCGTCTCCCGATACAAGAATTACATTTTCAAAATCTTCCTTTTTGTACATTTTCTTCATGACATGGAAAGTGATATCGGAATCCACATTACCTTTCTTTTTTCCAACCATTGCAGGATTATGTTCTCGGAAAATAAGTAAGAAACCTGCTTTTTGGATTTCTTCATACAAATCTTGATTTGTATCCTGTACAAAACCAAGAAAGTAGTAAGCCTTTGAGACATGATATTTTTGTCCAAGATATACGCGAAATCGCGCGAGGTCTACTTCCCACGGATTGACCTCCTTCTTTGCGGTGCCCATATAGAGATTTTGACCATCTATAAAAGCTATATTTTCATCTTTGCTGTTTTCCATGCAAAATAATACCACAAAATCATTAGTTGGTGCTATGATACGAAATTGGTAATTTTATGAAATTGGAACATGGTGGGTATTTATAAGCTAGTCACCTCCACAAGATGGTCTGCCAGAGTTAATGGGACACTTGTGATCGAGACTTGAGCTGAATGAAAAAAAGATTACGTTCATGAAGAAATCAGAAAGTAATTTATACAATGGACCAATCCAGCTCTTCCTTTCCCAGGTTCGGCCAGACTTCGATAAATTTCAATACATCTCCATGAAGTGTGACGAAGTATAAAGCGGAAAAGGGAAACTTATTGAAATCTATAGAACTTCGCACCTGTGTGAACTTTGTCACTTCCCCAGTTGCTAGAAGAACAACGAGCGCTGTATCGGTTTTTGAATAATTCAAACCCTGAATGAATTTGATTATCCCTTCTGTAGTCAGATCGGCTTGACGAGTGTGAAATCGCTTTATCTGGAATCCCTGTCCGGTTCGTCTAGGCTTTTCAGGAGTATCTTTAACGATTAGGGCGTCCACATCATGAGCCTCCTCCGTTTTTGTATTCAGAATATTTTTTAATTCTTCGATACTGGAGCTTCCGACTAATGGGATAGAACTGGCCTCAGAGTTTCTAATCGGAAAGCCAATAGTACAGGTAGTATTCCAAATCTTTTCGCAAAATTTGGATAGAAAAATTGCAACGGTTAATTCGTCATTTCTGTATTTATCCGCGTAACCTTTTTCAACAATAATACGCCGTACTGTCGGAATATCTAGAAATATATATTGGGTATTATCCATAGAAATTCTTTAGTTGTTAAAAGGTCCTTGAGACCAAATATTAATTTTTGATCTAATAAAATTAGAGTCCGCTAATTCATATCCATCTTTACTTATAGACACTTCTTCAAAAGCTCTCCTTGTAATATTCTTAATCGCGTATTGGGTATACAATCCTGATTTTTCATAAAAAGAAAACCAGTGTTTTTGCTTTGAATCGGTGAGTGCTTTAATAAAAGCAGGATCGCCAAAAAGTTCCAATGATACAAAAATTATTTTTTGAATATAAACACAAAATCTCTCAATTGTCTTATTTGATGTCGCACCACCCATCGTATTTGGATTTGCGTGGATATATCTCGATCGTTCATCGTAAAAATTCTCGATATCCTTTTTTATTGCGCCAATAATATTGCACAATATAAGATCGGCCTTCTCAGCTAGCTTTTTACCGTTCGGGTTTCCACTTCCAATCAAAGCATCGAGTGCAGTGCACAAATAAATAAGCCGAAGGTTGTTTTTATCTCTAGCATCAGGATTTATTTGATTTCTTTCCGAAGTAAAATAAATTTGGCTAAAGAAATAGATTCCATTATTGATTCTCTTATACCAACTTTCGTAAACAGAACCAGGACTTTTCAAAGCTTCTTGCCGTAAATTTTCTGCCGAGATCGAATATTTTTCATAGAATCTGAGAAAATCTGGAACATTACTTACACGAAGAGCTGAGTGCCCATCATTCAAATTTTGGTGAAAATCATGGAAAGAAATAACATCTTTACCTTCAATAAAACCATACGGAGCAAAAAGATTGCCTGGGCAAAATAGCCTCAAGAAGTTTAAAGGATTTCGTATCTTATTCTCAAATAAGTGCGGCATAATCATCAGAGAATTTGGATCCTTTTGTGTAAATTCAAAAAGAAACCCTGAATTGAAATTCAAATAGGTATTGTGGCTTGGAAAAATGGATTGAGCTTCAAAAAGTTTTTCGTCAATAAAAAACTCTTCATCGAAAGTGGGCCTATCCGAACTTCCAGAAAGACCGATGCCTTTTGAAAACTTAAGAAGTTTTATACCTGTATTCAAAATATCCCAAGAATCTACGACCTTAGCAGGCCCTTCTGAATTAACGCCTATATCATAAAGATAAAAAGAAGTAAGCGGTACGAACACCTTATGAGCTACTTTTACGATCTTTTGCTTCATGATTTTATAATAACAAAAAATTGACTTCTGGTTCAACTTTTTTACAACCTTCAGCTTCGTGGGTCACTGCTCAAACCAGAGCATTTGGTTCACAAAACTACCAAGTTCTTAATGCGGGCATGAGGGAATCTCCGACTACGTCGGCAGGTACTTTTCCGGTTTCGCGTCGCAAGCTCCGCTCAACATGGAAAAGTCTTTCGATCCCCTCACGCGAAGCGCGCAGGCGCTTCGCTATCGCCCGCGTTCACTCACTTCGTTCGTTCACACGGCGGGCGATGAGGGAATCGAACCCCCAACAACGGTTTTGGAGACCGTAGTTATGCCATTTAACTAATCGCCCGTGTTTTAAAAGGAATACACATTCTCACCCTCCAACTACCCACATCGCTCATATAACAAAAAAGAAGGTTTACCTATAGTACCTTCTTTTTTGATATTACGCAAAATAGCTAGAAAAAGCTATTTCTTTGCCTCCTTGAAGACGACGTGCTTGCGAAGCTCTTTGCTGTACTTCTTAAGCTCGATTTTCTTCTCGACGGTCTTGCGGTTCTTACGTGAAAAATACACTTCTCCGCTCTGTTTATTCTTTAATATGATGAGTTTATCCTGGGACATGTGAAAATATAGCGCAGCTATTGATTAAATTTGATTAAACGTATACGTGAACTATAACCGATTTCACCAAAAAAGGCAACTATGACGAAAATTGGCAAAATAAAACCGCCGACGCATGTGCGAAGGCGGGTGAAACTGCATAGCTTGAACTGGGCTTTACTGCCCGCTGTTCGTGGCTGGGGTAGGTTCACTACCGGCGCCTTTGGCGTTTTCCATGGTGGTCGTGACAGGACCGTAACCGCCGTTTTGATTCGGTGTGGGTTCCGACAGTTGTTGGGGGTTCCACACGGGAATCACATACCACACCGTGCCACCGAAGTTAATCGCACTGCCTGCCGGCGCGTTTTGCCAGTTGGTAGTGCCGCGTTGGCGAACCATGAACCCGATGGGATAATACCCTTCGGAACTGCGAATGGAGAGTGTCACGGGAACTGTGGCATTGCCCGGGACGACAACATTGAGCTCATACGCATGATTATAAACGATGCCATTGCTGCTCTTGACGATGTCGACAATGTTGGTAACACCTGTGACGGTCACACCAACGAAGCCTTCGATGGTCGCGCTTTGATGACCACCAGTCAGCATAACGGCGCTGGTCTCACGTCCACCATTGCGGAGGTCATAGACCAAATGAGTGCCGTCTTTAAGATCGACGACCAAGTCACCCGAACCGACATCGTCGGTGTTGAAGTAGACTTTGTTGCCACGAACATATAGGGGGTTGCTGCCCTGTGTCTGACCCGAAGCATCGGTGTAACGCATATACGCGTCACTGACCGGACTCGAGAAAGAGATCGGGATGGAATCTGCGAGCACTAGCGTGACGTTGAACGTTGGGAGATAATAACCCCCCGGTCCATACACGGCCCAACCACTGTCGTTGCCGTAGAACAGGATGTCGCCGTCTGCATTTTGGACCTGAAGCCAAAGATGCAGCGGGTCATTCACGTTATCCACACCAATGGACGGGTGAATTGAGCTGAGGGCGTTGAGGATATCAGCGCTCGTGTGGTTGCTCTGGATGGCAACGCTCTGGTACGTCGCGAAGTTTTCGGTCGACGCCGAGATGCCGGCCTGCGCTAAGGCAGCCGACTCCACCGCAAACGTCCCGAGGACGCTGCGGCTGACGAGGAACGGCAGCTGCAACGGATTTTGGGCCGGTGGGAGCTGGGCGTTCGTGTGAGCGCCGATGAGGGTTGAGAGAGTAAGAGCCGACAGGAGGGACAGGAATTTCATTTTCATTATATCAGTTTTCGGTTTTTGGTCTTGTTTACGTTTTTCGTTATTTCTTGGACGAAGGCGCATCCGTTTCAAAGGACGCGTTGATGCTCGCAGTGAGCGTGATCGGATGGTTGGTTTCAACCACCGGCGCCGGCGAGGCTTCCCCTGTTACCGTTGCCTTATGGCCATTGGTAATGAGGACGAAGGCTGCGATGGCAATCAATGCCACCGCAATAATGATTTTTTTCATAATATCAGTAGCGCTCTACAAAAGCAGGTAATCGCATCCGCGACACCCAGCCCCACGTTGTGGAAATAACGTTGTTTAAGCTATGCAATTGTGGAGAGCGACTGTTTGTCAACCTATCATACTATTGACTTTATGTCAAGCGTAATGCGAGCCACATGTAAAATGCCGACAGTACAGAGAAATTAAAGCTTGGTGAGCCAGCTCTTATATTTACCTATAATACCCTTCTGTAGAGCCTCATATTCGCTCATCAGGCGCTTAGTTATTGGGCCGATTTGGCCTGTATTAGGGGGTGTTTTACCCGCCGTAGTGCCCGCACTAACCTCAACTGGCCCTATCACTCGCCTATCGATAGAAAGCACCGGCGTAATCCTCGCTGAACTGCCAGAGATGAAAGCCTCTTCTGCTATATAGAGCTCGCTACGAGATATTGATCGTTCAGTGACCGTTATACCGAGGTTTCGAGCGATGCGGATAATAGTGTCACGGGTGATTCCTTCAAGAATGTCGAAGTTCCCCGCTGGAGTGATGAGCTCACTACCGCGCACGAGGAAAAGATTCGCGACTGTGCCTTCAGTGACATACCCAGCATCGTTAAGTGCTATTGCATCGTCGTAACCATTTAAGAGCGCTTCATTCTTCATGAGCGAGACATTAGCGTAGGCACCATTGACCTTTGCGCGAGATGGAATGGCATTGTCGGCATTACGTCGCCAGCTTGAGACGCAGACATTGATGCCTGAGCGTGGGACAATCTCCCCCATTGGATAGACGTATGCACAGACGGCATTCGGAAGGTCGTGAATCTTCGTCCCCGCAAGGAGAGCATCGACGAAAACGGACACACGCACCAGAGCGTCTTCGGTGATATTGTTCTTTGCGACAAGCTCGCAGACCATTGTCTCGAAGCGTTCATAGCTCCATTCCTTTGTGAAATTATTAAAATCCATTACTTTCGCCGAGAGGGCGAGGCGCTTGTAGTGGTCTTTGAGGCGGAAGGCATTGAGTGTATTGGTTTTATCATTCCAAATGAGATTGAAGACGGTGTAAATAGTGAGTCCATAGAGAAATGGAGAGCTCGCGATGTTGACCTGTGCGTCTTTGAAAGGTACGAAAGCGTCGCGGAGGTATGCGGTACTTGTGGCGTAGGAAAGTTTGGTTTTCGCGCTCGGGGTAGCGGCTTTTGGCGAGATTTTGGGGGTATTTTTTTTCATTGGTGTATCATAGCATATTACAAATGGTGGTGAACTTTATTTCATAAAGAAATAATAAAATTATTGTATAGATGTGGATTGCAAATGAGCTAATTTCAATATATATTTGTAAAATAGATATTATGAATAAAAAGTCAGCATTTTTCAACAAAAAAACACCATCCGACAGTGAAATAACAGATAAGCTCGTTGCAACAGTGAACGATGCGCGTATTGTTGCTGCATATAGAGAAATATATAAAGAAATTGAATCACTACGCCTATATGACCGAGGAGAAAAGACAATCGTTGCACCCAATCTCGCTGATATTATGCCAAGTATACAACAATCTCGTTAATCTCAACGAAGTATATTTCCCACTATATGAGGAAAATGTGAATAAAATAGATTCAGTTGTTAAAACTGTAAATGCAACTTGGTACGGATATAAACAATACCCATCAACCAAGGATAGAGCTGCAGCATATTTCTGTTTCATCATAAAGGATCATGTGGTTACAGATGGAAATAAAAGACTTGCAACAATGTGGCTGCAATTATTTTGCAACACTTTTCATCTTAGGGTCGAGCTTCAAAACTCCCTTTCTCTGGATGTATTAGCGGTTTCAATTGAAAGGTCCAATCTTCCTATCCGGAAAATAATTATATTATGCAAGAGGATTCTATTTAGTAAGGATTTGTGATGAGTGACTCGGTCACGCATAAAATATGCTGCGCATAGTTTTGCGCGACCCCGCCTCCTTCGTCTCGGTTCGCTTCGCTCACAACGAGACTTCAGTCCGGCTTTCTCGCCTACTCCGACTAACAAACACAAAAATACAAGGCGTAAAGCCTTGTATTTTTGTGTTTGTGCGCCGGGAGGGACTCGAACCCCCGTAGACTAAAAGTCGAGTGGTTTACAGCCACTTGTAATTGCCGCTATACGACCGGCGCATATAATTGACGATCGTATAGCATTCTAGCATCTTTTTGGATTATGACAACAAAGTGACGGAAATAACCCACAAATTCGATTACTATTCCTGTAGGTCAGCAGCACGCACTATAATAGGACTTTCTTTAGGTGACTCTATTTTCTTCTTTTTCTTGACGTCGAAAGTGAATTCAGTGTCGGCCGATTTTGTGGCTTCGGTCTTGTCGGCTTTATCTAATTTACCTAACTTATCAGCCTTATCCGCTTTAGCGGTAGCCTTCACTCCCACCACCACCGTACTTCCCTTGCCTACGCTGCCTGATATCATAAGTCCCGCCACTGGAGTGAGGATCTTATTCTGTATGAGACGCTTCAAGGGTCGCGCACCGTATTGAGGATTGTAGCCTTCTTTGGTCAAGTATTCGTACACATCAGGCAGAACCTGTAAGCTAATCTCTTTATCACGAAGTCGTGCAATAACCGCGTCCACCTGTATCGCGACAATCTTAGCGATCGATTCTTTCGACAAAATATCGAAAAGTATCATATCGTCGAGACGATTCAAGAATTCAGGTCGGAAATAATCCCGAAGCGAATTCATCACGCGAGTCTTTGTCTCCTCATAATTAGCCTTCTGTGCTGCCTGAGCATCAGCTTCACGAGCGAAGCCGATTTTCTCCATTTTCTCTATATATTGAGCACCGATATTTGAAGTCATAATGATGACCGTGTTCTTGAAATTCACGACACGACCCTTCGAATCAGTAAGTCGTCCATTATCAAGCACCTGAAGAAGAATGTTAAATACTTCTGGGTGTGCCTTTTCTATCTCATCGAAGAGAATGACTGAATATGGTCGATGACGAACGATCTCGGTAAGTCCTCCACCTTCATCGTGACCAACATAACCGGGAGGCGCACCAATGAGCTTCGACACTGCATGCTTCTCCATGAACTCTGACATATCCACGCGGATAAGTGCCTTCTCATCGTTAAAGAGGAATTCTGCTAGAGCCTTCGTAAGCTCAGTCTTACCTACTCCTGTAGGGCCGAGGAAGATAAACGAACCAATTGGTCGCTGAGGGTCTGCAATACCTGCACGAGCACGCTTAATGGTGTCGGAAATCTTCTTCACCGCTTCATCCTGACCAACAATGCGCTTCTTAAGCTCATCTTCCATGCGTGAGAGCTTATTCATCTCAGCTTCAAGCATTCGAGACACGGGGATATTTGTCCAACGAGAAACAACATCAGCGATATCCTGCTCGGTAATCTCTTCTTTAAGAATTCTTCGTGAAGATTGAAGCTTCTTTAAACGCTTTGACTTGAGTTCGAGGTCTTTCTCGAGGGCTGGAATAGTGCCGTAGCGGATCTCTGCGGCTTTCGATAGATCGGCGCTCGCTTCGGCATGTTCGGCTTCGATGCGGAGGGATTCGAGCTCTTTCTTGATCTTCTTTATATCAGTAATAGTCTCCTTTTCGTTCTTCCATTTAAGCTCGAGCTCAGATGTACCTTCTTTCATATCCGCAATATCCTTCTCAATCTTCGCCATTCGAGCCTTGGCATCCTTCGAAGTCTCCTTCTTCAGCGCTTCACGCTCGATCTCGAGTCGCATAATCTTACGACGAGTCTCTTCAAGCTCTGGTGGCATATTCTCAAGGGAAATCTTAAGCGCAGATGCAGCCTCATCAATGAGGTCAACGGTCTTGTCTGGTAAAAAGCGATCCGTAATGTAACGTGCGGAAAGATTCACCGCTGCGACAATGGCATCATCAGTAATGTGCACACCATGATAGAGTTCGTATTTCTCCTTGAGACCACGAAGGATAGCAATAGCATCTTCAAGTGAAGGCTCAGCAACGAAGACCGGCTGGAATCGGCGTGTAAGGGCTGGATCCTTCTCAATATGCTTCTGGTACTCGCGAAGCGTTGTAGCACCAATAGCTCGAAGCTCACCGCGTGAAAGCGCCGGCTTTAGCATATTCGAAGCGTCCATTGAACCTTCGCTTGCTCCAGCACCAACAATAGTATGAATCTCATCAACGAAAAGAATGATTTTACCTTCGGCTTGTTCGATCTCTTTCAAAATATTCTTCAAACGCTCTTCGAATTCACCGCGATACTTGGTACCTGCGATAAGCGAACCGAGGTCGAGTGATACGAGCTCTTTGTCCTTTAATGATTCTGGAACATCGCCCTGAGCCATGCGGATAGCGAGGCCTTCAACAATTGCGGTCTTACCGACACCAGCTTCACCGATAAGGATGGGGTTATTTTTAGTTCTTCGAGAAAGAATCTGAATCACACGGAGAATCTCGGTATCACGACCGATAACTGGATCGAGCTTATTTTCTTTCGCGAGCTTAGTGAGAGAGCGAGTGTATTTCGCCAATGTGCGATTCTTCTTTGGCTTGTCACTATCTGCCGGCGGAGACTTGCGAAGTTCAGATATAATAGCAAGGACTGAAGCTTTCTCGATCTTGAATCGAGCGAGCACATCCTTAGCTTGTCCGGGTACGTCAAATATGGCTACGAAAAGATGTTCCGTAGAGATGAATTCATCCTTAAGAGCTAAAGCCTCTTTGCTCGCATTCTCAAGAATCGCCGCAAGATCAGGAGTAAGGTAAATCTGATACGAAGGCGAAAGAACCGTCGAGGTCTCCGGCGCTTCAATATGCTCGAGGATAAGATCCGTGAGCATCATCGTATCGATCTCGAGCTTGTCGAGAATAGAGCTCACCATACTCTCTTCTTGAAGAATGAGAGCACAGAGCAAATGGAC
Source organism: Candidatus Tayloriibacteriota bacterium (assembly GCA_903893855.1). GTDB lineage: Bacteria > Patescibacteriota > Minisyncoccia > Phycocordibacterales > PALSA-1337 > PALSA-1337. Next base: position 21,706 of record CAITNV010000050.1, read on the forward strand.
GGGATTGACGTGGTTTTGTCCGCGCTCAATCGCTAATTCATGGGCTCTACGTATAGCTTCTTTGGCTTTAGTTGTGAAATTTTTAAATGGAGGCATAAGTAAATAATAATGTAAAAAATGTCTCTAGTCAACGTAGTTACAAACGGAGTGAAAATTTATTTCAATTAATTAGTTTTTAGCGAACTCAATGTGCTTGTGTGCCTGCGTTAATTACTGGAATGACTGAACTAAGAAGGCTGACTGGATAATAATTGTTACTTCCAGAGGTATTTAGTGAAAATGTCTTAATACCGACAAGTTGTCCAGAGAAATTAAAAAGGAGTGAACCAATAATCGTACTCGATGAAGTTATCGAAGTGGTATAACCGGCGAGTGTCGTCGTACTCGTGACAGCGTCTGTATTGGTATTAATTCTGCGAATATAACCTTCATCAACTGTCGTGCTATCGGATCCTGAAAGAACTACGACTGATTGACCGAGAGCAGGAGCATTGGTTCCGGTAGCGGGCGCGAAAACTGCCGGAGTAAATGTCTCCCCCGCACTTTGTGCAAGCGCTACAGCGAGGAAGACGATATCGCCATTATCCTGTGATTGAATAATTGCAACTGGCACGTTCTTTCCATCAGGCAAAATAGCGACATAAGAACCGAAGACTGCCACAGCTGATTTATCAGTAAGAATAAGACCTTTCTTGGATACGATAACACCGATTCCTGTCACCGTAGAGCTTCCATTACCACTTGGATCTTGAAGCGCAATGCGGACGAGACTATTGCTCGCGATATTTACCGCACGTGCACGTATGTCTGTTGGATTTGCCTGAGCGGATGCAGAAGCTGCAGATGCCGCTGAAATAGCTGTCGCGGTATTTGAACTGCCATCATTCCCTGTCGCACTGGCAACAGTTCGCTCAATAACTCTCTCAACAGTATTGGTCGCTCCGGTTGGCGCTTGATCCATAAGCGACACAGTAACAATACCCGTCGCAATAGATGTTACGAAGGTCACGAAAAGTGTGAGGAGTATAACTTGTTGACGATTGAGATCTTCCATTACTACAATTATACGTGGAGGAGCATAATCTCGTCAATGATTTTTAGTGTTTCATCGATGTCTCGCTTGGTAGTCGTGCGACCGAGAGAGAAACGGACCGATTGACCTTCTGTATTCCTGATAGCCGTGATGACATACGAAGTGTCTGCATCACGTAAACAAGCACTTTTTGTCGAGCACGCCACGCCACGAGCATCGAGCTCTAGCACGAAATATTCATGGTCGATGTTTGGAAATGTCACATTTACATTATTAGCAATTCGCTCGTGTGGTGCGTGCGAACCATTTACACGAGTACCAGCATGTCTGTGGATAAGGGTTTTAATAAAATAATCTCGGAGTTTCGTGAGTCGCACCACTTCGCCTGTTGCAATTCCATCACCAGTTTTATCCTCACTCGAACCACGCTCGTCTCTCGCTATAGCCATAGCCTTCGTGAAGCCTGCAATAGCTGGAACGTTCTCAGTGCTAGGACGTAAGCCGTCCTCTTGTCCGCCACCGAGAAGAACCGGCACAATGAATTTACCAATCTCGACACTGCGCTTTTTGTAGAGAACACCGAGGCCGCGCGGGCCATAGACTTTATTTGAATCAAGCGTGAGAAGGTCGACGCCCAATTTCTCCAAATTAATATCCATATAAAGAGCGGCCTGACATGCATCGGTATGGACGAAAGGATAATAGACTGAACCGATAGACTTTCGATAATCCCGCACTACTTTCGCAACTGAATGAATAGGCTGTATAGTGCCGATCTCATTATTGACCATCATGACTGATACGAGAACGGTCTCGGGTCGCAACAGTGTCTTCAAACAATCGAGGTTAACTATGCCGTTTTCATGGACGAGAATTTGCTCGACTACAATAGTGTTCCCGAGCCTTTTTGAAAGTTCATCCACTTGCTCAAGAACTGAAGCATGCTCGATAGCGCTGACAAGAACGTGCATTGGTTTATTGGACTTAACAGACTCGGCAGGTGTTGAGGACTTGGTGTGAGCGACATACGCACGAGTCTCTGGAGCGAGTAAAACTCCCTGTATCGCAATGTTATTCGCTTCAGTTCCGCTTCCGGTGAAAAAAATCTCATCGGCGTGAGCATGAAGAACCTCAGCGACACTATGCCGTGAAGCTTCCATAATAGCCTTAGCAGCCACACCGCCACGATGAAGCGATGAAGGATTCGCATAGACCTTATTCGTCACGCGCACAATTTCCTTCATAACACGCGGGTCTACGGGTGTAATTGAAGCAAAATCTAGGTATACTTCCTTTCGAGGTCGAAATAATTTCATGTGTTTACTATATAGATTTATAGTATAGCATTATCTAATACAGAGTATAAAATATTTTTGTTATCCACATTTATACTCATTGTTATTTTTGTTTTTAATAGTATATAATTTAAATTAGTTTCGTGGACACACATGCAGGATTCACTATATTGACATTATAGTTATACTGGTGCATAATGTAAATGTGTCCATGGGCGAAAGCCCCTCCCTCGCTAAGAATTCTTAAGCGAGCAATGGGCATAGTAAAAGTCCAGTTCCGCAAGGTTCTGGACTTTTGCATTTATCTACTCATTGCACTTAAAAATTTTACATTACCCCCACCCTCTCTCTTGAGAATAACTTTAACTATTTGCTTTCTACCTTTCCATTTTACCGTAACCTCATGTTCTTATATATGGCCTTCTGTTGATCTATATAATCTGTATCGGATTTGAACCACATATTTGAAAGTACGGTATTATTTATAAAATACTACTGTTTTACAGAAAGAGTTCAAGATTTTCTGAGGAAAAACTGTGTACACTGTTATAAAAAAATCGTGCATATTATCCACACTGGCTTTCGACAGGCGGTTCCTTTATACTTCCATTACAAAACTATGAATATACTTTCACCCGACATCCTTATGATCGTAATCGGTATTGCTGGAGTCATTATTATTGTAATGGCTGTGGTGATTGCCCAGCTTCACCGCAAGATCAATCGCTTCATTTCAGGCTCTACGTCTATTGGACTTGATGATTCTATTACCAACATCAAGCATTCTATCGGCGAACTCGAAGCGTTCCGGATCGAGATGGAGAAATATTTGACCGAAGTCGAGAACCGCTTAAAGCGGAGCGTTCAGTCAGTGCATACTGTTCGTTTCAATCCCTTTAAAGGAAATGGCTCCGGTGGCAATCAAAGCTTCGCAACAGCTTTCCTTGACGAACAAGGCAATGGTGTCGTGCTTTCCAGCTTGTATTCACGCGATCATGTAAGCATATTCTCAAAACCTATTGCTGGTGGTGCATCTGAATACGAACTATCTGAAGAAGAGACAGTCGCGACTCATGAAGCGAAGAACAAGTTGAAGCGTGCATAATGTTTGCCTAAAATATACATATATATGTCTTGCTCCGACTGTGGCGTAAGCCCCGTCAATCATTCCGTCGAGAAATTTAGTGCCCTACTCTCTGACATAGAGCGCCCATTTGTATATGTAGCGAGGAGATTAAGCTCATATTCTGCGCCCGTCTATACTCGCTGTGCGCCAAGTCTATTTAAATTTCTAGCGCGCACACGCCTCGGCACCATCGTTCACGAACCAGATGAACAAACCGGCCGGCGTGCTCGTGCGATCTGGAATGAAGCGAAACATCGAGGAATTGACATGTGGGAATTCCGCCTCTTTGGAGTATCGAATGAAATTTTCGTCGCGACGATTACGAAAAAACAAAAAAATACAAAAACAAATTTTAATAAGGATGACGCCACAAAAAATGTAACTAAGACCACGATAATTTTCGAAGGATTGCCACGCCCGCGTGGACATTTGCCCGCTTCGGTTGATTGGATCGATGATAAAGACATAGCACGCAAGCGTCTTATTCACGCCGGAATACCAATGGCTCGTGGTGGTAGCGCAATTAGCTGGCGCAAAACAAAAAAAATGTTTAACGATATTCGTCGCAACGTTCCCAACTCTCCTGTCATCATAAAACCAAGCATCGGTTCACGCAGTCGCCACACCACAGTTCATATCAATAACATCGAGGACCTTCTCAAAGCATACGTCGTCGCCAAACAACTCTCGCACCGCATTATCATCGAGCAAGAGCTTCAAGGTATGGTATATCGCGGAACTGTCATCGGTGGCAAAGTCATCGGCATTCGTCGCAAGGATCCGCCACACGTCATAGGTGATGGAATTCACTCAGTCACTCAGCTCATCGCCACCGAGAACACTCGCCCGGAACGGCAAGGACCAATTTATACTAAAATCCCCACAGCAGAGCTCGTGGGCAAAATCCTCGAGACTATTCCCCGCTCTGGTGAAGTCATCACTCTCTCAGACAAGACCGTAATCGCTCTCGGTGGAGGCTCGACTGACGTGACCGACATAGCTCATCCCGACATTATTGCTCTCCTTGAAAGGCTCGCAGTCGTTTTAAAAGATTCTTTGGTCGGAGCAGACTTTATCGTGGCAGATATCACTCGTCCACTCGCC
>CAITNV010000051.1 GCA_903893855.1 Candidatus Tayloriibacteriota bacterium
CGTAGTATAGTCTTTTTTATACATACATGAAAATAACATTTTCGACGCGGATCACAACAGCCCTCTCCTTTATTTTTTTTACCACTTTTTTATTCCTTCCTCAACTAACACAAGCACAAGTCCAAATCCCATGCTATACATTCCAGAGTAATCTCGGCAGGGGACATGCAATAAGTCAGAATGATGCTTATGCTTTAACTAATGTACTGGTATACGAAGGATTTTGGAATCCGAGCACCCTCATAACCACATACAATTCTTCTGTCGCTTCCGCCGTTACACTCCTGCAAAATAAATACGCAAAAGACATACTCGTACCTTATGGACTCAAATCAGGAACAGGATATTTTGGCGGTTTGACCCGAGCGAAGGTGAACACTCTTTATGGTTGCACAGTATCATCACAGGCGTCTCAGAACACGAACTCACAGAATACAGCTAATACCACCGCAACAAATCAAGACAATACAGATCAAACAATCGCTGCATTATTTAATCAGTCGTATCAAAATTCCAATTCAAACCCAAACAATTCGGTTTCATATGATACGAGTAATTTAACGCAGAGCGATATCACAAGCGCATATATTTCCCTCGATCCATTTGCGAAATTAAGTGCAAGTCAGCAATACATTACGACGACGGGGAATTACGGTCTATTCCCAGCTCTCACTTTGCTCATTGTTAGTTATGGGAATACGACCTATCTTACAGGCATGCAAGCTAAAATAACTGTACTTGGTGGGCAAGCAACGAAAGCGTATTTATATAGTAATAATAGTCTCATTTCCACCGCTACGGTGGCCAATGGAACCGCATTGTTCAGTGTTAGTCCGAGTGCACAAGTTCCAATTGGTGGAGGTAAGTCTTTTACGGTTAAGCTTGATTTGAGCGGCATTGCATCGACAACTGGTGCTTCAGTAACTGCTGATGTAAATTATTCTATGGTCTCGCTTATTGATGGTACACAAGTCAGTATATCTGCGACCGGAGATGCACAAGCATATAATCACATTACATACGCAACTAACAATAATGGCCAACTTTTTGGCAGTAGTACACAAGCGACTTCGACTGCAGGTTCTAATGGGGGCTTCTCAGTGCCGACCGGAGCCGATGTGCCAGGGAGTCTAAAGGCTCCGGGTGGTTCAATTTTACCGGGAGGTATATATTTACCGGGAATGCCGGGTAAGTTTTAGTTAATTTAGTTACTATTTATATTCTATGATATGGCGCGCTGGTACATACAGTTTTGATTTTCCTCGATCGACTCTCATTATGGGAATTTTAAATGTGACACCGGATTCTTTCTCCGACGGTGGTCTCTATGACAGTACTGATAGGGCAGTGGAGCGTGGTCTGGAAATGGTGGCGGAGGGCGCAGATATTATCGATATTGGAGGGGAATCGACACGTCCTAATGCTGTGCCGGTAAGTGTCGATGAAGAATTAAAGAGAGTCATTCCAGTGATTGAAATCTTAGCTCGCAAGGTGAATATTCCAATATCGATCGATACTACTAAGGTAGAGGTTGCGCACGTAGCTATTGTAGCTGGTGCTAGCATTATTAATGATGTGGCAGGTAATCGGACGGACGATGCACTTTGGCGTCTAGCGGGAGAGACAGGTGCCGGATATATTCTTATGCATACACAAGGCACACCACAGACAATGCAGAATAATCCTCAGTATAGTGATGTGTGTGCTGAAGTGAATGATTTTTTCGGAAAGCAGTTGGCGAAAATAGATGCGTGCGGGCTTAATCGCGAACAAGTGGTGCTCGACGTGGGTATAGGGTTCGGCAAGACCGTGGAGCATAATATAGCCCTTCTGAAAGGAGTGCAAACTTTTTTGAAATGGGATCGACCTATCATGATTGGTACTTCCCGCAAGTCTTTTATCGGAGCATTAACTGGTGCAGGTTTATCAGATAGGCTTGCAGGTTCACTTGTGAGTGCGTGTTTTGTAGCAGGGGAAGGAGCGGGGATTGTGAGGGTGCATGATGTAGCAGCTACACGGCAAGCTCTTATTTTAAATGAGTATCTGCATAATAAAATGAATAGTGTATAAGGGGAATTAATGATTTGGAGTGACTAAACGTCGCTTTTTTCGCAAATTTATTACGTACTTAAATTATGTCATTGTCGACATTGATTTTTATCCACATGTGGAGTATAACAAGGAGGCTGTAATGGCCTGCCAGTAACCTGATGTTACTATTAATTTTTGGATAATTTATGTTTATAAAAAAATTACATATGGTTTCTCTTAAGGTAAGTACATTTGTGTTATTTACCTTTTTATTATTTTTTAGTTTAAATGCTAAAGCTTTTGCTGCGACGTATTACGTTGATAATGCATGTGCATTCAACGGAGGGGGAACGTCTACAGCTTGTGCTGTATCAAGTGGCAAGGCTGGTGCTTTTAATTCTATTACAAATATGCAAGCGAAGTCAGGTGGGTATCTTCCTGGAGATACTATTTTGCTAAAGAGCGGTGAGACATTCCGTGAGACATTTACGCTTCCATCAAGTGGTTCGACAACCGGATACATCACTCTTGATTCATATGCTTCAGGCACAAAGCCTATCATTAAAGCAAGTAATGTCTTCGCAAGCAGTTCATGGTCAGCATATGCAACTGGTACAGCAAATACCTATCAGGCCGCAGCTCCGCTCCAAGTCTATTTCGTATGGAAAGACGGAGTATTTATGACTAAGGGGGCAAGTCAAGCTACACTCAATGATCATGAGTGGTATTGGGCAACAAGCACATTGTATTTCCGAGATAGTAGCGGCAGTCCTGCAACTACCGGCGTCTTGATTGAGGGCTCTGTACGAGCGAATGCTATCGCGCTTACTTCTAAGAACTATTGGAATATTAACAACCTCGAATTAATGCATACCAATGGTGTCGGTTCAGGTTCATATGCCATTCGTATAATTACTTCTGCAGACCATATTAATATGACTGGCTTAGGTATCGATGAAGCAGCCGGTATCAATATCGAGACACTTGGTACGAATATTGTTATAAAAAATACTAAGTTCGGTGCAACACGACTATCAAGTCAGCGTGCATTGAATATTACAGGGGCTTCTTCAACGGTAACAGTTATTAACTCTATATTCGACAACACCCTTGTTAGTAATGCAGTTAAAATAAATAGCGGATCTGCTAATATATACAACTCTTTGTTCGATAGTTATTACACAACTCCGATTCTTGATACGTCAGCACAGCCAGTCAATATCGGTAATGTTATTATTAACGGTAGTTCGAATGCAGGTACTGACGTGGCGATTAACAATACTGGTACTGGAGTTTTGACACTCTCAAATTCTCTTATTCTTCCTGATGGAAGAGCAGGGACGAAGTTGTTACCTGCTTGGAGTGCGAAGTTCGTAAATGGTGGAGGTATCAAGTACGCTGATCCACAATGGGTCAATACAAGAAACCGTGGTGTTATAGCATTCATGCACGATGATCTTGGTGGTACAAATGATTGGATTAACATGACCAAACTCGCTGACGAATACGGGATTAAAATTACCGATGCATTGAATACTGGCATTTTAAACAGTACGTATATCCCGCTAATACAAGAGGGAATCAATCGAGGTCATCCTATTGTCTCGCATTCACGTTCTCATGCGGATATGAGTACATTTAACTCATTCACTATTCGCTATATCGGAACCGGAAGTTCTGCGACTATGAATATTAGCGCAGCTTCAAATACGCTTACTGTTGATGTTACTGGTACGCCTGCAGATAGTTTGAATCTCGACCTTACAAATATTAAATACAGTGAAAAGGTTGCACTCTGTCTCTATCTGACTACGAATTACGCTGGTAGATATACATGCGTTCAAGGCGGTACTACAGGCACGTACGGAGAATTAGTTAGTAAAGAAGGGACGCTTATCCTATCTGAGGTTGTGGGGCAGGATATCAAAACTGCACCATACACAGCGCTGTTTGATAGCGCGCGGTATTACAACAATGAATTAGTACTTCCTCAGTCTGATATTACGGCGAACTTCACCAATGCAAGCGGAACAGCATATATCGGTAAGACTTTCGTATATCCAGCAGGACAATATAGCACTTCTTCGATCGCGCAGATTATTGCAGATGGGTATACAGGCGCAAGAAGTACAGATTCTTTTCTGTCAAATCCACCGAATTGGCAAATGTCAGGAACTTATACCTATACCCCTGGAATTAATATCTATAAAGTTGAGACATTAGGAGCATCAGCTGGTTATGTAGCAGGTCTCGACTTTGAGAATAATACCAATGATTCCTCAGCTTCAGGTAATAATTTCACCGCTAATGCTTTGACCTACAGTACTTCTACTGACGGTGTAAACTTTAGTGTATACAGTGCCGTTCTTAATGGTACGAACTCTTATGCAAGCCGTGCTACTAATAGTGCCTTCGATTTCTCAGCGGGGGATTACACCATATCTACATGGGTAAATGCAGCAACTACAAGCACAACACAGACATTGTACTTCCAAGGAACAGATGCAAATAATTATCATCAACTCTACATCGATTCAACTGGTGCGCTTGTGTATTCTATTGTTGCAAGCGGTACAGAATCAGTGCACATAGCATCTGCTGCAAATACTATTACTGCAGGAGCATGGCAGAGAGTAAATCTAAAGGTTCATTCAGGTGTGTACACGCTATACCTCGGTGATAAGAATAATGCCCAGACACCGACAGTACTTGCAACACTCACTTCTTCGAGCGTTCCTGCGGTATATACAGGCACTGTGTATGTTGGTTGCGGTTATAACTACGCTGGATCTACAGTTAATAATTGTTACAACGGAAAGCTAGATTATTACATTATCGGTAATCATGTTTATTCTCAGACGACAGCGTTGATGGCAACACTCGCTTCAAACGGCGGTTTTGCAGCAATGTATTCGCACGTTGAGAATGTACCATTGCCAATTTATCGCGTGATGTTCGATGCAGTCAAAGATTTTACTGGTCGAGTTAACGTCATGACTTTCGATGATGCGATCGATTTCCTTCGAGCGAATGGAACTGCTCAATCAGATGGCCAAACATGGGTATATACTCAGCCTGATCAATCAGACTACCATCTCTCATCGTCGTCTCCAGCTATTGGGGCAGGAGTTAGTGTAGTTGGAAGAACTACAGATTTTGATGGCAACCCAGTTGTGGGCACTCCAAATATCGGTCCGTACTAGTACATACACATCTAATGTATTAAATATAAAGCCGCTTGTAGTTACCACAAGCGGTTTTATCATTATCCTTGTTAAATACGGCATAGATGCTAAAATATACTAACTCATCAACATGCATTACTTCTATAAGAAAATAGTTGGCTCTTTATTTTTAATCTACCTGTTCTTTTTCTCCGCAGCTTTTACTGCGCATGCTGCTACGTATTACGTCGATAATTCCTGTACTTTTAATGGCGGTGGAACATCTACGGTGTGTGCAGTATCAGCTGGAACTGCTGGTCCTTTTAATTCCATTACAAATATGCAGGCTAAATCAGGTGGATATGTGCCCAATGATACTATTAATCTAAAGCGAGGAGAGACATTTCGTGAGACTTTTACACTTCCATCGAGCGGTTCAACTACGGGATATATTAGCCTCGATGCATATGGCAGTGGTGCAAAGCCTATTCTTAAAGAGAGCAATCTCTTACCGGCCACTACTACATGGATCCTAAATACAAACGGTACGCCGAACACCTACATGGCGTCAACGTCGCCACAGATTTATTTTCTCTGGAAAAATGGAGACTTCGTTCCTGTGGGTTCTGGTCCGGCAACCCTCAATAATAATGAATGGTATTGGGCTACAAGCACACTCTACTTCCGAGACGATAGCGGTAGTCCTGCCACAACAAGTGCTGCGATTGAAGGTTCAGTCCGTTCTAATGCTATCCTCATGACATCGAAGAACTATTGGAATATCAACAATATCCAGATGTTGCATACCAATGGTGTCGGTTCAGGTTCATATGCTGTGCGCATCTCTACTGCGGGGGACCATATCAATTTTAATGGTTTGGTGATCGATGAAGCTGCAGGTATTAGCGTTGAAACATTGGGTACTAACATAACGATACAGAATACTAGCTTCGGTGCTACACGGATACTCAGCCAACGTGCACTTAATATTGCCGGTGCTAGCTCAACAGTGACAGTTACAAACTGTATCTTCCATAATACGATGGTGGGGAATGCCATAAAGATAGTCAGCGGAGCGGTAAATATTTACAACTCTCTTTTTGATAGTTATGCAACAATCCCAATCCTCGATTCTTCAGCACAGGCTGTCAATGTCACTAATGTTATTATTAACGGTAGTTCTAATACGAGCACGGATTTCGCTATTAAAAATACTGGTACAGGTGTCCTAACACTTTCAAACTCTATTATTTTGCCAGACGGCCGATCGGGTTCAAAACTCTTGCCTGCATGGAGTTCTACGTTTGTAAATGGTGGAGGAATAAAATACACAGACCCACAATGGACTAATACAAGAAATCTCGGTCTCCTAGCTTTTATGCATGATGATGGGAGTGGTACAAATGATTGGTATAACCTGACAAGACTCGCTGATGAGTACGGAATAAAAATTACAGACGCGGTCAACACTGGTAGCGTAACGAGTGCTGATATTTTAAAAATTCAGAATGGGATTAATCGCGGTCATTCCGTCGTATCCCACTCACGTTCTCATGCTGACATGAGCACAACGACTGCATTCCGGATTCAGTATATAGGTTCAGGAACTTCGGCACTCATGAGTATCAGTTCTACAACAAATACTCTTGTGGTAACCGTTGGTGGCACGCCCGCGGATAGTCTCAATCTCGATTTGACTCAGGCTCCATATAACGAAGAGGTGGGACTTTGTATATATCTCACTACGAACTATTCGGGAAGATATACATGTACTCAAGGAGGGGGCAATGGTACGTTTCTCCAATTGACGAATAAAGAAGGAACGCTCATTCTTGCAGAAGCCACCAATCAGGATATTAAAACAGCTCCTTATGTAGAAGGTGTTAATCTTACCAATTTCTATAACAATGAATTAACCTTGTCACAATCGGACATAACTGCATATTTCAAAACCGCTACAGGTTCTCCTTACCACGGTCAGTCTTTCGTATATCCGGGAGGACAATACAGTACCACATCAATCGCACAGATTATAGCTGCAGGATATATAGGAGCTCGAAGTACCGATTCTATTTTGGGTATTCCGTCGAACTGGCAGATGTCAGGTAGCTATAATAATCCTTTGGGTACCAACCTCTACAAATCTTCAACTATCGGAGCTTTCGGTGGTGATGTACTCGGTCTAGATTTTGAAAATAATGCTAATGATATTACTGCAACGGCGAATAACTTTACCGCAAACAATGCAACATATTCTACGACAAGTGTTGGTATTAATGCGAGTGTCTCATATACGAGTCAATACAGCGCACGACTTAATGGAACTAGTACATATTTTACACACGTAGCGACTGCTAACTTTAATTTTTCAGCAGGCGACTATACTATTTCTGCATGGGTGAATCCACTTGTGATTAGTGGCAATCAGGCACTGTATTTCCAAGGGACTGATGCAAATAATTATCATCAGCTCTACATCGATTCAACTGGTGCTGTTGTATATTCAATCGTCTCTGGAGGTGTGGAGACCTTACATCTCGCTTCTGCTTCAAGTACGATAACAACAGGTTCGTGGAAACGTATTAACCTAAAAGCTGAATTAGGTACCTATATATTGTATCTCGGAACTCAGGCCTTACCACAAGATCCGATTGTGCTTGTCGCTACAACTTCTGCGGCATTACCGAATTCATATACTGGCAATGTGTATATCGGTTGCGGTTATGATTTTGTGGGGCTAACAGTGACTAATTGTTACAACGGATATCTTGATTATTTTGTTCTCGGGAATATGGTATATGCGGGGGCGATGGGAATGCTCTCAACGCTTTCATCGAATGGTGGCGCTACTTCAATATACACACATATGGAGAACGTGCCGCTCCCAATATATCGAATGATATTTGATGCGGTTAGAGACTATACTGGTCGAATCAATATTATGTCATACGATGATGAGTTGGTATACATTCGTTCTCATGGTACAGCACTGCCCGATGGACAAACGTGGGTTTATAAGCAGTCTGATGGATCTGACTACCATCTCCGTTCATCTTCACCTGCTATCGGTGCTGGTGCAGTTGTCGCTGGCCGCACAACAGATTACGACGGTAATGTCATATCAGGAACACCAGATATTGGCCCATTCCAGTATGTCGCTAGTTCTACAAGTAAGAATATTAATTCATTTAAATTCGTAAACCTTGCGGTAGTGGGGAAGGTAAATAGCTCTTCTCACACGGTTGCACTTACGGTGCCGTATGGTACTGATGTAACTACGCTTGCTCCAACTATTACAATAGAAGGTTCGTCAGTTTCTCCTGTGAGCGGTGTAGCACAAAACTTTACTAATCCAGTTACATATACTGTGACGGCAAGTGACACTTCGGCTCAGGCGTATACCGTTAATGTAACTACCGCTCCTAATACGGACACAACGATTACATCATTTAACCTTGCAAGCCCTGCAGCAACGGGAATTATTGATAATAATGCTCACACAGTAGCTCTTACGGTGCCGTATGGTACTGATGTCACTTCACTTACTCCAACTATCGCTCTTGTAACTGGTGCGACAGCATCTTCGACATCGGGAACCGCTCGTGACTTCACTTCACCTGTGGCATATACCATCACTGCTCAAGATGGAGTGACTACGCAGATATACACAGTAACGGTGACCGTAGCACCCGGTGGTACTCGTAATATCAATGCTTCAGCAGGCCCCAATGGATTTATATCTTCATCTGGTACCACAACCGTAAGCTATGGTGGCAGTCAGTCATATACCATAACACCAAGTTCTGGATACCATATATATTCAGTGGTAGTCGATGGGAGTCCAATAGCAGTGACGGGTCAATATACATTTAGTAATGTGATTGCAGACCATACAATTTCTGCAACTTTCGAAGCGGACGTTGTCTATAGTTCTACATCAGGACCAGGATGGGGTAGTACATCAGCTACAAATAATCAGTCAAATCAGATCCCAGCAACAGTTCCAGCGAATCAGCCGGCAACAAGTGGTGTTTCAGGAACTTCGCCTACGTTTGTATCTTCAGTTTCATCTTCAATTGTGATAAATAATTCCGCAACCACCACGCTTAACAAGGTCATTACGCTCAATGTAAAGACCGACAAAGACATAAAGAAGATGGCAATATCTTTTACCAAGGATTTCACTAATGCAAAGATCGAAAATTACAATCCAAGTGAACAAATCGACCTCTGTCCTATGGTTGTTAAGATAAACAACAATATCAAATGTCCAAAGGGTGTATATACGATATATACCAAGCTTTATGACGCTTCAGGTGTGGCATCAGAAGTTCTTACAGATAACATCCTATTGGGAAATGTTGCAACGTCATCTCTATATACATTTACTCGAGACCTTTCGGTATCAATGATAGGACAGGGTGTAAAAGCTCTTCAGAAATTCCTCAACATTAACGGCTTTATTATTGCGAAGGTGGGCGCCGGTTCTCAAGGACAAGAGACAACATTCTTTGGTCCTGCAACGCGAAGTGCTTTGATAAGCTTCCAGAAGTCTGTTGGTATAAATCCAACTGGCTTTTTGGGGCCACTCACTCGAGCTTATATCAATCGTCTTTGGAGTGCTGTTCAATAATGTATTAATTGTTCGTAACACTACCGCCTTGATGAAAAAAGAAGACATCGAAATAAAGATAGCCGAAATCGAGGCCGCTATGCAACAAGCGGATTTTTGGTTGGATAGAGTGAAGGCTCAGGCCACAGTGAAGGAACTCCAAGAGCTTAAAGAAGAACTTGCGAACCCAGGAGCAAATGATCCAGCTCTCCGATATGATAAAGGCGATGCAGTGATGACAATATTCTCAGGTGCTGGAGGAGATGATGCTGAAGACTTCTCAGCAATCCTCTATAGAATGTATCAGAAATTCGCGGCAAAGCGCGGTTGGAATTGGGAAGTGCTTCACGCCAATGACAACAATCACGGCGGGTATCGAAACATCACCGTCGAGATCCGTGGAAGTAAAAGCGCGGGTAAAGGCGTCTACGGAACACTCAAGAATGAGAGTGGTGTGCATCGTTTGGTGCGCATTTCGCCATTTAATGCCAAACAACTGCGCCACACTTCTTTCTCTATGGTGGAAGTAATACCGAAGTTCGAGCGAGGAGGGGGAAATGGTAAAAACGACGGCAGCGATATAGAGATCCCCGACAAAGACCTCGAGATATCTATTGCCAAATCTGGCGGGCCGGGAGGACAGAATGTTAATAAGCGCGAGACTGCAGTGCGTATCGTCCACATTCCAACCAAGCTCTCGGTGCACGTTACTTCAGAACGCTCTCAAGCGCAGAATAAAGAGAAAGCTCTTGATATTCTTCGAGGCAAGCTCTTCAAACTTCGCGAAGATGAGCGTATTGCTCGTGAGAAGGGAATGTATGTAAGTAAGACCACCTCTATCGATTGGGGCAATCAGATTCGCTCATATGTCACGCATCCTTACAAAATGGTCAAAGATCACCGCACTAATGTAGAGACTTCGCAGGTTGACGATGTGTTTAATGGAGAAATCGAGATTTTTCTGTGATATAATTAGAGACAATGATTTATTACGATAAGGTATCAAAGACATACCCTGACAAGTCTATTGCTCTTGATAAAGTATCTTTTGCTGTAGAAGCCAAAGAATTCGTATCTATCGTGGGCCATTCTGGAGCGGGCAAGACTACGCTTCTCAAAATGCTTATTGCCGAAGAGAAGCCTACTAAAGGTGCGGTCTTTTTCGAGTCGAAGAGTATCCTTAAGATGCGTAAACGTGAAGTATCGAAGCTTCGTCAGAAGATCGGCACTATTTTCCAAGAATTCCGCCTCATTCCTAATAAGACGGCGTATGAGAACATCGCTTTTGCTATGGAAGCGGCGGGACGAACTGACAAAGAGATTGCTGCGGATGTGCCTCATGTACTCCAGCTCGTAGACCTTGGGAATAAAATGTGGAACTTCCCGCATCAGCTCTCAGGTGGAGAGAAGCAGCGCGTAGCTATTGCACGTGCCATCGTCAATCAACCGCTCATCATCATCGCGGATGAACCGACAGGGAATCTTGATCCGGTGAATACCTATGAAGTGGTGAAGATTTTGAAGAAGATTAATGAGCTCGGTACGACCGTCATTCTTACGACTCATAATAAAGGTGTGGTAGACCATGTCGGCGGGCGAGTCATTACCATGGAGAAAGGCCAGATTATTCGCGATGATAAGAATGGCAAATATATTTTGTAGTATAATCGATATATGGTAATCACATCTATAAAACGCATCATTCGCAGTGGCTTCATTAATTTCTGGAGAAGTGGCTTTTTGTCTTTTGCTGCTATTGTGGTGATGACGTTATCTTTGTCGGTTTTTGGAGCGATTATTTTCGCGAACGCTTTCGGACATGCAATGATTGATCAGGTCAAAGGGAAGGTTGATATCAATGTGTACTTCTCTCTCACTGCAAAGGAGTCGGATATCCTCGCTTTACAGACGACAATTAATCAACTTCCTGAGGTTGCGAATACTCAGTATGTTTCAAGTACTACGGCTTTGGCGAATTTTACTAATAAATGGCAGAACAATGCCCTCATCACCCAAGCACTCGGAGAGATCGGTTACAATCCTATTCGAGCAGTGCTTAATATCACTGCGAAGGATCCGTCAGACTATGCGGGCATTGCGGAATTCTTGGGAAGCAATAGTGCGCTCGCAAAAGACGGCACTACCATCATTAATAATGTGAATTATTCTCAGAATAAGCTTGTTATTGAAAGACTTTCGCTTCTCATCTCTATCGTCGAGAAAGTAGGTTCAATTATCGCTATTATCCTTATTGTTTTGGCTGTTATCATCATATTTAATACGATACGTGTCATTGTTTATAATTCCCGCGATGAGATCGGCGTCATGAAGCTCGTTGGTGCTTCCAACATGTATGTACGTGGGCCGTTCGTCATCTCTGGAGCGATATACGGAGTGATTTCGGGTTTGATTTCACTTATTATTCTTGCAATTTTTGCATACTATAGCGATCGTTTACTCATTCGACTTTCGGGTGTGCAAGGTATCAATGATTTTTCAAATATCGTAAATATTTTTGCGAACTATTTTATGCAGAATTTCGGCCAGATATTTGGGGTTATTATGGGATCAGGTATTGTGCTCGGTGCAGTTTCGAGTTATGTTGCTGTCCGAAGGTATCTAAAGGTCTAGAAATATTTTGACCATTTTGTTAGAATGACTTTATGAAAAAAATGGCAAAAAAATCGGCAGATACATCAGCTCAAAAATCCGCCACCACTCCCGCTCCAAAGAATCGCCACAAATACATATTCGTCGTCGGTGGAGTTATGTCGGGAGTCGGTAAAGGCATCGCCACCTCATCTATGGGAACCCTTCTTCAAGCGAAGGGTTTTGTTGTAAATCTCGCGAAAGTCGATCCGTATCTGAATGTCGACGCTGGAACCATGAACCCTACTGAACACGGAGAAGTATTCGTGTTGAACTCTGGCTTGGAGACTGATCAGGATATGGGGAATTATGAACGCTTTCTCAACCGTGATCTCTCGGTCACCGACTATATGACTTCGGGAATGGTGTACAAGACTGTTATCGAGCGTGAGCGTAATTTAGGTTATAAAGGTAAATGTATCGAGGCTATTCCTCACATTCGCGATGAGATTGTCGAGCGTTTCGAGCGGGCAGCAGAAGTGAATAAATCAGAGATCTCTATCATCGAGATTGGGGGAACCGTTGGCGACTATCAGAATATTATGTTTATCGAGGCTGCGAGAGTGCTTAAGATCCAGCACCCAGAGGATGTGATTTTCGTTATGGTGAGTTATTTGCCAATACCAAGCACGCTTGGGGAAATGAAGTCTCGCCCGACACAGAATGCTGTGCATCAGCTTGCAGGGTATGGTGTATATACCGACATTATCATTGCTCGAAGCCATGTGCCGGTCGATCAGAAACGTAAAGAGAAGATTGCAGTCGCATGTAATATCGCTGCAGATCATGTCATATCTGCGCCGGATATTGATAGCGTATATGATGTACCGCTTAATTTCGAAAAGGATAAATTAGGCGACATCCTCATGAAGACGTTGAAACTCGTGCCTCGTAAGAACAAGGCTAGTAGCGAAGGCCTTCGTGAATGGAAAGCATTCGCCGAGAGTGTCCGCAACGGTAAGAGTGAAGATGGTACACATGCTCCAATGAAAAAGGTCAATATCGCTATTGTTGGTAAATATTTTAATACCGGCGATTTCGTCCTCACTGATGCGTACGTGTCGGTGCTCGAAGCGATAAAATATTCTGCATATTCTCTCGGTGTTAAACCGGTCATTCATACCGTTAATGCTCGTGATTATGAGAATGAAAAAGGGAGCAATAAGAAGATCGACTTCAGTGCTCTCGATCAATACGATGGCATTATTGTCCCTGGGGGCTTTGGTGAGACGGGAATAGAGGGCAAGCTCGCAGTTATTCGCTATGCTCGAGAGAAAAAGATCCCATACTTCGGCCTATGTTACGGTATGCAGCTTATGACTATTGAATATGCTCGTAATGTGCTCGGTCTTGTAGGCGCGACAACAGCAGAGATCGATCCTAAGGCTCCGCATCTTATTATCGACATTATGCCGGATCAGAAAGCCAAGCTCGCTATGGGTCACTACGGAGGCAGTATGAGACTCGGTTCATATCCAGCGAAGTTAAAAGCTGGCACAGTAGCTGCAGAGGCATATGGTAAGATGACTATTGAAGAACGACATCGACATCGTTATGAGGTGAATCCCGCATACATTGAGCAGTTGGAGCAAGGAGGCAAGGGTTTGGTTTTCTCAGGGACATCGCCTGATGGATCTCTCATGGAGATTACTGAGCTTCCAAGTTCAGTGCACCCATTTTTCCTTGGTACACAATTCCACCCAGAATTCCTCGCTCGCCCACTTCGTCCGCATCCACTTTTCACTGCTTTTATTAAAGCTTCGAAGAAGCGACTAGGTTAAAAGGGTCAATGTGTGCTGTGTGTTAGTACCCGAGAATTTTAAATATATTAAAGAAGGCTTTCGGATCGATCGATACGCCATTTACCTTAATGCTTAGGTGTAGATGAGGGCCCACTGCATAGCCGGTCTCTCCAGAGTAGCCGATGAGCTGTCCTCGCTTTACCATAGTGCCGGCAGTCGCAGTGATATGCGAGAGGTGCATATAGAGCGACTGTACGCCAAGACCGTGATTGACAATAACGGTGCCTCCATAGACGGTGTAATTCTTCGCTGTCATTACCAAGCCATCGTTAATGGCATATACAGGCGTGCCCGAGGCTGCTTTGAAGTCGATACCTTTATGAGGAATGCTTATTTCGCCCGTCTCACGATTGAAGCCATAGGGATCCGTGATAACGATGGTGTTCGTAAGTGGAAGACCAAAAGCATGTTGCCAATTGGCGGCAGTGCGACCTTGAGGGAGGGCTGCTATCTCGGCATTCTCAATATCGAGTATTGAAGCGACGCGAGCTTGATTGGCACTGCTATTGCCACCGATCTGATCCGGTACAGGGAGAGGTTCGCTTGGGCGATAGCGGTGAGTGATATAAAAAGGGGTGATGATTTCGTGGCCAGCGAGTACGACAGTCATCGAGCTCGTGCCGGTTTTTTGATTGATACCTACGCCGTATATAGCGATCGGTTGTTTGCCATAGCGAGCGAAGCTAAAGGATGCGCGGGAAGTGGTGGCAATGCTCTGGTCGGTGGTAGGGAGGGTGATGTAGCCAATTGTGACGGGGTTGGTTGAGCTTAGTGCGGCGTTTACAGCTCTGTCAGTTGTGGTGCCGGCGAGGACAAATACCACCGGTTCTCCTTGGACAACATGGTCGGGAATGGCTACGAGACGGAGCGATCCGGTTGCGAGGGTGGTGGGGTTATATTCTGCGGGAACTGTTGTTGCCGAATTCCCACCGACGGTGTCTGCTATCCCGCTATTGTCGTCGTGGGGAATGTCCCATGTTTGTGCCCACCATATAAGCCCTACACTACAAATAATGATAGCGATGAAGCCCAATATACGCTTCGGGAAACGAAAGCTTGGTAAAGTTGGAAGCAGTTTCGGTTCTTGTTGCTTTTGTTTACGTGTATTCTTGTGTTTGCGATGATGCTTGTGTCGGTGTTTCATTCGTTTACTTTATTCTTAATTATAGCCTATTTTCGGCAAAAACTGGATTTTAATGCTCAAATATCTTATAGTAGAGCTCCTGTATATATGTGGTATGTATACAGACAGTAGGGTTAAATACATACGGCGTGCGATGAAGCCTTAGTTATTTACAATCAATACATTGCGGGATCGTCTAACGGTAGGACGTCGCTCTCTGAAAGCGAAAATTTTGGTTCGATTCCAAGTCCCGCAGCAATTAAAGAGCGTAGCGATTGAGCGCTGCGGGAAGGAAGTGTCATAGACACTTCCGCCTTGGAATCGAACGCCGGAGCCATATCGAGCGAGCGCGCGAGATGGCGAGGCGGTGCCCAGCCATCGGCTCGCGACGGCGAGACGAGAGGCGAGGGCGATGGAAAGGACCGCAGCCAATTAGATCGTCCCTCGAGTAGTATCGAGGAATAGCTAAAAATATATTATGAGAAATATGGATGTAGTTCAATTGTTAAATACAATTTTTACAGGTTTTGCAGTAATCGTCGCTATTGTTGCCGCATATAAGGTTGGACAAAAACAAAATGAAATAAACGCTAGAATTCTTGCATTACAGGATTATGTGGCAATTTCAGCAACACCAGGACAAGATGGAACTGTGGCTTTATGGAATACTGGAAAATCAAACTTATATTTGTGGGGTTTTGATATGCCAAGCAACAATATCCGTTTTGATAAACCAAGGTTAATTAGTGTCTCTGATGTTGCAAATTATTGGATACCAGCTCCTAACTTTGGTAAGATAGCTACAACAACTAATTTTGAATTCAAGCTTTATTTAACTGATGAATATCAGAACAAATGGGTTTCCGAAGCTGGAGGTGAAGCTCATCCAACTAAAATAACCCAGGATGGCAAAGAGGTTGAAGTTATTATAATTAAAGTATGGTCATACACGACACACAAAGAGGAATGGACACTAGAATAGTGTGCTCGAGTTTCATCGCTATGGTTTAATTAAAATTGTTAAAGCAAATGAAATACGCCACACCCGAATGGTTCGCAGAACGTGCTAAAAATAAGCTTGTTAAAACAGGAGCAGGTCAATGGGACTTTTCTGATTCTGCGCTTTTTTGGACTGATGAGGTAGTGAAGCAATATGAAGATGCTCAGACAGTAGACGGGGATGATTATAAAAGTCAGGTAACCGACGCTGAGACTGTGTATTTAAAGAAAATCATGCCCGATCTGGTCTCGCATTTCCCGTCAAAGATTAATTATATAGATATGGGTCCTGGCACAGAGAATAAACAGGACTATATTATTGATGAGATTAAAAAACAAGGAAAGAGTTTGGTTTATACTCCTGTAGACATAAATAGTTCTATGGTTGAATCAGTTTCAACGCATGTGTCAAAAGAAGGGATCGCTACTTTCCCAATACAATCCTCTTTTGAAGACATGGAGCAGTTTATTGAAGATAAAGTTACACCACGATTCTTGTCATTGGGATTGACCTTTTTAAATTTTAATATAGATGATATCTTGTCAATTCTAAAAAAATCACTTAATGCTGAGGGCTTAGCTTTTATCAATACACAGCCACGCGAAAAAGTGAAGGATTTAAAAGAGCTTGTAAAAGCTTATTCGAGTAAGAATTTATTGAAGATATATAATTCAAAGCTAAAATTGATAGGTCTAGAAATAGACGAGGATATGGGGACCATCGAGGTGACTGATGAAGTGAAGGTTTATTATCACGTAAAGAAACCATCTGAACAAGCGAAGTTGCTCGGAATATGTGAAGGGGATACATTATTTATCTTTCAGTCAATTAGATATCCGATGGACGCTCTCAAATCACGACTCGAGAGTGAATTCCATTGTACATATCTCTATTCAGAAGATGATTATCTTGCTATACTATTGAAAAAATAACATGGAAATATATATTATTAGCTTTGTATACGCAGTACTTTTTGGAGTAACCATGAAGGTGGCAGACCTGCTTGATGAACACGGCTTGAAATCTTTTCGTGGAGATAGAATTCTTTTCGGGATTCTTTGGGGAATTTTTGGAGCCTTGATTATTCTAAGGACCAATGAAGTCGTTGCTGCTGTCCTTGTCGCTCTTACCATGGCTTGTATCGTTCGGAATAGATTGGACTATTTAAATCATCAGATCGCTGCCACAATCATTTTTATTACGGCACTTTGGTACAGAGATATAAATTTCATCGTATTCATGATCTTCTTCGGAATATTCGTTGTCTTCGGTGGCATTAAGGACTATTTTGACGATGTCGTAAAAAAGCAGGGGGTATTAGGAAAATTGAGCGAAATGATGCTCTATTATCCAATCCCGACATTTATCTACTGTTCAATATATGGCAATTGGCTTTTGTTCTGGATATTTACTCTCTATACGATTGCGTATAATGTTACGAAAGGCATTGCAAAGAAGAAGGGGTATAGATAATCATAATTTAGGAAACACACTAAACCAATAAATTGACCAACTCTCACGAAACAATCGGCCTCATTGCTGTAATTATAGGGGTCATCGGCTACATTCCATATTATCGGAACATTTTTCGCGGAACTACGAAGCCACATCCTTTTACTTGGCTCGGTTTCAGTATTCTAAATGGAATAACATTCTTCGCTCAGGTCGCAACCGGAGGTGGCCCTGGTGCATGGGTAAGTGTCATTACTACGATCGCAACTCTCGGCATCGCAATCCTCGCATTCCAAAAAGGGGAGAAGAGAATAACGGTATTTGACTGGGCATGCTTTATCGGAGCACTAATCGGAATCATCCTCTGGAAATTGACAAGCAATCCACTCTCAGCCGTCGTGATCGTAACCATTGCAGACTTTCTTGCGCTACTACCTACATATCGCAAAGCATTCCTCCGCCCACATGAAGAGACTGCAACGCTGTATGCGATGAGCGTATTTAAATATTTATTAAGCATATTCGCCCTGACCACGTTTAGCCTGACAACAGCACTCTTTCCGATAGCTATAACTCTATACAATGTGAGCGTGGTGGTACTCTTAGTTGTGAGAAGAAGGCGGTTGGTTACGAAGGCTATTTAAGAAATTCCTAATATAGTTTGGACACTCCACTAACTAATCTGCTATAATATACATACAAGTGGCTTCGGCCTTACCTCCGCAAGGAGGAGAACAATAGAAAAAATGTCAGAATAAATTTCTGGCATTTTTTTAACTGCTTAAACTTTTCTTTAAACTTTTCGACGTATTTCTAATGTCAAGTTTATCAACACTTATGTTTGACTTTTTGACATATGTAATTATACTGAATATATGATTACAAAATATTCTAAACTCATCAAAGAATCACGCATCAAAAGAGGCATATCACAATCTGATATTGCTATAAAACTCGGCATTTCACGACCTTCATACATCGCAATCGAGCAGGGCAAAAGAGAATTAACCATGGGGGAATTCGAAAAACTCTCGAGCATGTTGGGCGTATCTTTCGAGGAAATTGAGAGCGGTGAGTCACCAAACTATGAGAAGTATAAGCAAATGATACTGTTATTTCTTCGTATGGGTAAAAATATTAAAAAAACCAAGCTTGCCAAACTCATCTATCTTTCGGATTTCGCTTGGTTCTATAGTCATCTTCAGAGCATGAGTGGTATGCAGTATCGAAAGTTAACCTACGGCCCTGTTCCGGATTCATATTTCCGCGCTCTCGATGAATTAGAAAATGAAGGGAAGATTACCATCGATCGTCAATTTGATGGCGGAAAAGAAATGATGGTTATTAGTGAATCAGAGAGTAATAAGAATCAGCACTTAGGTGCCATATCTAAAGATGAAAAAGATTTGATGTCTAAGATATATGATAAATGGAAGAACAAGAAGACAGCCGAAATAGTTAATTTCACCCATAATCAACTACCATTCTTGCTCGCCAATGAAGAGGAAATTGTTTCCTATGCGCTCATAACTCAAGAAGATCCTCATGAAGTCTACTAAATATGATGTTATATTCGAGCCATTTGTTGAGCGGCATTTTATAAAGACCTTCGCAAAGAAATACGGAGGCAAGTGGGACTTTACTCGCGCGACAATTACCGAAGAGTTTGAAAAGATAGATTTTCTTTTCCAAAAGAGTATCGCCGAGTATATTACCAATAAAAGTGTCGATATCGTCATATGTAAGACGGAATTTAAAATCTCCGGTACACAAGAATCGCGTCATGGTTCGGGGAATAGGTGTATCGCTGCAATTCACAGAAATGAAAATAAAGTCTGTGTTTTGCTCGTGTATCACAAAAAAGATTTACATGGAGATAATGAGACTGCGGAATGGAAATCGATGATTAGAGATAATTATCCGGAGTATAAAGGGTTGTTATAATAATTTACTAAACCAATCCAGTCCCAACTCTAGCTTGTAATTCCATAACTTTTTTGCTACAGTATGTGTACATACGGCTTCGGCCCTCCCCAGAAGGGGTTAATACAGAAAGGTGCGTTAGTTGACCAAGTCAACGACGCGCTTTTTTAATTCTGCAAAATCATCTTCACACATTGAGCCGATTTGATATTTGAGTCGTTTACTATCGATCAGTCTAAGTTGGGATAGGTTTGCTGTACTCACTCGATCGATGTCGTGTTTAAACGAAAAGTAATATTCACCAGTTTTTGTCTTCGAGGTAAGTGTGATGCCCCATAGGGTTTCATTGTTAAATTTCTTTAGAATAACAATTGGACGTAGGAATTCCTCACCTTTACCATCTTGTTCAAAGCCAATATTCGCTCCAACAGAGGTAAACCACACATCACGTTCGTGAAAATGCAGTCGAATCTTGTTTTCGTGAATGTTGCTCTTTTGTTCGTGCCAGCCTGTGAAATCTTTACTCATTAATCGCATTATACAAATAATTGTTTGCGATTAAAAACAAAAATGATAAAGAAAAAACAAAGATTATGTATCCTCCACTATCACTCCACCGGACACGTATTCCTCCCCAACACTGCATATAAACCACACCAAGAGAACAATGCTTCGAAAACTGCAAAACCAGACAGGAAAATAAGCAGTATATTCCAACTTGTCGCAATAGCGAAGAGAAGCAGTGCTATGCCGATAACAAGCCGCATCAACCGGTCCTTCACGCCGATATTTTTGCCAAGTCCGCGTACTTTACTCTTCGTAAATTTTCGTAATATCAATCGATACACTAGACCGACTATTCCCGCCACCACATACAGCGTTAAGATCAAACCCCAACCAAAAGGGGATAGAATGAAGCTTATTGGCGATTCGTCGAAAAAAGTCCGCTTCAGTTGTGGTACGAGTGTAAGCGCATTCATTATTTCTTTAAAATCAAAGTTCTCGGTCTCGCCGATTGCCAAAGAATATTTACTATCACTGGTAGCGCTCGTGACCTGTATCGTATATGTCCCCGCGTCTACAGTGGCTCGATACTCTGGCCCAGTCCAATATGTATCATAGCCAAAAGGTTCGAACATTGTCGTCCATGTGAAATGGCTACCATCAAGGACGGCAAATGGTTTGCCGTCCTTAAGGATACTTGCAGATATATCTTTCTCCTGACCGGCGATATCGGGCACTAAAACATTAACATACAAGTCAAAGGTGGTAGTTGCAACTATCGTGAATACATCGGGCACACCCGTGAGCTGTCCATAATATGCTTTCGATATTTCAGGATCGCTCACAACTGTCTCGTGGTTCGCAACAATTCGAGGTTCGTGTGCAGACGCAGAACGTGGAATTACAACAATAAGGAGTAAAACGACGAAAAGTGTTTTTTTAATATTGGCCAACATAGGATTATTTGGGTGCATAGTGTTGTCATTATAATATGATTCGTCCGTTACAGCATAATCATATAACGGTGCCGTGGGGGTGGGGGATTTATTACAGTGTGGTAAAATACAATATAAACTATAGAAATATTTTTTTTGAAACGTTTGTCGGGTATTAACGGCATATTAGTATGAATAAAAAAGCTACATATTTTATATTGGGTGCAATTGTGATCATTATCGCTTTTGTTTTCTTGATTTTATATCCGACCAAGAAGACTACTACAACTGGTACGTTGCCCGTCGTCGCGCAGCCAGTTGTTCATAGTCCAAAAGATGCCACATATCTTATCGACGGGCAGAGCGTGACTCTTGTTAATGGCGTATCAAGTGTCCCTGCGGCTCCCGGTTCGGCATCCATGATTACTACGCGATATTTTGGCAATGAAGTTACGAATGATTTCGATGGGGATGGAAGACAAGATGTGGCTTTTATACTGACACAAGAGACTGGTGGAAGCGGTACATTTTACTATGTCGTCGCGGCTCTTAATAAACTGGATGGATATGTAGGTTCTGACGCATTCTTTCTTGGTGATCGTATTGCTCCGCAGACAACTACGATGTCGGGTAATCCTGACACTCCAAATGTTATTGTTGTTAACTATGCAGACAGGAAATCTGGCGAGAGTTTCGCTGTAGCACCGTCGGTCGGAAGTAGTAAGTGGCTCCTTCTTGATACGAAGACGATGAAGCTCGGACAAGTGGCGACGAATTTCGAAGGCGAAGCGAATCCTAGCACGATGACGCTTGGTATGAAGAAATGGAATTGGGTACATACGCTCTACGGTAATGGTACGACCGTCACTCCAAAGATGCCGCGTTTTGCTCTAACTTTTAAATCAGACAAGACTTTCTCGGCCACAACGGATTGCAATGGTGTCGGTGGTGAATATAGTCTCAGTGGAAATAAAATCACTTTTTCAAATATGATATCTACCATGATGTATTGCGATGGTTCGCAAGAGCAGGATTTCGTGACGATGCTTAATCAAGTGCAGAGTTATATGTTTACTTCGAAGGGAGAATTGGTACTTGGTCTCAAGCTCGATAGTGGGAGTGTCGTTTTTAACTAATCTTACAAAAATTTAGAAATATTTTGTGTAAATAATTGGCATGTGCTATAACAAGTAAATGCTCGCCAATTTCTCCCCAATACAAAATCAAATTCTCTCGAAGCTTAAGAATGCCAAAATGCTTCGATATCACGAAATGCAGCAAGCGGGCGTGCCGAATGATCTTTATAACTATCATTTACAGTATTTGGTGAAGAAAGGCTATGTCGATAGGACCGGTGAAGGGTATATGCTCTCTGAACTCGGTATTAAGCATGTCGCTGATCCGTATCCCACCAATGATGCGATTACGAGCCTGTTTAAAATAAATGTCATTACGATAGTGTCGCGAGTGGTTAACGGTAAGATCGAAATCCTCAATCAAGTGCGCAGGTCAAATCCTTCATATGGCAAGGTCGGTGTGATGGGAGGTGTTGTCCTTAAAGGTGAGATGATAGAGCCTGCCGCCGCCCGAAAGCTCAGTCAAGAGACAGGGCTACAAGCAGAATTTCGACTTATTGGTTGCGAAAGAAGGGTAATGTATCAGGGTGGGGAATTATTCTCTGACCTAATGTTCCCGATCGCATATGCTGATACATATGCCGGCGAGCTTATCGAGCATAGCCAGTTCGGAGACAATATTTGGGTGCCGATCGATGAGGCTATTGTGAATGATAGCCAAAAATACGATTCTATTAAAAGCATTGTGACCGTGCTCCATGCAGTAAAAGGCGGCACTATTGCTAAGCTTCCTTTCTTTTTTGAAGAGACAATACAGAGTGATGAAATACTAGGCGGTGAAGGACAGATCGCGAGTTAAATATTTTAATATTATTGCACCATAAAAATCCGCTTTTTTATACCGAGGAAGTCCTCGCTTTTTTAATATTTTGTGATTGCTACAATTTGTTAGGAATTATTAACAAAAAAAATTCACTATGAAAATGCAAATACATCAATTACAAAATCAAGGCTTTGTGGCACTCACGTATCCGCCAGATCTTCGTGATGCCGTAGCGAAGGCTGTGGATTCATGGAAGAAGTTCTGTGAATTGCCGACGGCGATTAAGGAGCAATTGCCATACAGCAACAATGCAGATGGTGTGGGTTACGAGATGAAGCGTGGTATCGGTAACATGGCTGATCGCAAAGAGAACTTCGATGTGACGACGGCCGGTGAAGGGTGGTTGCGCGAAAGGGTTGGTAAACTTGGTAGCCCTGAAGCGCAAGTTTTCGTTGCGGATGCTGTTGGTCTTGTTGCTTGTATGAAACCGACTGTTCTCAAATTCGCCAAAGAAGCGGAAACTTTCTACGGGCTTACTGGCTTTGTTGACGAAGTTGATCAGAGTGAAGATGCGTTCTTTGTGAGATTCATTCACTACGCCGGAGAGAGGCGGGTGGGTGAAGAGACAGCAGTTGCTCATACGGATCAGAGCGGTTTTACCTTTCATCTTTTTGAAAGTGCACCCGGCCTCCAGTGCCTTACCTATGATGGTATATGGATAAATATGCCGGTATCAGCGGGCGAGACCGTCATTATTCCTTCAATGCAGATGCAGTTGCGTTCAGCAGGGAAATTAACCGCGCTTTGTCATCGCGTGATTGCGACTGATTATACTGCAACCCACGGTCGTTATTCCGCAGTGTGTTTCGTTCAGCTAAAAAACACACCAAAATACGACAAAGAAATGCATGGCCGTTTGCAAGAGAAGAAAGCGGGTTTCAATTATGGTATGGCTCCGCAGGATTTTGCGAAATTGTTTAAATCGTAATATCGCTTCAGTTTCTAATAAATGTTAGTAGCACAAAGCACGTTTAGCGTGCTTTTTTGTTATAATTAGGTTATGGAATTATCACAAAAGGTTGTTGTTATTACTGGCGGAGCCAAAGGGTTGGGCGCTGCAATTGGTCAGGTTTGTCGTGCCCACGGGGCTCGCGTGGTGGTTATTGATCGCGATATCGCTCACGAGGCTAATCGGGATACACAAGAAGACTCTGGCACATCGAGTTATACTGTTTATTTTGCAGGAGATGTTACGGATGAAGTGCAGTTAAAAGTGGTTGCGGGGAATATCGTTACGAAGTTCGGCGCTATCGATATTTGGATAAATAATGCAGGCGTATGGATGCCGCCTGTGCCAGTTGTGGATATTGATATTGCGAAAGCGCGCAATTTATTTAATGTGAATGTATTCGGTACTATTCACGGAACACGAGCGGCGGTTGGCGTGATGGAGAAGGTGGGCAAAGGAACAATTGTTAATATTATTTCAACGACTGCCTTCGATGGTATGAATGGTTCGAGCGGATCGATGTATGTCACGAGTAAATACGCTCTGCGCGGCTTTACGAATGTGATTCGTGAGGAGCTTTCCCCTAAAGGTATTAACGTTATCGGTGTTTATCCGGGCGGGATGAAGACGGACATATTTAACGAAGCAAAGCCGAATAATATCAATGATTTTATGCCGGCAAGTGATGTTGCGGATAGAATAGTGAATAATTTGGAATCAGCACAGCCTGAGTCGCAGTTGATCATTCCTCGTCAGGGGCAAAAAATAAACCCCGCGATTCTCGCGGGGTAATCACTTCTGGTTTGCAGTTGGCGCACAGCTAAATTTGTAGGTAATAATTCCTCCTATGATGGTTGGTACAATTGATATTGTGTAGAAGAGACTGATGTGGTGCGTCACAAGAGTCACTATCTGGTTTTTGTCCTGTGTACAGCTGGCGATAAAAGTAAACCCTAACAAAATCAGACCAACGATATACAGGATTTGACTAAGTAATCGAAGGCTTTTTTTCATACTGAGACTATCCTAACTCTTAAACTACAATATATCAAGTGTTGCTTGTCTAGCAGATAAAATTTTAATAAAGTTTTTATGTAAAAAATAGTTGAGCTCTCATACTCCGGTGATATAATCTTTTTATGCCTCACCAAACGATTACACTTGAGAAGTATGACCTAGGATATAAAGTCGCGGAAAGCGATTTGTATTTAGATGTTCCTATTGGGGAGCGTGACTACATTCTTAAGATTCGCGATATGCCGATCGATACCAAGCCTCGCGAGAAGCTTATTGAGTGTGGCCCCGCGGTACTCTCTGTACATGAACTTCTCGCGGTTATTCTTACTACGGGCACTCAGCGTGAGGATGTTCTCGAATTGTCGAAGCGAATCATTCGTCAGTATGGAGAGAAGGTTATCGTTGCGGAGCATAACCCCGAGCGCTTGCGCGATGAATTAGACATCTCTATTGTGAAGGCTTGCCAGATTGTCGCTGTAGGAGAGCTCGGTCGGCGCTTCTATGCCAAGAATGATTCAGGATTTACGGTTATACGGACTGCCAAGGATGTATATGATCATGTGGTGGATATGCGGCGTCTACCCAAGGAACACTTGCGTGGGCTCTATCTTAATAGTCACAATCAGATTATCCACGATGAGGTTATATCTATTGGCACGATTAATTCCAACATCGTTCATCCCCGAGAAGTTTTCAGACCTGCCGTGGAGTATAACGCTGTGGCGGTAGTGCTGGCGCACAATCATCCATCAGGTATTGCCGCGCCTTCAGCTCAGGATATTGAGGTTACCAAACAGCTTGCTGATGCGGGTAAGGTTATGGGTATACACCTTCTTGACCATGTCATTATCACTGAGCAGGGTTTTTCAAGTATTAAAATTAATTATTAATATGTCACAAGAATTTATCTTATTTGAAGGAGTGGCGAGGCCGAACACTTTGCTTATGATTCATGATGGCTCTATAAAAAGTCCAGAAGATATTGCCGTGCTTGAGCGATACTTTATTGATATTCAAAACCTCTTTTTTAAGAGACTTTCGGGCTTTTCTAGTGATGGTGAGAGTTCGAGCGTCGGAGAAGATGCTACACGGTTACGGGCGTTACTTGATGAAATAATTAAAGTCAAAAATCTCATTCAGTCCGCAGAGGTTCGTGGTGCAGTCGCCAATACCAAATAATAGTCGAGCAATATATAGATGATGTTAATCTTCAAATTTGCAGAGCACATTAAGAATCTTCTTGAGACTTACGGTAGCGCCACCCACAACCGAGTCCGCTCCACCATAGTAGATAAAGACTGTATCTTTTCGCAGCACTACTCCGCAAGGGAAGACTACATTCCCAACTTGGCCATTTCTTTCATAGTCCATATCTGGCGAGAGAATAGCATCAGTACAGCGGCTTATGACTTCGGTGGGATCTTTGAGACTAAGGAGTGCTACACCAAGTCTGTATGTACCACGTTCAGATATGCCATGATAGAAGAGCACCCAGCCTTTCTTGGTCTTGATCGGTGGTGCTGCAATACCGATTTTTTTCCCATCCCACATGCCGGAGCGAGGCTTCATGATTTCGATACATTTATTGATCTTTTCGTTCTCGAAATCAAGGGTGTTCAAGAAATCCGCGCATATCGTAATCCCAATTCTATGAAATACCATATATTGTCCACCAACTTTCTCGGTCAAAATACAGCTATCTTTATCATCCACTTCAAGCGGACTGATAAGGTATGGTTTTGCCCAGACCCATTTCTTTTTTTGAAAATCTTTCACGGCAATGCTTGTAATAGCAACTGCCGGAGTCTGCACGCCATTGTATGCCGTATAGGTCATGTATATTCGGTCCCCAATCTTCATAACTCGAGGATCTTCACAACCGCTATTGCCACCCGCGATTAATTTCATTTCAAAAGCTTCGCGAGGCACATAAATAGGCTCAGGGTGACGCACATCGATATTGATACCATCGGTACTTTCTGCATAGCCAATGGTCGAAGTATTATCATCCGACATTGCTCGATAGAGTATGCGCACTTTACCACCCATGTCTATTGCTGCAGGATTGAATACCGCTTTCGCTTGCCAATTATTAGTACCATTTTTCTCTGGCAAGAGGATGGGGTTATTAGGGAAGCGAACGACGTCGCTCGGTTCAGTCATACTATGAAGTAGATCGTCGAGGTCTATCTCTGCACGAGCAGAAGTGGTATCTGCCGCACCGTAATAAATCTCTAGTTTTCTATTGTGCTTCGCAGTATTTATTTTACCGGTGTCTTTACGACTACCTTTGCCAACCTTGCGGATCAGTGCTCCAGAAGGGAAAGTAATGCCGGAGACAAGGCCGTATTGTTCGTATATTTCTTCAGGCACGATAAAAGGTCCTTTAGTTCGATGAATTACCTTCGACACATCATTGGGGTCGAGAAGGAGTGCTTCAATACCGAAGATTTTTCGTCCTTCAAAATAATGTTGAATGTGTGAATACACAAGAAGCCAACCGCGCTCGGTAAGGACCGGCGGTGCACCTACCTCAATGTGATCACTTTGTTCACGACGTAGGTCGATGATATGTTTATCAACTTCGCTATACCAAGCTTTCCAATAATTCTCATTCCATAAATCCTCGATAGAATCAAGCGCAGCGAAAGCAATTTTCGCAGGCGGAGCATCGCTATTGACGGTGAGCATTACGACAATCTTTCCATTGACTCGCTCGGGGAACATAGTCATCGCTTTGGCATTAAAAGGTGTGACAAGATGACGTTCTTCGATGGTCTTAAAATCTTTAGTTATTGCAACTGCTACTTTAATGCCTGCCGCACTAAAAGGGTAGTTGCCGAGTGCAGTATAAAAAATGTAATATTTTCCTTCGAAAAAAGTTACTCGCGGGTCCTCACAACCATACCGTTCCCACTCTTGCTCCGGCTTGATAAGCTGGCGTCGGTCTTCGAAATGAATGCCGTCTTTGGTGGTTGTGTGGCCGATTGTCGATATGACTGAAGGCCCAGAATACTGCGCTCCAGAGCTATATGCGATAGAATCGGGCGTCCCCATGGCTCGATACACGCAGTGTGTAGTGGTGCCTCTCTGCACGGGACACCAGTTAAATGCTGCAACCGATTCCCAAAGGTTCGCCTTGAGTGGGATGAGAAGGGGATTGTGGTGTGATCTTTTTACTA
>CAITNV010000052.1 GCA_903893855.1 Candidatus Tayloriibacteriota bacterium
CCGATCTGGCATATAGAATACACGTGTTAGAATTAATACATAATTAATAAATATATGGTTAAAAAGACAAAAGAAAAATTTGGAACGAAAGAATCGAAAGAAACAGAATCGGCAAAAGTCTCCATATCAAATGGCGTTCGTGAACCATCTGGTCGTGAAGCGAAGAAGGATGATACAAGAAAGGATCCTTCACTTAACATAAGTGATACTCTTGATGCTATTCGAATGAAGTTCGGAGACGACTCAATCATGAAGCTTGGAGAGAAGCCAAAGGTCAGCGTGAACGCTATTCCTACGGGCTCTATAGGCCTCGATGCCGCTTTAGGTGTCGGCGGTATACCTCGCGGTCGTATTGTTGAGATATTTGGCCCTGAATCATCAGGTAAGACTACCCTATCACTTCATATTATTGCAGAAGCACAGAAATCTAACGGTATTTGTGCATTTATCGATGCTGAACATGCAATGGATCCAGAGTATGCTAAGCGCATTGGTGTTCGTACTGACGAGCTACTCATTTCTCAACCTGATACAGGCGAGCAAGCACTCGAAATCGTTGAGTCTCTTGTTCGTTCAGGCAAAATGGACGTCATTGTCATCGACTCTGTCGCAGCCTTAACACCAAAAGATGAGATCGAGGGTGATATGGGTGCTCACCATGTCGGTAAACAAGCACGCCTTATGTCACAGGCTCTGCGAAAGCTAACTGCGATAGTAGCGAAAAGTAAGACTGTGGTTATCTTTATTAACCAGATCCGTATGCAGATAGGTGTCATGTTTGGTAATCCCGAGACTACCCCAGGTGGAAAAGCGCTCAAGTTTTATACCTCTGTCCGTCTTGATATCCGTCGTATCGCACAGATCAAGAAAGGTGAAGAGATTATGGGAGGTCGTGTACGTGTTAAAGTCGTGAAGAACAAAGTCGCTGCACCCTTCCGACAAACAGAATTTGATCTTATGTACAACGAGGGAATATCACAAGAAGGAGAAATTATCGCCCTTGGCGAGAAAATGGAATTAATTAAGAAAACAGGCACCTCTTATGAATATACACCAGTAGACAAAGAGACAGGAACTAAGGGCGAGACAATAAAGCTAGGCCGAGGTTATGATGCTACACGTCAATTCTTAAAGGAAAACAGCGCAGTGCGTGACGAAATACTCGCGAAGATACGCGTAAAGCTTAATGAGGGACTATAATTACGGTAACAATCTGGTAACAGACAAAAAGTTGCATCATTACGGATATTCCTATAGAATAGTCGCACTATGGCAATGCTAGAATATAACGAAGTGGTAGAAAGAAAGTATATCGTCCTCGACGGTCAACCGTACGAGGTACTAACATCGCATGTGTTTCGAAAACAGCAGCGAAAGCCAGTTAATGCGACAAAATTAAAGAACCTGCTCACTGGTAAGGTAACTGAATACTCGTTCCATCAAAGCGAAAAGATCCCCGAAGCCGAGATCGACGATCGTGAAGTGAAGTTCCTCTATAAGAACGAAAATAAAGGCGAATACTGGTTCTGCGATGATACTAATCCAAAGATCCGCTTTGCAGTAACCGAAGAAAATATTGGCCCCCAAGCTAAGTTCTTGAAACCAAACTCTGTCGTAACTCAACACCTCTTTGGCGATAAACCAATGGATTTTGTAATGCCAATCACGGTAGATTTAAAAGTTACTGAAGCTCCACCGAACCTTAAGGGCGATAGTGCGACATCAGGTGGAAAAGTCGTTACTCTCGAAACTGGTGCGACTATTACAGCTCCGCTCTTCGTGAACGTAGGAGATGTCATCAGAATCAATACCGAAACAGGCGAATATCGTGAACGTGTCGGCAAATAATACTAGTAAGTAACAAAACAAAAATACAGTCTCAACATTGAGACTGTATTTTTGTATTTACCAATTTGCCCTCTAAACTCTTTATCTCGCTACGAATGGCAATAGACCGATGAATCGAGCGTGCTTAACAGCCATAGAAAGCTGGCGCTGGCTCTTAGCCGACACACCAGTCTTCTTTCGGCTGATAATACGACCGTGAGGATTAAGAAACTTCTTTAGAATCTCTGTATCCTTATAGTCAATATGCTGTATATTGTTCTGTGAAAAATAACACTGCTTTTTCATATGTTTAATTAATTAGCTTATAATTGATACTACTAGAATGGAATATCGTCAGGATTAATTTCTTCTTCAGGATATTCAATAGCGTCTGAAGGCATATCTTTACTTGATGTTGTAGGCCCGCTATGGCTTGCCATATCACCATCTCCATGACTGGTCTCTGTGACAGCGCTACTACTAGCTCCAGACTGAGTAAATGGCGCCCCTCCGGCAGCTGGACGTGTGCCAAATTGAATCCGGTCTGCTACGATCTCAGTACGATACTTCTTCTGACCATCTGTAGCGTCCCAAGAACGTGTCTGCATTCGGCCTTCAACAAGGACATTTGAACCCTTTTTCAAATATTGAGCTGATGTCTCTGCCTGACGTCCAAATACAACAACATTGTGATAATCGACGCTTTCTTGCTTTACATTATTCTTATCCTTCCAAACTCGATTAGTTGCGACACTGAACGTACAAACCTTAATGCCCGAAGGTAATGCCCTAACTTCTGGATCTCGTGTCAAATTACCTATAACAAGTGCTTTGTTTAAATACATATTATTTTTGCATTATAAACTGGTAATGCTTCCGCCTCGATCCTGTATGAGCTTAAGCTTCTTTGGTAACCGTCTCAGTTCCCTTCTCTGCCTCTTCAGAAACAGGTGCAACAGCTGCAACATCCCCTGATGCCACCTCTGGAGCGATCATACCCTGTTCACGATTACCTGATTCATATGCAGGCGCTCGTTTGCCGAGATATGTATTCTCTTTAACTGTTATCAATAGAAGATAACGTAATACTGACTCTGCAGTATCAAATGCCTTCTTTACTGAAGCGATAGCATTTGAAGGAAGTTCAAACTTTACCCAACCAAAATAGCCCTCATCGAAACGATGATTACTTCCGTGAATCTTCTTAACCATGGTGTAGGCCAATGGTGTCATTTCTGGATTTTCCTCAGCAACGATAGTAGCTCCAGACTTAGCTAATATTGCTTTTAGAGCGGTAACTTCATCGGCTACCTTCTCTTGTGGAATCGATGAAAGGAGAACATAGCTGATCTCATAGACCTTAATAGCTACATCCTTATCTCCCGCGATTGTATCTTCGTGAGTGTTTTGCATAATGTTAGCGGTGAGTAGTAATCCGCCCTAATACGATATATGCTTAGGATAAGCCATATTATATAGCGGAGCGAGGCCGTGCGAGCCCGACTATTCACATAAATAATTAATAAATTGCACTGGCGAGAGGATACCACGCCAAACCAAAAATCGCAAGCTTTTTTTGCTCTACAAAACAAGACAGAACGCAGATATTCACGGCTTAAATCCAATGAATTTCTGTCTCACAACTATACCGACACGCGATAAAACTACCGTAAAAAAACTTTAAAATAAAAATAAACTATATATTAAAAAGTACTTTTGCATTATTAACAAGAGCTTCGAGGACCACGCTCGAATCCCCACCGCGAATTTTCGCTATCTCTTTCGCAACTTCGATAACATATACAGGCTCATTTCTCTGCCCCCGATACGGAACCGGCGTAACATACGGAGCATCTGTTTCCGACAAAATACGATGTAAAGAAATTCCCGCGACAACAGCATGGTATTGCTTAGCGAATGTAATGACACCCGTAAATGAAATATAAAAACCAAGATCTAAAAATTCCTGCGCACAAACCAAATCCCCCGCAAAGAAATGCACGACACCGCCCACAATCACCCCTTCCGCCCTCATCTTTTTTAAAATAACCAAAGCGTCTGCGTATGCATCAGCGAGGACGCTCGCACTCACGCCCGCATTCGCCTCAAGCCTCTTACCATTACGAATATGTAAAACTAACGGCTTCCCAACCTCATTCGCGAGACGAATATGCATTTCAAAGACCTGCTTTTGTGCTTCAATAACAGCCACATTAGCAGCATTACCCACATCTACATGAAAATAATCCAAACCGCATTCACCAATCCCAACAACTTTCGAGTGTTGGGCCATTCCTTTCATAACATCGTAATTAAACTGTTCAGGAAGCGGCTTACCATCCTCAGTAACAGCATCAATGGGGTGACACCCAACCACCGCCCACATCCTATCGTGCAAAACAGCGAGCTCTAAAGCACTCTTCGACGTCGCCTCGTTGGTACCAATAAGAATCATACCTACGCCAGCACCCTCGGCGCGTTTAATTACCTCGTTACGATCAGCATCGTATTCATGACCATATACATGGCAGTGGGTATCGATATACTTCATACTACATTGACTTGGCTTCAGCAGCAGCGAGACGGCTATTGTGCTTATCTTTCTCTACATCGTGAACGTATTCAAGTAATGCAGAAGCAAGTGGCACCGCAAGTATTGCCCCGAGAAAACCAGCCAATTTAAAACCTATCGTCAAAGCAAGGATGACAAGAATTGGTGAAATACCGACGATTTTCTTAACCACAAGTGGATAAAGAAGGTTATTTTCGAATTGATGAATAATGAGATACAGACCAACGACAACTAAAGCACCAGATGTACCACCCGTAGTGAACGCCACAAGTACCGCAGGAATAGCCGACAAAATAGGGCCGAAGATCGGAATAAGCTCGAAAAAACCAGCAACGAAAGCGAGAAGCAAAGCGTGCTTAATTCCAAGAATCATAAGCCCGAGATACACCAAAAGTGCAATCATGACACAGAGTAATAATTGACCTTGAAGCCAATTGCCGATTTTACCTTGGGAACGTTTCCAAAGGTCAGTAATATAATCATGATACTTTACAGGAGAAATAATGCGCAAAAAGTCACCAACTCCATCCTCTTGCACCGCCAAATAAAACGACAATACGATGATCAAAAGGAATGACAATGCTCCACCGAAAATATAGCTGGCGGTTCGAAACGCTCCAGCAGAAGTGCCCGAAAGGAAATCCTTAAGCGCATCAATAGCATCCTGCGCCGAGAATGCTTGCCCCGGTATTGCATTTGCAACTGATGTAGGAATAAAACCACTATCGCGCAAAGGACTCCAAATATCACTTAAATTAATCGTTGTCGGAACATTATTAAGAAAGGTCAATGTCTGATCGAGAAGCTTCGGCACAAAAAAGATAAAGAAGCACCCCAGCAGACCGATAAGTCCCGCATAAATGATGACTGTCGCAGGCAAACGCTTGATTTTATACTTTTTAAACCATTTTGTAGCAGGTTCAATAGCAGAAGCAGTTACGACAGCCGCCAAAACCACCAACACAATATCGCGAATGTAATACAAAAAGAACACAAGCACCAAAAACAACAGCACACGGATAATAGAGCCTGATGTAAGACTTATATTGTACTTATTTCCTTCATTATTCATGCTACGAGTATACCACTGTTACCGAAACGTGAGAAGTTTTTTGAAAGGCACTGTATCCTTGAAACGTCCAATTAAAGCGAAATTAAGTCTTTCATCGCGAAATATATCTCGAGCGACATCTTGAATTTGAGCTGCTGTAACAGCCTCAACATCAGCAGCAATAGCCTCCGGCGTACGAAGAGTCTTTTTAAAAATTTCCTGAAATACAGCAAATTCCGCTCGTGAATCCGAAGTCTCGAGCGATAGCATCATACCGCCAATAATATAGTCTTTAGCTTTACGCAATTCCGCTGCAGGGATAGCGAGTTCAGGAGCTCCAACAAGGAACTTTTTGCACTCCGCAACAAGCACCGCCACAACCTCTTCAACCCGACTTGTATCTACTCCCGTCGATATGCTAAAAACTCCGTGATCATGGCTTACATCATTATCAACTCGCACATAGTATCCAACACCCATTTCATCGCGTAATTTCTGGAAAAGCCGTGAACTCATTCCCCCGCCAAGAATAGTCGCAAGCATCCGTAGTGCTGGAATTCTTGGATCAGTTGCAGAAAAAGATCGCACACCCATAATCATATGCGTCTGATCTGTCTCTTTATACTCGATTGTTACATTTGGTATTTGTTGCTCTTCCACTACAATAGACTTTGGAGCTTTTGGATTGCTCGGCAACACACTAAACACTTTCTCAATATGAGCAATGAGACTCTCTTCAGTAAAAGAATCGCCGAAACTCCCCGCTACAGCAACAATAGTCGATTGCGGCACATAATGCTCGCTACGATATTTCAATAAATTTTCTCGAGTAAATGAAGCCACGGTCGCTTCCGTCCCACCAATACTCCACCCTGCAGGCTGATCGCCATACACCGTAGTTGAGAATAATTCCTGCACCTGATGCTGTGGAATATCCTTATACATTTTAAGCTCTTCAATAATGACTCCCTTTTCTTTCTCCATTTCTTTAGGATCGAAAAGTGGATCAATATACATATCAGAAACAACATCAATACATGTACGAATGTGCTTTGAATCCGCTTTAGCGTAGTAGCCAGTGTACTCTTGGCCGGTAAAGGCATTGTACTGAGCACCAATAGCATCGAGCTCCAGAGAGATGTCGATAGCACGAGGACGTCGTGTAGTCCCTTTAAAGACCATATGCTCGAGATAGTGCGACAAGCCACTCGTAGTCTTATTCTCATATTCTGAACCTACTTCAGCCATGACAAGAACTGTTACCGCAGGATTGTCCTTCATCGGCACTGTGATAATACGCAAACCATTGGCAAGCGTGGTCTTTTTGAAATTCATATAAGGTTTTTATTACTATTACGAACGTTTAAATGTAGAACGGAGCCGTTCAGTTAGAACTGGAAGAGTAATTCGTTCTTGTTTACCAGAATCACGATCACGAAGTGTAACAGTTGGACCAGTCTGTGGATCAACGTTCTCTACGGTCTCGAAATCAACCGTGACACAATACGGCGTACCGACTTCATCCTGACGGCGATATCGTTTACCGATATTACCATTATCATCGAAGACGATTGATGAAGCTGCGACGCCACAGTTTTCTACCAAGTCCTTTTTAATCATCATGTAGACTTCACGAGCTTTATCGACAAGAATCGGTTTATTCTTAAGGAGTGGAAATACAGCAACTTTTATCGGAGCTACTTTTGGAGCGAACTTCAGATACACTCTAACTTCGCCTTTACCTTCATCACCCGCTTCAGCACCCAAACTATCTTCTTGATATGCATTGGCAAGAACTGCGAGAAGTGTCCTTTCAAGACCAAATGATGGTTCAATACAGTGTGGAATGAAGCGCTCTTTCGTCTCTTCATCAAAATACGAGAGGTCAACACCGCTTGCCGTAGAATGTTGTCGCAAGTCAAAATCAGTTCGATATGCCAAACCATAGAGCTCTTTCCGGCCAAAAGGAAAATCAAATTCGAAATCAATTGTTCGCTTTGAATAATGCGCGCGATCTACATCTGCAATCTCGAGTTCATGAACTTTCTCTCCCGAAAGACCGAGATCTTTTGAAATAAACTCATGCATTTGCAATCTGAAATGTTCGAAATACTTATCCCAATCACTCGGCTTCACAAAATATTCAATCTCCATCTGAGCAAGCTCACGCAGTCGAAAGATAAAATCACGCGGAGCAATTTCATTACGAAATGCTTTTCCAATCTGAGCTAGGCCGAACGGCAACTTAGGATGAAATGTATCGAGCACATTCTTAAAATTCACGAACATTCCTCCAGCAGTCTCTGGGCGTAGATAGGTAATAGAATCATCGTCCGCAGATGGGCCGACATTAGTCTTAAACATCATATTAAACTGTCGCACATCACCGAGAGTATTACCATCTGGACTTAAAATCTTTTTCTCTTTAATAAGAGCATCCATCGCCTGCGCTGACATACCACGCACGTCAATACCAGCATCTTCGAGAAGATGGTCTGCACGATGACGCTTCTTGGTCTTTAGATCCTCTACAAGTGGATCCGCAAAAGTCGCAACGTGACCACTAGCTTTCCACACATTCTGATTCATGAGAATAGCTGCATCTATGCCATATATATCATCTCGATCATCAACAAAACGCTTCCACCAGAGAGATGTAATGTTATTCTTGAGCATCACACC
The DNA here is from genome assembly GCA_903893855.1 of Candidatus Tayloriibacteriota bacterium. GTDB lineage: Bacteria > Patescibacteriota > Minisyncoccia > Phycocordibacterales > PALSA-1337 > PALSA-1337. The sequence goes on from CAITNV010000052.1 coordinate 8,133, forward strand.
GAGCGGACCGAAATCATAGGTTCCAGCGAGGCCACCGTAAATCTCTGAACCTTGAAAGATAAAGCCACGTCGCTTTGCGAGCGAGACTAATTTCTCCATTGCATCATTTCTTTTGTCTTTGTTTTTTGGAGTTGGATTCATAAAGTTAAATTATTGCGTAACAGTTTCATTTCCATCGGTAAATGATGGATCGGTACTGAAGCGCGTCGACATACTCTGAATATTACTTGTAAGTACCTCTCCAGTAAAATCATCTCGTGCAACAAGTGTAGCATTTGCGACCGTAATAGGAGCCTGTCCAACGAGATCTACCCCCGGTGTAACCCCAATCTGAAACGCCACCTGCTCTGAACCATTCGTTGCATACGCTGATACATTACCAATATTCCAAGTCACTTGTCTAGTATTGCTATTGTACGTAATGTCTGCACTCTGAGGACTTGTAGCACCGAGCCATTTAACGTATGGAGGCAATATAGCTCCAACTTGCACTCCGTCGAGCGTACTCGAAGTATTATAGACTGTCCACATAACTGTGTACGTTGTCTCTTGTTCTGCTTTCGGAGGTACTGGACCTGTATTCGGGAATGGTCCCGTAGTGCGGACGAGTTGCCCCGAAAGAGCTACATTAGAAGAAATCAAAACATTTTTATTGATACTTGAATCAACTTCTTCAGGGACATTAGTCTCAGATATACGATTGGCTTTAGCTGCTAGAGCGAGATCGATGCTTGGGTTTGTAATAAGATTAGTTCGACTACCAAGATTACGTGGCACGAGCGTAAATGAAACTGTACCACTTTGTCCTGCCGCAATTGAAGCAAGTTGCGAAGTGGTGATTTTATTCCAAATGATTCTATTATTTGCCGAGTCATAGAATCCAGTACCCGGAGAGACTGAGCTCTTACTAAAAGCAGTCCCTGACAGACTTAAATCAATCTCGCCGTCAATAATCGTGTCTGTTGTATTATTTACCCACGTGATTTCGCCTGTAATTTGTCGATCAAAAGCACCGATGTATTTCTGGTCATTAATGTCTCCGTTAAGCGCAAGCTTAAGTGATAGGAATGGTTTCTGTATCGTCACCTTGTTGGTACCGGTAATATAAACAGTACCGAGTGTCTGAGCAGCTAGTGTATTCCCAATTCCACCACTCGAAGTATTCTGTTGTGCTGCACCGACTGAAAAATTAAATACTTTATCCTGAGCATCTTCACCTAGAAGTGAGCCAGTGAGGTGCAACACTGCTTTACCACCCGGTTTAAGATCTCCAATACCCCAGACGGTATGGGCTGTGTCAATTGGGTTTGGTTTAGCAGAAGATAGTGTATAGCCCGCTGGGAAATCTACTTTTAATAAAAGATTTTTAATGATTTGAGTGGAGTTAGAAGTAACGGTGATATCTGTTGTGAACTGTTGTCCAGATGTAACCTGTGTGAATGAAGTTGCAGCTATTGTAAGAGGAGATGAGCTAATTAAAATCGTAAAATCCTTCTCTTTCGTAAAGGTCGCGCTTGATCCTAATACACGATAATTAACCGTAGCGTGAATGGTCTTCTGGCTATTTGCTTGTCCATATATAATCGCACTAATACTTTGTTGCCCCGTACCTCCAGCTGGAATATCTGGAAGATTTTTCTGTGTCTCTCTAAGTGACCGAGCTGGATTCGCTGGATCTGCTGTACCGACTGGATAATCAACAGTGAGGTCTACTACTTGCAGAGCAATGTTGTTTTTATTCGAGACACCAATAGTAAATGTCGATGTTGAACCGCCCTCAATCGAAATCGGTCCTGAAAGATTAATGTCAATATTATTTGCTGAGACAATATCTGATCCACCAAAGATCAGGTAAGCACCCACTCCTGCACAACCGAGGAAGAAAAGGATTGAAAATATAAGAACTTTTGTAAAGAATGACATGTGTGTTTTTTGATAGTTATCGTGAGATCCTCGATCCTGCTCTTCATCTAGCATGCTTTCCATATCGTAACTTGTGGAAGCTGCAGCTGCTAAAGGCCCCGTCGCATCACTAAAGTCATTCTCATTGGGACCTTTGGGGTGTTCCCAATCTGTTTTGACATCATAGTCTTTCGGCCGCAAATGTAACCGACGTCCCGCAGTGACAGGCGGAGCATTTCGAGAATAGAGGGATTTTTTTAATTCTTCAATCTTGCTTCTATCCTCAGTTTGTTGAGGAGAATTATCGCCCTTAATCATAAAAATAAGTATACCACATATAAAAAACTCATAAATGACTCTCTTGCAGTGCTTTGTTAATTTCCTTAATTGCGAGGCTCTTTGTAACACTATTTCGCATGACGTCGAGCACATCTGGCGCGAATGAGTCATCATGTAAAAAGACACCGAGTTCGCTCTGTATCTGTATATAGCCAAGATGTCGCAACATGCGCAACATAATAATTGGTTCAATGATGCTTCGATCTTCCGAACTGCTACCATTAAGAAAATCCCGCACCGAAAGTATCGTTGCGAATAATGCTTCATTCTTCTCTTCTCCTTGAACGAGACGGCGCAACACCTGCAATGATCGGATAAATAATGGATCTAGATGTACGCCGATTGAATCGAGCGCACTTCGTTCCGCACCAACAATGCGCCATATTTCTTTACCACGAACAAATGATACATCTATCAATGCATAGTCCTGCATATGGTATCGAAGTTTTGATGTGCCAAGCCGAATTCCTTGAGCTACTGCAGTTACCATACCCAAATCACGAGTAAAAATCGAAAGAATTTTACCCGCTTCTTTGTACGGACGACTTTCAACAATAAACCCTGCGGTTGTATAAAGGCGATGCGACATTAAACTAACAAATACTATTTCTTAATTGTGAAAACAAAATCCATATCTCCGAGATGAGTCACGTTCGCAGCGTCTACATCTGCAGGCAATGCTCGAGAAATAATATCCTTAAGGCCGGTAACCTTCATTATGTCTGCTTTTCTCTTTGTGATTATATCAAGACCGATAGCATTTCCAGACACCTCAAGAGTAACGCTGTCAGAGACCGACAAGCCATTTACCTTTCGCAAGTCCTGCACAGCACGAATAATCTCACGATAATTTCCCTCTTCTTTTAACTCTGGGGTCATTGTCGTATCAAGTTCGGCCACACTAGTACCCGCCGTCGCGATGACAACTTCTTTAACATTTACTTCATCTTTAATAAGCTCAGTGAGTTCTTGATAAAATTCACCCTGCTCAAGCGTAGATGTAACCGTAAGTTTTGATAGCGGTTGACGAACATTGATCTTGGTATTCATTCGAGCTTCAAGACCGAGCGATACGATACGGCGTGTCTCTTTCATATGAGCGAGAAGTTGTGTATCATCCTTCGACAAAGCAGATGCTTGTGGCCAGACTTCAAGATGCACACTTTCTTTCATCCCCTTTGCAACTCGCAAATAAATGTCTTCTGCTAAAAACGGCATAAATGGAGCGAGAAGTTTCGCAAGTTCAATGAGAACATATCGAAGCGTCGCAAGTGCGGCTTGTGTATCAGCATCGTCATTTTTAAATCGGTCTCGAGATCGGCGAACATACCATGTCGAAAGGTCATCAATAAAGTCCGCAAATGGTCGTGCTGCGCGATCGAGCTCATACGCTTCAAAACCACTCGTCACTTCCCCAGTAAGTTCCATGAGACGTACTCGAATCCAGCGATCGAGCGTAGTCATCTTTGTAGGAATATTGCCCTGTTTGTCCACCACTATTTTATCTACATACATTTCATAGAAGGACACCACATTCGACAGACGACCAATGTGCTTCTTTGCAACTTCATCAACACCGCGCTCTGAGAAAGCGAATTCTTGCGCTCGAACAAGTGGAGATGACAATAGATAGAAGCGTAAAGCGTCTGCGCCGAATTTATTAACAGTAAGCATGAGGTCTGGGTAGTTCTGCTTTTTCTTTGACAATTTCTGTCCGTCTTCAGCAAGAACGATACCGTTGACGATCACATTCTTATACGGAGAACGGCCAAAGAGCGCTACACCGAGAACGAGCATGGAGTAAAACCATCCACGTGTCTGATCCTGTCCTTCAGCGATAAAATCTGCGGGGTAGCCTTTGGTTTTTTTAAATAATCCGCCAACTGGTTTGAATTCGCCATCAGTCGCGAAAGGATAATGGGCTTCGGCATATGGCATTGAACCAGACTCGAACCAACAGTCGAATACTTCAGGAACACGGACGAGTGGGCGTTGCTTTCCATTTACCATAGTCGAAAGCTCAACATCGTCAATGTATGGCCGATGAAGGTCAAGCTCATAATCTCCATTGTGTGGAAGTGGAGTGAAGTCAAGCTCAAATGGCGAAGCATTCTTCATGAAATGATCACCTACGCCTCGAAGCGCAGTCGTTGCTTTTTTATCAAGACCCTTTGCTGCAGCCGAGAGAAGAAAAGCCGGTGAATCATGCGTCACGATGAGAATACGCTTACCTTCATGTTTCTTCTCGAGACTGTAGAGAAAATCCCCCATACGTCGCTTGATATCGAGATAATTCTCACCATTAGGTGGCCTAACTTCGAAGCGTTTATCGAATGGGAATTGTTCGATGAACTTTCTAAAATCCATTCCATCGTAATCTCCAGCATTAAGCTCGCCGATCGCAGGGTCGGTGTGGATTTTATTATTTTGAAGGTTGAGATGTTTCGCAACTATCGCAGCAGTCTCTCGTGTACGAACAAACGGCGATACATACACAATGTCGATCTTTTTGTCCTTAAGCCATGCTGCAGCTTCTTCAACCTGACTTTTGCCAGTTGCAGTTAAATGATGTGGTCTCTCTGCAGTGGAGCTGATGACGCATTTAGTATTATTCTCAGCTTCACCGTGGCGCATGACGAAATACGTATTCTTAGCGTGACTATGACGCTTAAGATCTTCGACCGATGACATGACAATCATCCCCTTCTCTTCACCGGCTATTTTCCATACTGGAAGCGGCGCACCCCAGAAACGAGATCGGGATATTGCCCAATCACGTGCTCCAGCGAGCCAATTACCAAAACGACCATGCCCCACTTCTTCAGGCACCCAATTAACCTTGCTATTCTCTGCGACAAGCTTGTCTTTGATATCAGGAACTTTCACGAACCATGAAGAAGAAGCGTAGTTAAGAAGTGGTGTATCGCAACGCCAACAATGAGCATATGAGTGGACGATCTTTTCTTTCGCAAAGAGAGAGCCTTTCGCCGCGAGGAGCTTGATGATCTCTATATCGCCTCTTTGATGAGCGTCTTTATCAGGCTTGCCTTCTTTATCAGTGAGTGTGCCGTCTTTTGGTTTTACGAACTGGAGAGCTACATCGGTGATCTCTTTTTTAAACTGTCCGTTGGTACTTACATGCTGAAGAAAAGGTAAATTATGAACCCGACCCAATTCCATATCGTCTGGACCAAAAGCAGGCGCTATATGCACGACACCAGTTCCATCTGTTGTTGTAACAAAATCAGCTGCGTATATTTTCCAGCCATTTTTGTGATTCTTAAGAGTCTGATCCTTTGAATAATAACTGAAGACAGGCTTGTATGATCGGCCTACAAGCTCACTTCCTTTCATTGTCGCGACGATTGTATGATCAGTCTTAATAACCGAGAGGCGTTCTTTTGCGAGGATAAGACTATATGGGTGCGCATCGCCTGACATCTTTATCTTTACATATTCCACTTCTGGATTCACAGCAAGAGCAGCATTACCTGGGAGCGTCCAAGGAGTAGTCGTCCATGCAAGCATTCTTGTCTCTGGTTCGCCAACGAGCTCGAACATTACATACACAGAAATATCTGTAATGTCTTTGTAGCCTTGATTGACCTCGAAGTTAGAAAGAGTTGTCTCGCAACGCGGGCAAAGCTGCATTGATTTGAATCCTTCATAGATGAGACCTTTATCGTGGAGATTTTTAAATGCCCACCAGACTGACTCGGTATAGCTAGAGTCCATTGTCTTATAATCATTGTCCATGTCCACCCAGCGACCGAGGCGAGGGATGATCTTTCTCCAATCATGCTCATAACGAAGCACAGTTGCTCGAGCAGCTTCATTGAAGCGACCGATACCATAATCAAGAATGTCTTTCTTGGCTTTTAGATTGAGCTCTTTCTCAACGAGGTTTTCAATCGGTAGGCCGTGACAATCCCAACCCCAACGACGTCGCACTCGAAAACCATTCATGGTCTTGTAGCGAGGGATAGCGTCCTTGATAGAAGTCGGGAGCACATGGCCGAAGTGAGGCAAGCCGGTTGCGAATGGAGGGCCATCATAGAAAACGTAATCCCCCTTAGCCCCATGAAGCGGTGCGTGTTCCCCGAGCGATTTCTCAAAAATCCCCTTCTCTTTCCAGAACGCTAAAATCGCCTCTTCGCGTAAAGCGACTGGGCTTTTGGTCTCATTTGGTTTTGGTGTTGTATCTTCCATAAATGTAGGTATTCTAGCACTTTTTTTAAAAAATCGTAATTTGAAAACACTCTACCGTGTGGCAGAGTGTTTTCGAGATACGAAACGTTGTGTTGATTTCGTTATTACCAAGCAAAGTGTGCAAAGGCCTTGTTGGCGTCTGCCATCTTGTGGGTGTTCTCTCGCTTCTTGACTGCCTCACCTTCATTCTTTGAAGCAAGGATAATCTCATCAGCGAGCTTCATATGAATTGGAGCGCCTTTCTTTGATCGAGCCGCTTCAACAATCCACTTTAGTGAAAGTGCCTGACGTCGTTCTGGACGAACTTCTCGAGGAACCTGATAGTTCGCACCTCCGACTCGTCGTGATCGAACTTCCATTGCAGGAGCAGTGTTCTTAAGAGCCGCTTCGAAAACTTCAATAGGATCTGCTACTTTAGTCTTTTCTTTAATCACATCGAAACACATATACACCGCAGTTCGAGCTGTATGCTTTTTACCTGATTCCATGATGTAGTTAATAAGCTTTCCAACCTTCTCTGAGTTGTAACGTGATTCTGGACCTACGATATTTCTATTATTTACTTTTCGTCGCATATATTTTTATATTATTTGTCGGATTAAACTAGACTTTAGCAGCCTTTGGCTTCTTGTTTCCGTACTGGCTACGACCTTTTCGACGTGACTCTACACCTACACAGTCAAGAACTCCTCGAACTACTGAGTATCGAAGACCTACGTCCTTTACGCGACCTCCTCGAAGAAGCACCACTGAGTGTTCCTGAAGTGTATGTCCCATTCCTGGAATGTATGCAGTAACTTCCATGCCGTTAGTAAGTCGAACACGGGCAATCTTTCGAATAGCTGAGTTCGGCTTTTTTGGAGTCTTAGTTGTAACCTTGATGCAAACACCTCGTTTGAAAGGTGCAGGAAAAAAGTTCGGTCGGTTTTTGATCGAATTGAAGCTCTTGGTAAGAGCGACTGACTTTGACTTACGGGTGAATCGAGTTCGATTTCTTCGAACCAATTGATTAATTGTTGGCATTACAAAATAAAATATTAATAAATAAATACTAACTACTATCCTTGCGCGTACGATACTAATGTTCGCCTATATATCTGCAGTAAGGCTGACTTTTTCACTAACTTCGGGCTTGAGTTGTATGCCTAAAGCTAATTACTCACCCTTACTTTCTACTGCAACGTTTTGCAACGTGGCAATACAATACTATATTTGGCCCAAAAATGCAAGAAAAGCCAAGTAATGACCTCCTCCCCGCACTCCGCTGACTACAGCTGCGTACGGGGTTTCCTCCGGGGCTCATGAGAACCGAAGCCGTATGGTGGTACCACGGTCTTTCTTACCTTGGTTTGCAATATAGCGTTTGATCATATCCTCATTAAGCCCTACGGTCGATACGAAATACCCCACGCTCCAGATGCTGCCGTCGAGGTACATCTCACGTATGAACTTGAACTTCTTTTTGAGGTGGAAGCTTGATTCTGCCTTGAGCCTCTGTACGACGTCAGCAATGGAGAGGTTTGGTGGTATTTCAATCTGGAGGTGAACATGATCTTCATTAGTATTAAAAGAATGTATGTAGAGCGTGGGATATTTCTTGGTGGCACTGAACAGGTATTTACGTAGCTCTTGTTTTGCGTATTCCTTAATATATTTCCTACGATACCTCGTTCCCCACACAATGTGGTATACGATTTGGTATTGGCTGTGATTTAGGCTTCGGATTCTCATGCCTACAGCGTACCATAGGAGTACCTAGGTACGCTGCCCATTCATCCCCGCACTCCAAAATAGATTTCACTTGGGCCGTGCGGGGTTTCCTGGGAATTAAAAAGGGCTTGTATTGAACAAGCCCTGCTTTGAAACCTATCGGCACTGTTGGTGGCAGCTTAGTACTTAGTACTGGCCCAGAGCGCGATAGAACCGCACTGGATAATTAGTTGAGTACTCATCGCTGAAGGAGACAACACCGCTGGCATTGAATATCGTCTTCACCGACATCCAGTCTATAAGGTTCGTTGACCCCTGAATTTCATAACTGAAACCAGAAAGGCCACTGAGCTCATAGACCGGTGAATTGCTCGCCGTACCCTGCTTCGCACTAATGAGACACGGCTGCGCCTCGATGTTGAAGAATTGATCGCTGTAATCCTGCGGAGGATTTACCGGCGGAATGTTGGTACCGACGAGCACAGCGCGTATTTGATACGAGTTGTGGTTGATAGTGGATGATGCGTATTTTGCAGGAACAGTCCACTGAAAATCACCCCCTTGATACGAACCGATGATGTCTTCGTACGCCTCGCAACCTCCGTGACAGTTACCAGCAAGCTCATAATACAGCGAGAGCTGAACCGTCGTCCCCACAGGAAGCATGTTCGTGACCGTGGTAATGGTGTAGGTCTTGCCAGCCAAAAGATGTTCGCCACCGTTAGGTGCTGTGACCCACACGAACGTTTTGTTCGTATCGGGGTGAATCGTCATACTTACCGGTACCCAGTTATTGCCGAGATCGTCATCTTCTGCGTTAATGCCGAAGTTTAACGAAAAGGTACCCGGTTCGCCGAATGAGAACGCATTTGAGATGGTGACACTCCTCGATGCTCCAGCGGGAAGAAAGCTCAAGTAGGCTGCACTTCCTTGAACATTCACGCTGAATGGATTCGTGTAATTACTGGTGCCCGCATTGGTCACAGTGACAACCGTGGTGATCCAGTCGCCGACGTAGATAACGTCAGGGATGAAACGGACGCTGCATACCACAAGATCTGTGGCACGGCTCGTAGTGATAAACGGTGATGATGCAAGGGCTACAAGAGCCACGATTACCGCAAGGAACTTTTTCATAATGAATACCGCTTTCGAATTTCTTCCGATTTCTATTTCTTAGACGTAATCAATTGCTTCACGTCAAAGTACACGTATAAACGCAAGAATAACATCTTTATAGGTATATGTCAATATATACGAATAAATTAATACCCGACCAAGAAAAAGATAATCGTTGGAATAATAGGGCTAATATATTGCCAAAGGAACACGACGAGGATAATCATGAGGATTAGAGCGGATTGTTCAATCATACGCCTCGCATTGAGCCATCTATTTGTTAGAGGAAAAGCGGCGAAAAGGATCTTCGAACCATCAAGTGGTGGAATTGGGATGAGGTTAAAGACTGCAAGCGATACATTAATTGCAATGACATACACGCAATCATCAAGAAAAGCATAGCCTAAGCTAGCCCCAAGTCTAAAGATAATTGCGAAGACCACAGCGATAAGAATATTCGATGCTGGCCCAGCCAAAGCGATCAATAATTCACCACTGCGACGGTTCTTTAAATTGTATGGGTTAAAAGGCACCGGTTTCGCCCAACCGAAGGGATAATGGGTAAATGAAGTAATTATCGGAACAAGAATCGAACCGACAGGATCGATATGTTTTAATGGGTTTAATGTTAGTCGTCCAGCACGTCTCGCTGTCGGATCACCGAGCTTTTCAGCCATGAAACCGTGCGCGACCTCATGGATAATGATTGAAAAACCGATAGCAATTATTTCGAATATAAGTAAGGGGGGTTGCATAATTTACTGTGTATGATACCATGCTTCTTACATTTATGGCCAAAGTATGCGCAATATCAAAAAGAGGTTCAATCGTAGGGGGCGGGTACTCTAACCGCACTCGTGCTACGCAATTCAATCCTACCGGAATGAACCGCAAATACCCTAACCTTCAGAAGAAGCGAATCTATATTCCTGAACTAAAAAAGACTATGAATCTTGTTATTTCAACACGATCTCTAAAGACTATCCAGAAGCACGGCGCTTATGCTACTTTGAAAAAAGCAGGTCTCATCTAGTTCTCACGAATTTCTTTCCGTCTGAAACAAAGACGATATCTCCTTCAGTCGCAACATTATAAATAGTTAGTCCACCCAAACCTGTTATTGTAAAAACGGGTTTTGTGTTTTTTGTTGAAGTTGCTGAGGTTGCAGGGACAATTGCGCGAGGTAATGTACGCGGCTTTTTATAATCAACTACATAATCTGGACTAATTTTATTAAAGAAATCCGGAGCAACAGCGCCAGTGTTCTCTCCACGAGGTAAAAATAATAGATTATCTCCTTCCGTAGACGTAGCCAGCTTGGTGGCAATGTATTTTTGCTCTGATTTCGTTACCAAACCGCCATAGATGAATGTGGTCGAACCATACTGCAAACTAAATGCCAGTGTCGGGGCATTCGTCTTCGTAAATGGATACGATGAAGTTGCAGGAAATAACACTTGCGCGTTTAATTCTCCGAAACTAACGCTATCTCCTTCGGTACTACTACTACTAATAATAATATTTCCCACGCTAAAACGACCTTGCACCGAGGAAAGCGCGGCCCTGTGTGCATCATCACCTACACTCAAGACAAAGACATCGATCGACCTTTCATAAAAAGGCATTGCCGTAGAAAGAGCACGGAAGATCGACTGACCTTTTCCGCCATCTATAAGTATACTCTTACCTTCTGGAGTGCGGATAAATACAACGACACCAGAATCGACCGATAAAAAATGCACCTCGAGTACATGTGGCCTATGTTGCCATCCCCAAACATACACGCCAAGCCATACAATACCGCTTAAGATAACCGAACTAACAATACCAGCTATGATATACTTAGCTCGACCTGATATGGCATGGCGTTGTCCCCCAGAGTGCATACACATATCATACATACATGCGATATAGAAATATAAAAAATTAATTAAAATCTAAATAAAATTAAAAATATGAAAAAATTTGAAGAACAAGTATTTAATATCCCCGAATTAAAAGGAATTTCGAAAAAGACTATCGAGGAACACCTTAAGCTCTATTCAGGTTACGTTAAAAATGCAAACCTCATCACTGAAAAAATCGCAGAAATGATCGCCGACAAAGCAATGGCCGAAAAAAACGCATATGCGATATCAGAAATGCAACGACGTTTTGGTTTCGAATTTAATGGAATGCGTAACCATGAAGTCTACTTCCGCTCGCTCGAAGGTAGCGCCAAAGCTCTTCCAGCTAATTCCCTTTTAAAATCAACCATCGAAGCAGAGGGTGGAACTTTCGAAACTTGGCTTGCATACTTTAAAACCGTCGCTCTTACTCGAGGTATAGGCTGGGCTGCACTCTACTACGACCGCAATTCAAAAAGACTTCTCACAACATGGGTAGATGAGCAGCACTACGGCCAGCTACAAGACTGTGCACTTATTCTCGGCCTCGATATGTGGGAACACTCATTCGTCGCTGACTATCAACCATCAGGCAAGAAACAATACGTAGAGGACTTTTTTGCAAACCTCAACTGGGAAGTCGTCGAGATGAATCTCGCGAACGCAATACGATAAATAGCAAAGCGTAGCCCGCATAGGTGAGCCACATCATCCACAGTGGAAAGTGTCGCACTTCAAATATTCCAAACGGTAAATTCCCAAAAGTATTTACGATAAATAATTGATACGTAAGTAAAACATGCGCCACGGCGACAACCGCCTCGGTGATGTAATACCCTACATGTAAAAAACCAATCATACCCGTCACGAAGACAACGACCATAGTAATTGGAATTAATGGAAGCACCAAAAGGTTCGCGAACACTCCTACAAGAGATGCATCCCCCATCATATAGAGAAGTAACGGCGCTACAGCAAACTGTGTTGCGAGTGTTGATGTAATGAGACTGCGAATACCAAAATGCTCGGTAAATATTCGTGGGTAATGAGCGAGAGCTCGCTCGATATAACGACCAAAAAGTATGAGACCTAGCGTCGATACAAATGATACTTGAAATGAAGCGTCGTACTGCGCGATGTATGGATTATGTAAAACCATAATATACCCAACGAAAAAGAGTGCCCGCAGAGCATTGTAATCTCGATACATCAACTGCGCGAATATTCCCACAAGAGCCATAGCACAAGCCCGAATAACTGTAGCCTTGCCTCCAACCATAATTCCGAATAGGACAATAGCAAAACCACTCAAGAGCAGACTCCCCGTACGTGGCAAAAAAGACAGCAGACTTCGAACCGAACCAGCGATGATATTAATACTATATCCGGAAAGAATCACGACATGAATGAGTCCAGACTTTCGAAAATTATCAAGAAGATCCTTGCCGAGAGTGCTCTTTTCTCCCACCACCAAACCGCCTGCAAGTGACGCTTGCGGTTCACCGAGGACCCTCTTAAGATTTCCCAAGAATGCATCTTTAAATCGAAACAGCGCCTTATAAAGTGGATTACCTCGCCCACCTGTGCCACTTATTCCACCAACATTCTCAATCACGATACCTGGATTCTTCATCACGAACAATATGCCGTCCTTTGACAGATAATGAACATAATCAAATTCGCGAGGATCAGAACCAACACCACCGTCACCTGTACTTGCGCCATCACTCGAACTTCCTCCATCACTAAAATTCCTTGGCGGGCTTATGCGTCCACTGAGCATCAGGCTATCCCCGTATGCATACTGAGGATATTGTTTAGTGGTAACTAAAATACGTGTATCGACATCGACCCAACTAGATACAGGATGCGACGCAGAAGTACTAGTAGTAGCAGTCCCAACAACCGCCGGCCGCACCGAAAGAACATGCACGGTAATATTTGCATTCTTAGCCTTCGTCACAGGATCATCGTCAATCACTCCCCGTATATCGACCTTTCCGTAACGCATACGGTAAATCAAACTCTTCACCTGAGCCTGATGCGCATCGGCATACAATAACCGCAACCATATTGGTACTAATAAAAAGCAAATAAGTGCGCACCAATACACACACCGTTTACCATATTGCAATAATAACTGACCCCGAGGCATGCCATATGATTACATATGCATGCTCAAGAAACATCTAAAAAATTTTAAATTAAAAATAAAGTGTTAATTATCGTTGACTATTAATTTAATCTAAAAGAAAAAATTATCCATTGGAAATCAAAGACAACTGATAAATAAAATATTACTTTAGCATACCTTAAGCCCTAGCTGCCGCACATTCATACATGCGGTCACAGTATACAAAAATCCCCCTGATTTGCCAAAATAAATTTTGACAAGGGTCAGAGGGACTGAGAGCCAAAGGCTCAATGCTAATTTGCGAGTGCCAGTTGCGGGACCACGAAGCAAAGCCCGTGCACGGCGTACCAGACGATGTCGAACGACAGCCTGTGCACGAATACCCCGAGCTGGCCAGCGCCGTCGAAGCGCACGCATGCAACGAAGAACTCATTGCCGACTTTGAACAGGGAGAACGTCACGTAACCGACCGAGCGGAGCCACTTCTTGTGCTTCTCCACAAACTGGATGATCTGCGACTGCGTGAGGCAAAGACTGTTGGGGTCGTCGCTTATACCCGTCCAGATCTCGATTAAAGTGCCGTCCTTGACCATCTCGTGGACAGTGACCTGCGTCTTCTGCGTGGGTTCGGACTCAACGTCACAACCCCATCTGATGAAGGCATCGTCGATATGACCGAGAAAGATATCCTCCGCTTTCGCAATGATGGCTTTCCCGTCCGTTTCGTCGAGTTCAAGTGTTTCGGCGCCGGAGATGAGCTTGACGTAACCGGTGATGTTCTCGGCCAGCTCTGCAATCCTTTCATTCACTAGGGCGGTGATGGCGGCGACAATTTCATTGCCGTGGGCACACACGCGCTCGATGTTCTGCCTGTTGAGAACGCCATTCTTGGCGAGCTCGCGCAATGCGGTGCCGGTTCCCTTGCGAGTGGCATCGGTGACGAAGGTCACGCAGGCTTCGATCTCGTCGTCACCGACTTCTTCGACTGATGCAATCAATGGATTTTCCATCGCTGTCATCCATTCTTTGTTGGTATCCGTGAGGATACAGGTTTCTTTTAATGGAATCAAAGAACTAAAATATAACTATACATACTTTATATAATATGTCAAGCGTTACAGGGCGAATTCTAACCTGAAACGCAACACTCCTTGGCTTCATTGGGCAAAAGAAGGAGGATGGCAGGATTCATGGTAAGCGCCTAGGCAAAATCAAAAACTACTCTCCTGCAAACTCCGCCTTAATCACTGCTTCATCCATCGCATTCATAGCTTTTTTAAATCGTGCCCCAGCTGCACCCTTCACTCGCGCTTCGCATTCAGCCCACGTATTGTGCGTCTCTATCACACCGCCAACGCGACTGACATAAGAAAAAGCCGGACCTTTTGACTTCGAAGATTTTTTCGCAACAACTCGACTCACCACAGCATCAATATCCAAAATATTTTTGTACCCATACCCAGATCGCGGACCGACATAGAGAAGCGTCGGATCATTATCTGCAAAAGACGTAGCAATCTCATCACATCGTTCATTGCCAATAATACCCACGTGCCCTCCGACATAGTTCCAACGAATCTTCGCTCCACCCTTCTTCTCGACCAACAAAACCGCCTGTAAAAGTTCTTGCCATAAATCCTTATTCAAAACCGGCTCCTTTTGTGAACTCACCCAATCATTCCGGACCCAACCAAAAACCCACTTAGTTATCCCATTTATCACATATGAAGAATCTGAATTCACTTTCACTTGATGCCCAGCCTCCACGAGTGCACCGAACTCAGGCCCCAAAGCCCCGCCAAGGCCTCTAATCGCTGCCACAAGCTCCATACGGTTATTCGTAGTCATATCCTCTCTACCGCCGAATTCTGCGACATAATGATCAGATACCACAACACTGCCCCATCCTCCTCGTCCGGGATTGCCACGCGATGAACCGTCAGTAAAAATTGTAATCATATGTATAACTATTTTTTAATAATATCCACAATTCGCAATCGTAACTCCGTCTTCCCTCGAAAAACCGACTTCTCAAACGTAGCTATGAGCGTGAGCGGCTTCCTCGCAATAACAGTCTCTCCATAACCGCTCATCCAATCCTCCGCCGTCTTAAAAAAAGCAATTGCTTTCACCGGTATCCCACGCGAATTACTAAAGAGCATTTCGAGGTGATTCTTCTCTTTACCAAAACCTCGAACACTACTTGGCACAATATTCCGAAACATAAATAAAGGCTTTGGATTCCCCGTTCCAAATGGAGCGAGTC
>CAITNV010000053.1 GCA_903893855.1 Candidatus Tayloriibacteriota bacterium
GAGACGGGAGTGACTTCAAATTTAATATATTTTCCAATATCACTCGCAACGAGTGTATAATTCGATGACGTTGCAGAACTGATTGCTACATACACCCCATTTCGCGTACTCGATTCAAGCCATCGAAATGTAGACAAAGCCTCGCCATGACTCGTCGGGTCTGCGTATATATATGTACCCGTGAGAATATTGCCGACGGTTGTTGTTCCAGAGTTCACCACGTTCGAAGCTATGGGTAAAGAAGCGATACCTATTGGCCCTACCTGAGTGCTTGTAGCGACATCACCCGCTGTAGGAAGGTATTGCGCTACGGGAGTAACCTCGAACTGTATGTATTTACCAATATCGGTTGGAGCGAGAGCATAAGTATTAGCAGTCGCACTTGCGATAGCGGAATATGTACCCGTTGCCGTATCCGACTCCAACCAGCGGAAGCTTGATACCCCTTCTGCAACTGCATCTGCTTGAGTGTACGCATATATTCCGGTGAGCGTCTGTCCTTCGGTTGTCGTACCAACAACAGATACCGATGAAGCTACGGGCGGAGCACTGCTCGTAATCGGACCTGTAGGAGAACTATAATCAATATTACCCGTACCACTGTATGAATGTGGAGTGACTTTAAATGCAATATATTGCCCGATATCTGAATTGGTTAACGTATACGTATTCGACGTTGCACCAGCAATTGGTGTGTATACACCATTGACTAACGACGATCGTAACCATTGAAATGTTGAACCCGATTCAGGTAAATTATTGGGGTCACTAAATGTATATGAAGCAGATAATATCTCACCAACTGTCGAAGTACCAGCAACAGCATCATTTGTCGTGTATGGCAGACCGAGCGAAGCTGCAACAGTCACTGTTACCGTATATGTAGCTTTTGTAACGCCGTCTTGAGCAGTGACGGTATATATAACTGGACTTGAAAAATCTGTAGTTGAACCAGATGCTGGCGATATTGTCTCTCCACTACCAAGAATGATAGTCGGCACAATATTTGTCACATCAGTCGCAAAAGGGACCGTGAGTGAAACCCTGTGTGCACTATTATCTATAGTACCCATAATCGAGAGATCATTAAAGTTAAATGATGAGATTGCCGTAAGTGTATTGACGCAAGTAATAGAAATATTTGTGACATTGGCCGCTGTCACAACGCCGGCGCTGTTATTGATAGCACAAGTCTGTCCTGCTGGCTGTGTCAGGACTGTCGCTGAATATGGAGAATTATCAAGTACCTGCGTTGCGAAATTAAACGATCCATTTGACGATATAGTAAGATTATCGCCGGAATTATTCTGAAGCACGAGTGTCCCTGTTAATCCCGATACTGTTCCTCCAATAGAATATGTTACGAGCGGGACACTATACCCCGCAATACCCGCAACCGCAGAATTGCATGTTCCCGAGTTTCCTGTTAAAGGATGCGGGCATGCGTATGGTGTATAGAGCCAACCTTGATTAAAACCAAAACCGGGGATATTTACCGCATCAGTTTTAGCCTTACAATCAGCAGCGCTCGAACAATTAAAATATGTCTTATTCTCAACAACGTGATATGTATTTGATAGTACACTATTACCTATATAGTTTGCTAAAAGCCCGCCCGTACTGCCATTAAAAGTATTATTCCACGCATAAATCGGTTTATACACATATCCATGGTCATATGTTGAACCTACTTGCTGTTTACATAGCCAACCATGTTGTCCTGCTACATTGCCGTCGTTTGGTGCATTGCCATCGCACATCATATCGTCATTGTAATAATTGACCTCTGCATATGCATCACCAGTATTCCACCTATTAGTTATTCCACCAGTGAGTCCGACATCACAGGTAATGGTTGTTGCGGTATAGCTTGCAATTGTACAGTGTGAGTGATCAGTTTGGTTATATAGATTATGACCTGCAAGAATAGCTTGGCTCGACCCAAATGACGCAGAAGTATCCTTAAGAACCGTCGTACTTACATCACTATTGGTTGATGTCCCGATATAGTATGGATTCGAACGATAGTTCTCAACACGTGAAGGCCTACCAATATGTGCACCGAAAACATCATTAAACATGACTCCTGTTCCCCCGCGCCAATCAACAGCAGCTGCAATATCTACTCCATTGTTACATATGCTACCCCCACAAATATCATCGAAGTAATTGTTGTAATTCTCTTGCGTATGTGTTGCGGCGTAATCCCCGCTGTCATTACCGTGACCACCAGTACCTGCACCATGAACCGTATTGTACCGAAAAACAATTCGCGCTCCACCATACGCATCATATGTATCATTACCACGAAGAAAGAAAGTGAATGTATTGTTTTCTATATACCATGCATTTGCTGTACCAGGGGTAAATGGATGATTAGTCCACGCAGTATCTATACCACCCGCAAGGGCACCGTATAACTTTATTCCATTAGAGGTCCACCCTACCGTAACAGGTGTAAATGTTGATGAATCAACAACTCCAGCAGTAAAACCAGTATCTGCATGTAGACTCACGCCTGTATATGTCATTGCAGGGAAATCAATATGGTCAATTCTCGTAGCAGTGCCATTGCCGGTAACAAAAATGAGTCCAGCCGTTGAAATTGCAGATGTTGGACCAGTCTTCAGTGTCATCGATGAAATACGGATGTTCTTTCCGGCACCAGAATTAATATGGAATAATCGTCCAGTTATCGTAGTGCTCGTTCCATTGTCCGTAATAATGGTGTTACCAATCCCAGCGCCAATTATGGATATATCAGCCGTGGTCGGCACGATAACCGGCGATGTCCACGAACAATTACCTGCGGGTATGTGTACGACATATCCCGCTGTAGTAGATGCGGTATTTACCTCTGCTTGCACATCAGCCTGCGAACATGTCGCAGAAGCATATGCATTGTGGGCAAAGCCAAATCCAGACAATAATAAGAATATGAAAAGGAGTTTTGTGGCTAGCTGTTTATTCATATTCGTGTGTATCGTATCTGCTCAACAATTATTACATAAAACGCCCCAAATTAAAAAGCGCACCACAGTATCGGATGCGCTTGCGAACACGAATCGAATCACGCTGTCGGAATAGGGCCATGAGAGAAACAGACACCATCAGATGAGCAGGGCCAGTGATCCTTTGTCTGCGATAGGATGATGCCAGCAAGCGCAGTACGACCGGGGACGACCACAGGATAACCCTCGGCCGAGAAACCTGCAGTGCATACACGTTTACCCTTGTACAACTCGCGGTTATTTACACGGTACTGGACGACAATATCGTAAAGCACATCAACGGGTTCTCCACGAAAGAGCTGGTTGATCTGGAGAGCCATACACTGTCTGATGTGCTCTTTCCAGTTACTACTAGCTAACTGGCCGAGGCCATTAACTTTCCTTTCGTACTCATCAACGGCCGTTTGGTATACGGCCGGCAATTCTTGACCGGCATACACTTTGGTGACGAGATAGTCCACCAAAGCAGCAGTTTGGTCAAAAGGATTCTTACCGGAAGACGCGGGTATAATGTCACCACTTACAAACCTCCAGCCCTTTTTCGGTACCTTCTGTGTGAAGAACGGGTCACGAGCATACCACTCGGCTGGATAAATAAGGTTGCCGTCACAGAGTGTGTTCTGCAACAACCCCACGATCTTGTCCATCGTGAGTGGCTTACCGTCACCGGCCGTGTCAGTTCGGTAAATAAGGTGATGGCCGAGACCAAACTCCCACGTAACCCGTTCCTCAGTAAACGGTATCATGGGTATATTGAGACCCGTAATACCAAATGACCTTTGAAGCGCATCTGCTCCTAATAATTTTTCCATAGATTTACCTTAGCTTTTTTTGTTTTGTATGTTCTTGTGTGTTCACCTCAAATGAGGTCAAATTAGCCAAAAAAATCATATCACATATAAACTATATGTCAAATAAAAAAGCGACCATTATGATCGCTCGAATATTCCCTGCACTTTCACCCATGTGATTTGCGTCTGAGAATCGTAAGGTATACAGTGGCAAGTATGCAGCCGATCGGTACACCTGATGCTAGGCCGATTAACTCCAAGGGATTGAAGATGTAATTGTTTACGTGTGAAAGCATATACATAGTGCTAATAATCGCCGCAGTTCCAAGCCCTGCGAGAATTGAATGGATCCCTTGCGCAAGACATTCACAGAAAGATGTTGGGCAGATATCCGCCAGATAAATGACAAGACCTGCCAAAACACCCTCCGCACAATGACCTCCAAAAACTATGTATGGAGATGGATTGTCATGAATCACCGCAATACCGCCCAACCCAGCAAGAAATCCAATAAACAGTATGCCCCGAACTATACACGCAGCAGGACTGAGAATTTGCTTATTCATATTTTAATACATTGTGAACTGCATTATTCGGTACCGACAACTTCCATGTAGCTATCGCCACCAGACTTTGGAAATTCGCACTCGACACGTACCTGCGCAGATCGTATCGGCGTAAGAATTCTTGCCCAGCCTCTTGCATGTATGTGCTGATCATCAGAATTAACCTCGAAAGGTTGGAAATTTACACCGACTTCTTCGCCATTTTTTTTATCACACAACCAACCCTTATTGGCAGTGTGTCGCATTGCGATGACCGGAAAAACAATCGCTATGTGCTGATTGATGGAACTACGAAGTTCTTCTTCGGTTATGTCCCTGTTTATCAAATATCTATTCATATTTTGTTCTTAAGTGTTGAAAGGCCTTTGTTTAAAATAACACTTTGAAAAAAATTGTCAAGAAGACTCGCTTTAACCTACTGTCTTTTAAGAATCATCATCACCGCATGTTTATGAATACGCTCTTTATCTTGAAATGAATCATCAACTGTAGCATTAGGATGATCGAGTTCTTTCTCTTGTTCGATTGTGAAGCCTGCGCTAGCAATAGCCGCTTCTATTTCTTGTCGGGATTTTATCAAATTCTGCACCACAATTGATGCATCTCCTTGGCCGAGTCGTATTGGCATCGCTGTATTGTGAAGATACTCATAGCCAGCTTCGACATCAGTAATGTTAAATGTCCCCACGAAATGACCACCACTTTTCAAAACCCTACTAATTTCTCCAAAAATCTTTGAAGCATCTGGAAAGTAATGAATGACGAAATTCGAGACAACAATGTCTTTTGAATTATCACCAGTGGGAATTTGAGTTCCCTCTGCAACCATGAAAGTGACATCGGGATTATTGACAGTCTTCTCTCTTGCCAAAGCAATCATCGTCTCATTGATATCGATGCCTATGACATGAGCGGCACCCATTTCTTTAATATGTCGAGCATGCCTTCCATCACCACAACCAATATCAAGGACTTCTTTATCTTTTACACCAACGGACTCCAACGCTTCGAATAACTGGTTATCAGTCTCGTTAAATTGTTCTCTTCGATGAGAATAGTCGTTGGCTAGTTCTGGTGAATATTTCATGGCATAAGTATAGTATTTTTTTATAATAAAAAATAGCCAAGCAATGCCGGCTATACATGAATATCGCGCTTGATTCGGCGACCACTGATACACCTCAAAAGATCTTCGGGGCGCATCATCGGACCTACCACAATATTGCAACCTGCTGTCATGAGGCGGTCAGCTTTCTTGTGGTCGTTCGCTTTGGCGATCATTCGCACATTCGGGAATTGCTGCCTTGTCTTGGCCATAAGTTCGAACGGAGTACCGTCTGGAAGAGCATAATCCCAGAGGATGACATCGAATTCGCCACCGTTGAGCTTGCCTGCGGCTTCCGCAAGCGTCTGAGTGGTGGTTACCACATACCGGTCAGGATACAATCCCGCCACGTCCACCAACGTATCGCAATGATCTCGATTATCGTCGACGATTAACACCCTGAGGGTTCGTGTCTTTTTTTTCTTTGCCATATTGCCTTTCGCTACTTTGTTGCTGTACGGTTTTTAGCTGCGAACATAGTACAATAAATAATAGAAGTATGCAAGTTATCGAAAATTTAAAAATAAAAATCGCTCATAAAAACAATGTTGTTATTATGAGCGGACGGATGATTATTTCTTGGTAGGAACAGCCACTTCAGCCGGCAAATTTTTCCGATCAACACTGAAGTGGTTGAGTACTGCCGCGAGAAAGGATACTGAGAGATAACTGAGATTTCTAACCTCAAGCATTTCCTCCCAGTCGGGCCCATGGGCATTCTTGTTCTTGCGTAAAAAGTCACCGATTGACTCCCACCCTCGGTCTCGAAACAGACCGAGAACCCGAGTTCTTGCCCCTTGCATTTTGCTGTCAAGATCTTCCGGACGTGGCAGGATTTCTTCAATCCTCCGTTTCAATATGTCCACAGGTGAATCACTCAGTTCTGGAAAAGTGAATGGGGACTCTGGTTGGACCGGCGGTTCCTTACGCTTGGGCATCTTGAGTTTTGCTCGCAGGTTGGCATTCTCAGTCATCAGTGCCTTTATCTGCTCTTCAAAGAAGGCAATCTGTTCTGACGTATCATTGGCTAATTTAGCCAATAATTTTTGGATTCGCGCGCATGCATTCAATGTGTGCTTTGACCCATGTGGCTTACGCGCATTGTAGTCTGAAGGTGCTTGTTTTTTCACAATTCATTTGGTTGTTTTTGTCAAAAAGAATTTAAAGTCCAAAGATACTATAAATTATAAGATAAGTGATGTCAAGTTTATATAAAAAAACCGCACAATGCCGACGAACGGGTTTCCGTTAGTCGCACTGAGCGGGTTATCGAAGCGTCGGGCTGTAATCATCAGCTGTTCTGAAGCCGTTCTTGTATGGCGCGATTTCTTCGACGAACTGAGCGATGTCACGCAACATGTCGTGACCGATCATACGTTGGTTTTTCGACAACCGCTCGAGCAGCTCGATCTTCTGGAACTGGGTCATCCTGTCGACTTGTGCACGCGTGGTGCCGTCGACGAGAGTGTCCGTTTCCCTGAAAAGCCATTCAAACAGGTAGTCGATTTGTCCGTTCTGCTGCATGTGGCGCGAGTTTTCATCACTTGCCCACTCGATTATTTCTTTGTCTGTTATTGTCATCATAATTTTCCTTTGTCAGAGTTAAGTCCTCGGAAAGACGACGTGATGAGACAGGCTCGTAATCGAGCCATAACTTCCCTCCACCTCTTTCAACGAGAAGGTCGCTTTGAATGACCGCAACTTGTGAAACTGTCCCCGAGGTGTTCCTGCACCGGGTGCATATGTTGGCTCCCGTTTAGGAGAATCCGGCCCCCATAGCTTCATGAGATAACCCGACATGGCTAAAGTGCCTGTCGGTGATTTCTTGTTGGTAAACGATGTGACGGAAAGGAAAAGGTACCCTCCAGCCTTTCCGAGACGTCCACCTTTCATAACTTGGCGGACGCGAATGATGTGAACTAAGCGTTCGTGATCCGTTGCTGTTAACGAAGCCTGAATCAGGTCAATGTTCGGTTCCTCCACAATGGAGAATTTGTATTTTTTGCTCATATATGTCAAATTTCTACTGCCAAACTGTAAAAAACCATAACATATAAGTAGAAATAAAGCAAATAGCACCTATATCCCGAATGATTCTAACTACCCTAACTTATTATATGATTCCAAACTATTGGAATACATACAAAAAGGTTGACAAGATATACTAGTTATGCTTTACTGTATTAGAACCTTAGGGCCGAAAAAACAAGCACTACACAGAAACTTTAAAACTTATGCGGACTGAATTGGGTGAATTTAAAAGAGACAGATCAGGCCTTTTTCACTATTGTTTCAAAGAAATTGGCACAATTGACTCGGCAATCAAAGATGCGTTAGCCAACCGCCCAAAATCTGCGGCATGGTTCTGGTTCAATGGGACACCAGCGCCGATTGAAAAAAATGACGGACCCGAATCACTGTTTCGAAGATGGAATGAGTGGAGAACACAGTGCCAGAATGGGTCATACAATCTTCTCGAGGTCTTGCAAGGTCTAATGAAAGATTGAGCCTGCTGTAACCGGCCCTCTTACGAAAGTGACTTATACTTTCATAAGAGGGTCTTTTTAAGATTAATAGAAAACAATACGATCCTTCGACTACTGCTACGTACGGCGTTTCCTGCTTATATAAAAAAACCGCACTCAAAAGTACGGTTCATGGCACAACAAACAAAACCAACATCGACACTACGACTGACTCCCCAACCAAAGGATCCAGCGCTTACTTACCTTATCAAGTAATGCCTTAGCAGCCTCATAATCCCTTCTGGAAAAGTCCAGCAAGCGAGGATCGGTGACAAACTGCTCCAAGTCGTCCATGGTTTTGAACGGAATCGGACCAAGCACTCCATACATAAATTCAAGTGTGCGATCCTGATCATCATGCTGATTAAAGAGAATGAGCAGGCTGAGCCACTCCTCCCTTGTGAATGAATTGAGAACGTCAATCACGTGCTGTTTGTTCTCATCTGGATTCCTGTTATCCAAGAATCTCACACGTGAATACAGTGCCGTATATGCTATGGGTGAAGTTGGAACTCTCATGTTTCAATGTTCAGATAAACAAAATACACCGCCGGAGGGCGATGTATCTTGAGATTTCCTTTTGATATCTTTCCTGCACACGCAGGATGGAATTGGCACCGTTCCATTATGGATGGTTGCCGACGGAGCTTTGGGCCATTAACCCTTAACATCTCCGTTCTCTCGATACATTTGTGTATTGTTAATCCTGCGTAAATGGTACTCCTGTGGGGAATAAAGTCAATATGGCTGGGTTTGTTTAAATTAAATCTAAAAAATTTATAAAATAATACTATAAAATTTAGAAAAAAATGAGTGAAGATCATATCGGGACAAATGTCCTGATGATATCATTTTTTGCAATGAATTTAGAAAAAGAATCAAATATCGCTTTTATAGACGGTCAGAATCTGCACCTTGGGACCACTCAAGAAAACTGGAAAATTGATCTTAAAAAGCTTCGTATATACCTCAAGGATAAATATCACATTACCGAGGCCTATTATTTCCTTGGGTATATATCCGAAGCAGAACAAGGTCTGTATGACAATTTACATAAGTCTGGCTTTGTAGTTCTGTTCAAAGAACATAATCTAGTAGTAAAAAGTAAGAAAAAAGGCAATGTAGATACTGATATTGTTTTTGAAATAATGAAAAATCTTGTTGATAATAAAGACTTCAATAAAATAATCTTGATCTCCGGCGATGGGGATTACAAAAAACTTGTCGATTATTTAATTAAGAAAGATAGATTCAAAAAAATACTTTTTCCGAATAGGAGATTTGCTTCTTCGTTGTACAAACATTTCGGAGCTGAATTTTTTGATTATCTCTATAACGTTAAAGCCTATATAGAGTGCATATAAAATAAAAGGGCTCCTAAGGCACTTGCACCTTTCGGATCCCTTTCGTGTGGATACGCTAATATGATACATGAAAATAAAGGAAATGCAAGCCTTATAGTTTTCCATATAATTATGTGGCAGCGAGGGAATCGAGTCTTACAGACTCTGTACACCTTTCGCATTTTCTCGAAGCCTTCGGCTGCTCGAAAATATGCTCAAGGTCTTCGATTCCCTGCCGCGAGACGCGCAGGCGTCTCGCTTAGGGTCATGCAAACAAAAAAACCGCTATGCGGTTTTTTTGTTTGCATGACCCTACAGGGAATCGAACCCTGCTTTGAGCCTTGAGAAGGCTCCGTCCTAGCCGATAGACGATAGGGCCGTTTGACTACTTTAACCTTATAATTACGCTTTGGCAAGCCATTCAGGCTCTTGACGAACCAAAACCTCGTTGGCATATGCATCATCTGCGGGCTTTCCATTCTTCCCTGCAAGAACCGCTCGTGTCACTCGTTCGAGTCGTGCTGATTGAGAACCCTTCACGAGAACAACATCACAACCATTTCCCTCGGGTGAATTCGCCACCAAACCTTTCACATAGTCTGCAGCTTCTGCCGAGGTGTCAAAACTCTGCATGTTTTCTTTTGACATCCCCGCTGATTCTGCTCCAAGAGCAATATCTCGAGCACGAATACCAACAGTCACCAACACACCCTGCACTGGGGATTCAATAGAAGTAAGAGCTCGTGCCGCCATAATCCCGATCTTTTTATGTTCTTCGGAAGAGAAGCTACCGAGCTCCATCATATCGCCGAGCACCGCAATCTTTCGAGGATATGCTGTGGCCTTTGGATCATGTATATCACAGAGCACAGCGAGCGCTTCTTTCACTGCATCTGGCGAAGCATTATAACAATCATCGATGAGTACACTGCCGTTAATTCCGTGGAGCACATTCATGCGACCCTTCGGAGCACGATGCGATGGTATTGCTTTCACAATTGCATCAATACTAATTCCGTATGCCAAAGCTGCAGCCGAAGCAGCGACAATAGAATAAATATGTTGCAAGCCAACCACACCCATAATCGTAACTGGCACACTATTCCCTGCATAGTTAATAGTAAACGACATACCGACAGGATAATGCTTATCATTATAAACAATAGACACTGAATTCGCTGTCACATCTGCTGTAGTATTAACTCCGAATGTATATGATTGAATTCCTGCGAGAGCTGGTTCTTTCAAAACTGCAAGAATATCTGGATCATTAGCTGGCAAGACGACTCGGCCTGCCTTCTTATTTTTCTTCGTAGCCTTCTTTACTCCACGAGCGAGATAGAGCTTCTCTTCGAGCACTGCTTTCGGTGAAGTAAAGAACTCTACATGCACAGGTACTTTCGACACAGCGGTGATAACAGAGACATCAGGACGAAGCCATTTCACTGCATTGTGAATATCTCCAGGATGATCTGCACCGAGCTCGAGTACGAGACACTTAGGGTAACGATTGCGATACATAATGAGCGACAAACCATGCGTAATATTACCGAACCACGTTATCGGATCGTTCCAACCATTCTGACAGCCGAGGATGGTAAGTGGTAGGCCAATTTCACTATTAAAACTCTTATCGCTCTTGCGCACGAAAACTGAATCTGAAAGAAGTGTGTAAATAGCATCCTTCGTCGATGTCTTACCGACGCTTCCCGTAACCGCAATAATATCCGGCTTATACTTCATGAGTATGAGTCGCGCTTCCCACGTGATGACGGTGACGATTATTTTTTTAAAAATGGATTTCATATTGTCTTTTGGCATTTAGCGATCTGGTGGAATCGTATAATAGTTAATGAGGAATTTTGTTATCTCAAATACTGGATCAGTGAGCGTTGCGGATGCATATTCCGCGCCTTTAGGATAAATCTGATACATGAAGACTAAGAATTTTGGCTTCGATGCAGGGAAATACGTAAAAAATGAATGTAAATACCTATCTGTATAATACCCTCCACCGGCCGGATTAGCAATCTGTGCTGTACCGGTCTTTGAAGCGATACTATAGTGTGGAACGACCGTAGTAGCATGCGCTTTCGCCATGACTTGATCGACTACATTCACGAGCATATTGGTCACAGCGTCAGTTGAACTCTTTTTTAAAATGCGCACGGGAGCTGGCGGTACAACAGCTTTCGTTGTACCAAGCGTATAGTCAATCTCACTGACGACATGTGGCGTTACGAGAAGCCCCCCATTAGCAAGCGACGACAAAGCTCGCACCGTTGCAAGTGGTGACATAGCAATACCTTGCCCGAATGACGCTTCATCGTGTTCGAGTTGACGACTGGTAAATAGGTTGCCGATGTATCCATGTGCTTCATTAGGTAAATCAATGCCGGTGGTCGAGCCGAGTCCGTAATTTAAAAAATATTTATTCATCGTTGGTATTCCCATGCTTGTAGCGACGAATGAAGCGCCGACATTGAGGGATTGACTGAGAATCTGTTGCATTGGAATCACGTGACGCGCTTTACCATCGAAGTTACAGATATGTGCAGTGTCGACGGTGATACACCCAGTATCATCGTACGTCGTTGTCGGCGTCACCGCACCAGAATCAATTCCAGCCGCCATAGTAAGTGGCTTCACAATAGATCCCATTTCATAGACATGCTCAACCATAGGATTAGAAAAGACTGCGGGATTGGTCACACTTGATGTATCGTTAGGATTAAAATTCGGCCAGTGCCCCATTGAATATATTGCGCCGGTATTAGGGTCGATCACAATAGCTCCCACTTCATCTGATTTCCAAATACCTTCGGTCTTTGCAATCTCTTGCTCAACGTAGTTCTGAACCGTTGGGTCAATAGTCGAGACAATATCTCCTTCCAATGGTCGATCGTTAAAAACAGTATTTTTGATATCTGCAAAAAGCTGCGCGAAGAAATTAACATACACGGCATTAGTATTACGTGCCAAGACATCCTGATAGGAGCGTTCGATACCATATCGACCCGCAACTGTTGGCGTTGAAACTGCTGTAGAATTTGTAGTTGTGGTAGAAATGCTTATTGTATTCACTTCTCCCGTAAGCCCAATAACTTGAGATGCGAGCGAGTCCCCAGGGTAATATCTCCAATCGTCTTCATAGACCGACACACCACGAATACTTAGAGCTGCGATTGCTGCACCGAGAGAGGAATCTACTTTAGTGGCGATTTCTTGGAAAGCAGTATTTTTATTATTTGCTTTGGCAATGAAACTATTTTTACTTACGAAAGTCGTCCCGATTGATGTCGTTGCAGAATTAATTATTTTCGCAAGCGTATCGTACGTGCCCGAAGGATCTACAAGAAGTTTAGGATTTATTGAAATTGAGAAGCCGTTCTTAACGCTCGCTACTGCAAGCTTATTCCCATCTTTTGACTGAAAAAAAATAGTTCCGCGATCAAAAATAACACTATTCGGACGAACATATTGTCGATCCGCAAGGCTTGAATATGTTTTATTCTGAGAAATTTGAATAGCATAAAGCTTACCCACCAAAATGAGCGCAAAAAGTGCCAAAAGTCCGAGAATCAGACGTATTCGTGTGACGTAGTTAGATTTCATTGTGTGACGAGATCGCCACGCTTGTTTGTGCAGGAATGAAAGCTGTTACCACCACAGGAGAGAAGCCCATACTCGCTGCAGTGTCGAGATTAATAGAATTCTTCAAAGCAAAGTATTGATTCTCAAGTGCTGCGGCATGAGCATTCTTAACCTGCATTGCTTTCACAATAGCCCCTCGCGTGACGACATTAACGATAGCCTGTCGGACGAAGTACACGTACGCAGAAGCGAAAACGAATACAAGAGCGATAAGTGAAAAGACGATTCGCTCTCGATATCGAAGAGCTTTTGAAACATTGTATGCGATTGCGTGTGCTGCTTGGGTCATATGATTTAATTTTTTTTAATAATTCTTAATTTTGAACTGCGTGAACGTGGATTTTCGGATATCTCTTGGTGACTTGGAGTGATAGGCTTTTTCGTCAAAATAGTGGCGTCTTCTTGTGCTTTAAAAAAATGTTTGACGATGCGATCCTCGATGCTATGAAACGATATGACGGCCATGGTTCCTCCGGATGCGAGCGCTTTGTACCCTTTCTCTAAGCCTTCGCGAAGTGCATTGATCTCATCGTTGACTGTTATGCGAAGCGCTTGGAACGTCTTGGTAGCGGGATGCGTCCGGCCATGATGGTAACGAGATGGAGTGGATGCTTCGATGATTGCTACGAGGTCAGTTGTGGTCTCAATGGGCTTTTTGGCTCTTGCTTCGACAATGCCTTTCGCGATCATTCTTGAGTATGTCTCTTCGCCATACCCATAAATGATGTCTGCGATATTCTCTTCTTCCCAAGTGTTCACAATATCGCGAGCAGTAAGGCGTGGAAGTTCATTAGGCTCTATGCTGGCATCAGCAGCAGGCTTCGAAAATGTCATAAGAAGCGGTTCGTCTTTTTTGAAAGAAAAGCCTCTCCCTGACACTTCGAACTGATCTGAAGAGAGACCGAGGTCGAGCATAATGCGATTGACTGAAGTTTTTGGAAGTGAAGCTAAAGCGCGGTCAATATTGCGGAAATTTTCTCGTATAAAAAATAGTCTACCAGCTCGTTCCGCTTCATTTCCAACTTCGGTCGCAACGATTCGTGCTTTCGCTCGTCGAAGTGCATCCTCGTCCTCATCAAGGCCAATGATTGTAATGTCAGGATTATTTGTAAGCGCCAAGAGTGAATGTCCTCCGCCACCTAACGTTCCATCGACATATACATCACCAGACTCAATACCAAGTCCGTCTATCGATTCATGTAAAAGAACAGTCGTATGAACAGTCGTGTCGGTAGGTGTATTCATAGTGTTACATTATTCCTGCGGAAACGAGCTTCTCTGCTATCGCATCCGTTTTCTTGCTGTACTCAGTGCGATATGCATCCCAGACTGCGCTATCCCAGATCTCAACACGATTGAGCACTCCGATTATCGAACTCTTGCCCGTGAGTCCTGCATGTTGGCGCAGGTGCTCAGGAACAAGCATTCGACCGACTCCATCAACATCAACCTCCACAGCCCGACCGATGATAAGACGATTGAAATTACGACTATCGGTGCGCATCACTGATGATTGATCAGGAGAAGCGAGACGGTCGGTGAATTGTTTCCAACCTTTCATGGTGAAAACAAATAGACAATTGTCTATTCCGGGGGCTATAACGACGGTGCGACCCATTTCTTTGCGGAATTTTGCCGGCAAAGAGATGCGGCTTTTATCGTCGAAATTGTGTGAGTATTCGCCGATAAGCATAGATGTTGATATTCGTACGCACTTGCGGGAAGGGACGTTTCAAATTCAAAATGTTTCAATATTATGATTTGCTACTTCTTCCCACTTGTCTACCATTTTATACCACTTCCCCACTTTTTGCCACACTTTATATGTGGATAAGTGTAAAATATCCCACTAAAAAATTAATGATGGGTAAAATATTACTACCACAAAATGAAAAAGGCCCCGCTAGTACGTGGCTTTTTTTAAATGACACGAATATTATAAAAAATTACAAATAAATCAAAAATATTTTACTAATTAACATTGCAAAACTTAATAGTCTATTCTTGTTTATCTTCAGCTTTACTAGATGGTAAAAACCTATCAGCTAAAAAAGAACCGATAAGTATACCTAGCCCAGTAAAACTTAAACTTCCGCCTAGCCAAGGTTTTCCTTGCAGTGCAGTATATATACCTCCGATTATAGCAGTCATCGCTATTATAAAGCCACATATTAGCCCACCTATTGATTTGACACTAAGTGTTCGAACAAGTGTCCTTTCACAACTCTGTCTGTGATCTCCCTGAATCTCAAAACGTCTAATTATTCTTTCGGCAGAACCTGGTACTATCTTTTCATATTCAGCCATCATTTCAGGTGGAGGTAATGGAGCAGAATACTGTCGGAGCTCAATACTTGTGCTACGACTATTGTTAGTAGTATCTTTTTGTTGTGCAACCATCCTTCTATTTTCGTTCGGCCTCATATTCTTCTGTGATTGCTTTATTAATATCATTACCTACAGCCAACCAATCAGCATGTATTGAATTCCAATCTGCCTCTTTTTCAGTTTTATCGACTTTATATATTTTTTCATCATCACCAAAAAAATCCATAGAAGAAGCAAACCCATTTAAAAAAGTAGGCATTTTCTTAAACAATCTGAATGTGGGGCTATTTTCTGACATAGCATTATTATATACCCGACTATCAATTAATCAAAACCTTTTTTGTTACAGAAAACGCCGCGAAGCGCGACGTTTTCGATTGATACTACTAGTATATTTCCTCCGAAATAAAAGTCAAGCAGTCCTTATCCACAAAAAATACACCTTGACTACTTCGGTCGCATCAGCGGGAATAGTTGCACCTCACGAAGTGTCTTACCTGCAAAGAAAGCAAAAAGTCGTTCACCGAAGCCAAAGCCACAAGCCGGAGGCATAGCGTGTTCGAGCATTTCGACGAATTCATGGTCAGCCATCATCGCTTCATCGTCACCTGCCTTTACGAGCTTCTCTTGTATAGCAAAACGCTCCGCTTGATCGATAGGATCATTAAGCTCGCTGTATCCTCTGCCAACTTCACTTCCCGCGATAATAGGCTGGAACATCTGAACTACAGGCTCTACCTTGCCATCTTTACCGATTACAGACTTGGCAAGTGGAGCGACGAGTGAAGGATGATTCACGAGGAAAGCTGGCCCTGCAATATTCTTACGACAGAATTTCCAAAGCGTATCGGTTAATCGCTCACGATTGGCACCCTCGTACTTCACATGAAGTTCATCGAGCTTAGCTTTCATATCAGATTCGCTCGCAGAGGTGACGTCGATACCAGTTTGTCTCTTGATCTCTCCAACATAGTCGATATGTTTCCATTCATGAGCAAGATCAAAACTATGCCCGTTTACTGTAAAAGCAGTAGTACCAAAAACCTCTTGAGCGAGCGTTCGATACATATCCGTCACAAGCTTCATGCCATCATGATAGTCAGCGTATGACCAATAGAATTCCATATTGGTAAATTCCTGCGCATGCTCAGGACTTGAGCCTTCATTGCGATACACACGGCCAATCTCAAAAGTCTTTTGAAACCCTGCAGCCATAAGGCGCTTCTGCCATAATTCCCCCACTGAAATACGCATAAATACCGGCAAATCAAAATCATTATGATGTGTCTTAAATGGTGCAGCCTCAGCGCCACCAGTGGTAACCTCAAGTGTCGGTGTCTCTACCTCAAGAAACCCTCGATCCATAAGGAAACGTCGAGTAACATCCCAGAACTTAGCTTTCTTTACAAAGATATCGCGAGACTCCGGATTCATAATAAAATCCAAATATCGCTTGCGGAAACGCTCATCAACGTCAGTAAGTCCATGCCATTTCTCAGGCAATGGAAGGAGAGACTTCGAAGCCATTTTCCAATCTTTAATAAGAATGCTATCTTCTCCACGCTCAGTCTTGAAGAGCGTTCCAGTAACCGAGATAAAATCGCCAATGTCCACAGCATCGCCAAAGAGTGCGAAA
>CAITNV010000054.1 GCA_903893855.1 Candidatus Tayloriibacteriota bacterium
TGAGGATAATTTAAAAGATGAGCTTTTGGCACAGTATGGTGGCTTAGATACTTTTGATGAAAAAACATCGAAAGATGTGCTAACTGATCTTGTAGTTGTTTACAGAGACCCATCATACAGAAGCATATTATCATCCGCAAGAAATAAACTTGAGAAAGTTGGAGTAAATCCGGATGATTATTCAGAAGTATTTACTGATGTGTTTCAAAATGAATCATATCAAATGCTCAAAAATGCTACAGGTGTTATCGTGGAGCTTGGTAGAAATGGGTGGTCGAAAAATGATATAATATCGATGTTACAAACAGAGCCAATCATAAAATGGCCCAAGGTTGCTAGCAGAATGATTGAGTCTAAAAAATTAAAAGCTAATTAAATATAATTTATGACGATGATTGAAAAAAATATGATACCAGAAAAAGATACTCCGTTTACGGAGGCTGTGGAAAAAGTTCGTAACGATATCGATAAGATACGTAAGTCTGTTTACGAGGAATATAAGCGCGACATGGCTAGACCAATTCTTAGACGCACAAATGGCACGATTTACTACGATGAAAAAGATGCTGAATATAATCCAACTGATGATTTGGGTGATAGTCGTACTGACGAAGAAGTAAAAACTGCTATTGGAAGAAAGTATAGCAGGGATGAAAATTATGATTTTCAGATAAGTAAATATCTGATTGGAGAATTCATAGAACGCGGTCTTCGGAGCGATGCGGTTGACTACTTCTTGGGCAATCCTAAATTTCTAGATAATGTCTGTGACGTGATAAAAGAAAAATTAAAAATTGAGAGGAACTATAAAGAAGAGATTATTGACGGCAAAAAGAAGGTCACATATCTACAGTATGGTGATGGTCCAGAAGATGAGTTATACAAAACCAGAGAAAATTATATAAAATCAACAAAGAAACATATGGAAGCCCTAAAGAAGTTAACTGATAAGGGTGACAAATAAGTCCTATCCAAATTTACACTTTTCTGTTATATCCCAATCTCTGGATACAACATCTCATCCTCATCCTCCTCAATCGGATAGTTGTTGTTTCTTTTTTCGTACACGAACGTCATCGCAATTGCATCAGGAATTGAAATATCAACACCGTCTTCTTTTAGTGTTTCCTTGTCGATAATCTGCATGTTATTGTCATGCTCTTTCCAAGTGATATAGAGGAGATCATCAAAGCGGGGGCGGTTGAACAGCTTGCCACCGCCTCGAAGCCATTTTGCTAACTTTGCGAAACTAGCTGCATATAAATCTTCATAATGTCCATCACTACTAAACATATACTTTCTCGTAACATCGAGTCCGTATCTCTGTCGATTTTCATATTTATCAAGTATGAATTTACCCTCAGCATATTTTCTCACAAGTTTGCACAATTCAACTCCATTACCGCTATCATCTATGAATATATTCTGGTCTGAAAGTGGCACTTCATATTGCTGTGCTAGTTCAACTACTTTTCTCGCCACTACATCTGGATCAGTCACCATCTCGTAATATATTATCTCAGCTCCATTTTCGGTTCGAAGTACGATGGTTGAATGAGTCCTACGTGTATCTGCCAGTATCACACCGAGTATACCTTCTCCACGATACGGAATCTTTTCATGATAGCTGTCATTGAGTAACTTTTCATCAAAGAGAGAAAAATATCCCTTGTTAATTCTCGAATCTTGCTCAATGACGCTGAGTACTAATATGCCCAAAGCATCACAGAGGTCATCGTGTGTTTCGCTTCCAAATCCAAGAAGCTGTGTAATCAATTTCTCAGCACCCTTACGTGGGAATACCACCGTGCCAGATTGTATGTGATTTGATACGAGTGACAGTCTCGCTCGTTTGTCACTTCCACCTGTCTTCCATTCCTTGGCAGGATATCCATCAGAGCGTAGTTGATCAACGATTGCTTTCTGGTATGCAACCGATTCAATCCACATGGATACAGGGACTCCGTTACCCAGAGTAGTAGAAAGTGATTTCACTCTTGATATTGTTTCTGTAAAATCTAGTTGCTCGTTTATCGGATTCGCTAGTACATATATCTTCAGACTCTTTTTTCTACCGTAGATGTTTCCCGAGACTATCGCCGTCGAATCATTGTCGCTCTTCTGTCCAATAGCGGGATCTACCCCCATACCTGCATACCGAAGATTGTCATTTGTTGGTAACTCATCGTAATATTGTATCCATTCTTGACGTATCAGTTGAGTGTCATCCGAGACAATATTGAGCATATATTCTCGTTCCCATGCTTGGAGGCTGGGTACTGACTTTCTCAAGGTATCTATATCAGTTTGCAGTGGAAACTTCTCAGGCCACATGGCAGTACCGTCAATATTGAGAAATGAGTATTTTTTAGTGATTCCATCCATTCGTCCCTCAATAATGGCGTTTTTTAACTTCGTTATGAGAGAATCATGATGAAGTGCGGTACCGATGACTACAAGCCTCGTATCCTTGTCTCCAAGGGGCATTACATCACCTGTGAGCCATTTGAACATCTTGTCACGGCTTTCCTGAGTCTTAACGATATCCAAGTCCTCAAGGTCGTCACAGATGATCAGGTCTGGACGGTGTGCCCCGTGTTTGATACCACGAATTGAGCTTTCAATAGACGCTACGGTTATCCTCGCTCCATATTTAGGAAGCACAATACTTGTCGCTCTCCATCCATCATCTGGTTCCTCGAATGGTCCAAGATCGGATCTAAGAAGTCCGTTGGATTCCAATTCTATTTTTATGTTTGCTAAGTATTGTCGTGCTTGAGATTCAGTCTTTGCAATCATAAGCACAAACTTTTTCTGTTGTACTCCAAGTATCGACCAGATGGCATACGAAGTACCCATGATCGTGGTTTTTCCTGATCCTCTGAAGGCCTCTATCACCACTGTCTTATCTTTCTCGTCTTCTGTGACTTCAAAGAGCTCTTTGTATCGACCAGATGGCATACGAAGTACCCATGATCGTGGTTTTTCCTGATCCTCTGAAGGCCTCTATCACCACTGTCTTATCTTTCTCGTCTTCTGTGACTTCAAAGAGCTCTTTTTGAAATCGTGCAGTCTTGTATTTCACATAGTGGGCAAAGTACACATGGAAAAACCAATGGTGACATGCCTTAGTAAGCTCACGTCGAACACGCTGATCTTTAACGATCAACGCAAGCTTTTCTTGTTCGATTTCTACATCATGATTGTGGAGATTGTTCATCGGCTTTTTCTGTTACCACATCCTTTATCCCCAAAGCTTCACGTATGAGAGCTTCTTGCTCTGGGGTGAGAGGGTCTTCTTTTTCAATCGTCGCTTTCACCACGAGCTTGTTTCCATACTCTGGATGGTGTTGTCTGAGCCAAAGCTGTATCGCATGAAAGTTTTTGTCTTTAATCAAAGCAATGAGTTGTGATTCGCTCAAATCGTTAATCATTTCCTTGCCGTCTTTCATTGCATCATCAGAATCTTTTTTGAATTGATCGTCCTCGTTTCTCCATCGGTAATATGTGGGACGAGATATGTTGGTACGCTCACAGGCAAGTTGTATAATCGGAATCTTTTTCAGGTGCTCAAGGAGGATTTTCTTTTCAGCATCTTGTCTCTTTTGTATGGTTTCCTTTTTCATATTTCGATGGCTTTAATACCTGTTAATTTTTCAAAGCGATCTATTGCAGTCTTTACATATTCAGGATCAAGTTCAATACCGATACATAGTCTTTTCGTTTGTTCACATGCCAAGAGACAGGTGCCTGAGCCGAGGAAGCCGTCATACACCACATCGCCGATTCGAGTACTGTTGAGTATTAGATGGCGGATGAGTGGTACAGGTTTTGTCGTCGGGTGAAACGGACTTTTATTTGGCTTCGGGTGCACGATGACGCTTTTGTCTTTAGATTTTAGAAATTCATGCGTTCCGAACCATCCATATGCGATGAGTTCATGCATCGGGGCATAGTCCATTCTGCCAATGACAGCATGGGTTTTTACCCAAAATATGAGCTGAGCGAATTTGCATCCTGTTTGTAGCATTCCTTCACGTAAAGCGAATATCATCTTGTCTGAGTTGAAGATATAGAGCGCATTTTTCTTTTCTAAATGCGGAGTGATTGCATCGATCCATTCTTTCGTAAAAGTGATGTATTCTTCATCAGATTGGATGTGATCATTTTGAATGATTTTATCTTTCTTCAGTTTCTGAAAATTTCTTTTAGATTCAGTAACTGCTATGCCGTATGGCGGATCAATTATTACCGCTTTGATCTTCTGCTTGCCAATGACCTTGGCGACAAACTCTTTGTCTCTGCTGTCACCACACCCAAGAATGTGATCGCCGAGTTTCCAAATCGTCCCTGTCTTAATTGAGTTTTGTGACTTTTTCATTTGGATTGAGTTGCTTAAAGCGGTTAATAATTAACTGGCAAAAAATTGGTTCCATCTCACAGAGATATGCGGTACGTTTCAATTGCTCGCATGCAGACATAATGCTTCCTGACCCCGCTGTTAAATCGAGGACAATGTCTCCAGGTTTAGTGCATCTTCGTAATGCTTTTTCGTGGAGAGTTGGCGGTTTCTGTGTTGGATGTTGGTATTCCTGTGACGGTAATCTTTTCACTAGCCATATATTGAGCATGTCGAGAATGTCATCGCTCAATCGATTGCCAGTCGTTGCTTCTTTGTTCAATATCTCATTCAAGTTCTTTACCTTGTCGGAGAGGAATGGTGATCCAACTGTTCCGTATACGCAATACTCGGTCACTTTGTTGAATGCGACGTTCGGAGTCGGTGAGGCGTTATCTTTTATCCAAATACAGAGTCGTTTCGAATAAATCCCTAGCTCTTTGTATATTTCCTGTAGCAGGTATACATATCGCTCATCACACCAGAACATGATGTGTGCATCTTTCTTTGATACAGAGAGAGCATTCTGTATGAGGGTTTTGAGAAAATTTCTGTATTCAGTTTCAGGCTTGTTGTCGTTGGTTGTACCACCATATTTTGCTTTATTGCCAACACCTTTGTCATAACTTAGATTAATATTAAACGGAGGATCATCGTTCACCATATCTGCCTGTTTGCCATCCATCAGTTTCTTTACTGTACTTGGATCAAGAGAATTTCCACACAGTAATCGGTGTCGTCCTAGTGCAAAGTAGTCACCAGTTTTAATATCCGTATTCTTCGCTTTTTCAATTTCCTTTTCTTCGTCAAAATTGTCATCATTTATCTCAAGTGAATCATCAAATATGTTGGTGAGGTCGTTTGAATCGAAGCCTGATATGAGGAGGGTGTCAATATCAAAATCACTCGCCAATATCTCGAAGTCCCATGATCCACCACTACGATTTGATGTGAGTAAATACTGCTTGAACTCACTCGGTGTAAGCTTTCTGTTTGGACTTCTCACCTCTATTAATTCTTCTCCACGACCAAGGAGTTGAAGTGCTTTGATTCGCTGATGTCCTGCACAGATCTTTCCATCAAGATTTATTGCAGGAAGTTCTGCGAGATTGAACTTAGTTAAACTTACTTTTAAATCTTCCATTTGCTTGTCAGTGATCTTACGAGGATTTTTCTCGTATGGAAGCAGATCGTTGACTCGGCGTTTTTCGGTACGCCATACCAATGGTGCTTGTTTTGCCATTGTTTTTTATGTTATTTAGTAATGGGAATTACTTTGGAGATTTTGTATACGAAAATACCCTCAGGATTCCTGAAGGTATTACAGCACGCTGTTTCAATTACTATGTGACAGATTCTCGGCTGAAAAAGTGTCACACCATTGTTACATCTTTGATCGGTATTTGTGTTGACGAAGCAGATTTGCTTTCTTCTTTTTATCCTTATTCTTCAACGCTCCATGGATTTCGACAGCAACATCGCCATACGTCTTTTTTAATCTCACCTTAAATGGCTTAACTTTTACATTCGCAACGTCGCGCATTTTTCTCCGATATTCCATTGTTTTACGCTTGACAACATTTGGATCGGTATCATGTTTGGTCGCTTGTCGCTCCATCTCATTCAAGTTCGGAAACATGAATTCGTGCGTGAGATTGCTTTTTACTTTCTCAACAGTAACTTCTTCCATGAGATTCTTCTTCAACCCATCTGCGAGATTAACTTTTTTGAAATCAGGCCAATTAGTGTGCTTCATCTTCTGTATCTCTAATTTCCACGCAAGGCGAAGCTCGTCGATTGAGGTCTCTGGACTTAGCGTGATCCTCACTAATTTTTGATCTGTTTTTTTGGATTTCTTTGCCGGTACAGTATCAACATGGAAAGTATATATTGGCGGGCAGAGGATGCCTGTGGTGATGAGGGTGACGAGCGTGTCTTTCCATTCAGGCCCGAAGTCTAATTTGTCCATCCACGTATCAAACATTTCTTCTATCTTCATGATATGACCGATGCTCATCTGCGACTTAATCTTTCTGCCAATCCCTAATATTATTTCATGGCTTTTGGGGTAGTATGCAAACGCTTCGATTATTAATATGTCTGTATTGATAAATGGAAGCTCCTCTCGAACGCTCGCCAGATTACCTTCGTTAGCCAACTTTTCAAGATCAAGAAAGAAACCTTTGTTGTTCTTTGCTTTACGCCAAAAGAGCCAGTAGTTGCGAGCTAGGGTCTTGAGTAGTGCCATGTGATCGGCTGTACTTAGTTTCTTTTCCATATGCCCTAAATGGTAGTAGAAAAGAGGGGTGGCGTAAAGTAAATGAAACAGTCCTCGAACCGTGTCTTATTTTGTCTCATTTCCATATGATCTTACAGGGCTTCATATTTTTACGCTCATCCATAAATTTTACATACTTTTGAGACACTCCGTTTTCTGTCTCGTTTGTAACATTTGCGAAAAACAGACCCAGACCGAGAGGCCTAATTGTGATATATTGAAAAGCGTCAAAGAACCCTTGTGGGGTCTCACTGTGCATTATCCGAGACCGAGCAAGGGCACAAATACAAAAAAAACGCAGAAGGATCTGCGTTTTTTTGTATTTGTGCGCCTAAGAAAGCGCCCTGCGGCGCTTTCGTGTTGGAATCGAAAGATTTTTCAGTGTCGAGTGAGCTCGTACTCGAGCGAAATGAGACCGGAAAAATACCTGGCTACGTAGTAGCCGATTCCAACTTGATATATAAAATAAAAAACCACCACAATCAAATGACTTGGTGATTAAAGTTTAGCTCTTTGCGAGATCACGTTTATGGGCAATGTCTCTGCGCCGAATCAAATCGAACCAATACGCATTACGCTTTTTAGCCGACAAGCCATATGCGTATAATGCATCGAATTCGAGAGAAGAATGAAATTCATCCTGTCTGACCCACAGTCTTGCCCACCGATACCTGATGGCACCCAACAATGTGCGGCGCAGGTATCGATCGAGCCTACGGTAAAGACGGACTAACGACTTCACCAAAGTTAATATTTTCATAGTGGTTTCAATCTAAAATAGATGATATCAGTTCAACCTTTAATTGCAACAGCGACTCTATTTTTTATCTAAAATCCTAATTGATCTGCCGATAACCATAAACGCATACGCCCACAGAAATGGCAACCAGAATGGCATTATTCCAAACAGACTATGCCGGTTAAAGGTCTCTACACCAGTTGAGATGAAAAAGTATTCTGAAAAAAAAAGACCTACGAAACCGAATATTAGAAATGTCCAATCATTCGGCTCTCGTTTAAAAGTAAGCGTCAATAAAATAAACAGTGTGTATATACCAGCCAGAATAAAATCATTCTCAACAATGGGTATGAGACCGATCATTACGAGGATAATGAAAATGTAGAAAAATATTTTTCTCACATTTTTACTTAATTAAATCTCAACACTCTGAGCCTGCTTGAACACCTTCATCTGGTCCTCGTTAGCTTTACGAGCGGCTTCAGTAAACACTTTTTTTTGTTCATCAGCAGATGCGTGCATGAAAAAGTCCGAAAGACCCTTATATTTCTCAGGACCCTCTATTTTCTTGCCTTTAAACATGCTTTTTATTATTTTCAGCATAGTAATTTCTCTAAATCATCCTTAGTATACCCCACTCCAACATAATGTTCAATCTGTGGGCCGTCTGCCTTGATTTCAACAACTTCTTCGACAGCGTGTGTTTCGAAGTTCTTTTTTACAAGAAATATAACAACTCTTTCATCAAAATCTTTTCGTATTCGATCGATTGTGTGTCGAGATTCTATAAAACGCTCAATAAAAGCTGACTTCGGTATATTTCGACCTTCTAGCGTCTCCCGAGCTATCGTAAACTTCCAAGCTACTTCTGGTTTCTGGTATACATAAAAAATACGGACTTGACGACCCTTATCAAGTGAACGTTTTATATTACGGGCTGACTTTTCGTATTTTGAAAATGTCCCATCGAGCAGAAAAGTTTGTTTATTATCTATAGCAACATCGTGAATCTTATCAACGATAATAGAAATAGCTCCTTGGAAAAGATATGAATTACTACCACGATAGTCCGGCAGATAATGTCGCAGATCGTCCCCATCGATACGGATTACTTTATGTTTCTGGTACCTCTCGAGACTTTCAATGAGGTTCTTAGAATATTCAGTTTTACCTGCACCAGGTGATCCAGCCATGAAAACTGAGAATGTCTGTTCGTCCGGCGCAAATTTTGCTATGTCTGTTAGCTCCTTGGCAATTCGTTTTTTATTTTGCCGAGCGAATACTTCAGCAATTTGTTTTATTTTTTCTGCTTCGTCCATGGCATAATTGTACATGAATTAAAAGATCGTGCCTCACAACCACATCTCTCTATTCTCCACATATCGTGGTATAATACTTCACGACTTACTTAATTAATTATTAAAATATTATTTAAAACAATGCAAGATCAAGTATCAAATAACGTGACTCCTGCCCCAGAAAATGTAACAGCCCCCGTAGCGAGCGCATTGAACCAAACAAATACAAATGAAAGTCATCCTAAACTCGCCCGTTTTCTGAGAATATTTAAGTGGATAACATTATTTTTTGTAATTATTTCACTTATCTATCCTGTTACAACAGGGGTTTTTACGCACTCAGTAACTGAACAGTTCATATGGCCTATCTTAGGCCTCGTATCGTTTCTAGTATCTTGGCACTTGCTCAAAAAAGGAAATATTGTCCCTGCGTTTATACTCATGCTCATTGCATTCGCTTTATCTTTCCTTGCGGTGATAGGTATCGTAATACTATTGTTCCTCGTCTTGCCAATGATGTGGCAAATATTATTTATGCTCGCAGGTGGAGGTCATTAATTAATAATTTCACACATGGAACCACAAAATCAGCGCAGGACAATATCTACTCTCATCAACACTGATATACAAGTCTTTAAACTTATCCATAAAAAGTTCAGCCTATTCGTACCGTTTCTAATCTCAATCGTAGCAATATTTGCAGTCGTTCTAATTCCATTAATAACTGGTTTCAATGGTCAGGTATTAGCATACTTATACAGACATTTTAGTTACACTCATTTTATCAATCTTTCATTCCCAATTGAAGTATTCATATACTCGTTTATTTGTTGCGCTTTGTATACCCTTAGCTATGTCTTCCTCGGGTATATATTGAGAAAGAAATACTTACACATACAAGAAAGCCCGACTACGGTACTCACTAGATATGTAAAACTTTCAGGATATATCCTCCTACTCGCTTGCACGTGGTTCATCATCTTATGCACAATCGGTGGACGTCGAAGGAATGGTATTTCATTTCTTGTCACGAGGAGCCTCACAGATATATTAACGATATTCAAACTATTCCTCTATATAAATCTTGTCCGCGTATCACTTGGTGATGAAAAGAGTGATTTCAAACAAACATACGAATATGTCAAAAAAGACACCTATCAAATACTTACCATCTGGTTTGGTAGCGGACTGCTGGTATCGATGATATGTTTCGTATGTATCGTCCTTCTTGCCGTCTTTGGAAAAGCTGGCTTCATTCCAAATACAATTACCGTGCAAGACATCGTAGCTCCAGCAATCTTTCTTGGATTTGGTTTTGTATTAATTTTTCGAGCATTCGCAGAACAAATTGGGACTTTTGCAGTTTACTTGAAGTATAAAAGTAACGTGGATATTTTAAATTAAAAAAACACACTTATGAAAACAAAAATAATATCAGCAACATCAACATTAATCGTCGGTTTATTAGTCCTCCCCACGGTAACTTTCGCTTCATGGTGGAATCCATTTACATGGTTTACCACAGCCACTCCCCAGCCAATGCCAGAACTTGTTGTTGAAGCTGTGTCTCTCACTGATCTAGTTTTTAATAAATATTGTGTTACTCCACCAACAATAAATTACAAGAACACGGATTATTCAGACGCATATATTAAAAGCCTCGGCAATATGGACACAATTGATTTCGAGAATACATTAAATAACAGTAAGGTTAGTGGTGCTCAATTACCTGAAGCCCTTTATTATTTCGGCTTTAAACTAACTCAAAAAGGCCTTGTGGACGATAGTCTCAGAATGTATAAATGTGCAGCTGAAAATTATTATGACATTCAAGCAATGTATCGTATGGCAAGCGTATATGACAGCGGCACTGATAGTATCCAGAAACAGCTTCCAAATGCATATATAGGAAATAAGATCGCAGTTGATTACAACAAAGCGTATTACTGGCTCGTAGCTTTGATATACAGTGCTAAGCAAGAGAAGACGAATTTCCTCGACACCAACACTCAGCGAGGATGGAACACAATAGCGATGCTTGATGATATACAAAACACTCACAAGATCACGGGTGATATTAAAAAGATAGAAACTGATGCTATTAAATTTGTAGCGAAAAGATATCCTAATGTTACGACAGCTCAAGGGAGCGTTGGCGCGCATGGGCTTGGAGTTTCATTAAATAATTCAACGGCATCAAGTTCAACTTTGCATGCACCGGCAATTTAAGCATAACTAGCTTGTAGGTTATAATTCATCACATGGAAACACCGAAATCATTTGATGAATCAGCACCCGTACCGACGGACCATATCGAAAAATCAAAAGAACAGGTTTTCGGCGAGCAAATTTCGGCGTATTTGGAAAGTCCACATTTTCTAAATTTCCTCCATGAATTACCCGATGAGTATAGAGAAAAGGCATTAGGAATAGTCATCGAATACTTTATCATCAACACTGATGGAAATAATGTAGAGACTTTTCAAGAAAGGATTAAGGGAATACATTTTGATCGATTACATCCTGAAGACGAGGACAGTTTGCAAAGCGCAATATACATGTCTGTTGTCGAACGATTGGGTTTTAAGGAACCACTAAACAAACTGGATGAGAAAGTTGTTTTTGACTATTTCGTGGAAAACTATATAAAAAACGGATATTTTTTCCACGGTTTTAATGGGACTTTTGAAGATGTAATTAGAGAAAAAGGCCTAACTCCAGATGAGAGACTGTGGGATACGGAAGACCTTAAAGCAATAACAGAAATCGGGACAAAACATGGTAAGCCAATGTTGCTCGGTTGGCACAGTATCAATTCTGAAGGAAAGATTTTCTTTGATGCACATACGAAAAATATGTATCGGTATGCGGTAGCTTCTCCTGAATGGTTTGCGCACTTCGTGGCGGAAGGTAATCATGTGGAACCTACCGGTGATAATAAAAAAGTTTTTTACA
The DNA here is from genome assembly GCA_903893855.1 of Candidatus Tayloriibacteriota bacterium. Taxonomy (GTDB): domain Bacteria; phylum Patescibacteriota; class Minisyncoccia; order Phycocordibacterales; family PALSA-1337; genus PALSA-1337. The sequence goes on from CAITNV010000054.1 coordinate 11,670, forward strand.
CGAGAAACTACGACAAGGCTCGCGCAAATGTTGTACAGACCTGCAGAGACATGGCGCTGGACCCAGAAGAAGAGAGTCGAGTCATGGCATTCTTTGAAAAATATTGGAAATTATTGGCTCAAGAGAAATCAAAACCAAAGCTTGCCCTCATTAAACGCACCGCAATCGAGCCCATTGATAAACTTAATGATTTTTATACGTACGAGAATTTTAAAACATTTGGTTTCGATAATGTACTTAAGGGATTATTAAGATGGGAAGATAGCGATCAAAGTATACAAGAAGCAATTACGCCCGAGAATATCGTTATTGTTGATTTGCCTGAATATAAGGCGGTTCATATTTAATTTCTTGAACACGCTTTGTGTAGTTATTTACAATACTAAATAATTGTGAAATATATCAATAAGATCTTTTCACCAAAAAACCACGAACTAATAAAACCTAATGCATAGCACGATAGTCTTAGGCAGTAGCCCACCAAGTTGGTGGCACCGGCACGCAATCAAAGTTAATGTCAAGAAACTTGATCCACAGATCGCACAAGATCAAGTCGAGCTTGAATCAAGTACCGTTGAAGTAACTGTTGGTCAAATTGAGAGTGGTATATGGCGTGTGGGCTGGAAAATACTACACGGACCAATCAGTCTCGACTCTGATGAATCTGGCGGGCAACGTTTCTTTACGACCGAGGAACTTCTCGCAACCTTCGGACTCAACGAATTCGAGGGACTAAGCGAAGCGTTCAATCTCGAGTATGGCGCCCACACCGCAGTCCCCGGCAAATACATCCGTTACGGCCGATGGCTAAATATCCCCTGCCCCGGCACCGGATGTGACGGCGACCCCGATGTATCGATCTTGGTTGAAGAGACGATCCAAGCGGCAATAATTAAACTCGTCGAATCGAATGTCGTGCCACAATAAGACCACCATTTTGGTTGGTCTTTTTTTATATCAAATTACTATATTAAACTTATAAAAATTTTGTCGTGCAGTCTACAATTAAATGCTACTATTACAGCATGAAAACAAGACATATTATCGCATCGTCACTCATTATTATTTTATCAGTAGCACTATTCTCATTCTCCTCTGCATATGCTTGCGGTTGCGGCGTCCTCATAACTTCGGGTGATAAAGGCTCTTGGGCATATGGTGAAGATTCCACTGAGAAATCCTTCATCAATCTCGATAAAGGTGTTGAGAAATTAATCATTAGCCTTGATATCAAAAATACTTCGAAAGATTCAGTATTAGTAATCCCCGTCCCTGCTCAACCGGCCACAGTTACCACCGATATACTCGGCGACGTACCTCATATTAGTGGCTACGATGTTGAAACAGTTGCCCGAGGAAATATAACCCACATTCGTGATGCGCTTCTTGTTACCCAGATTTATCCTGCCGTACCATTGTTTTTATCTGAAACTATGAGAAGCATAGGAGACCAAGAAAGCGGTGCTTTTCAGCTTGGCACAAATTCCCCGATCGGTAGTGGCATTACCGTGTACCAACACCTCGAGAAGAACGGTATGATCGCTGAAGTGCTTGGGGCTTCAAGCTCAGATGCGCTCTATAGTTACCTTACGGGAAAAGGCCTAAAGGTAGACAAAGACTCAATTCCAATATTCCGAGACTATATAAACGATAATTTCTCTTTCATTGTCTCATGGATCAACCCGTCAAATGTTGACGCGAGCGCTCGAGGTATACTCGCTAGCTTCCCTGCTACAGAAATGTTCTATCCACTAAAACCGGGTTCAGCATATTCAGGCCTCGGTGCGACCAAAACCATTACAGTAATCGGACATGTTAGTCCAAAGATCTATAGTGATATCAAGGACAGCACTTTTGTTAATTACCTTTACTCGGACGAAGGCTCGTCATTTAAAGACTTTTTTACTTCTGAAGACGGCTTTGCTTTCACCAAAATAACAATATTTGCAAAACCCTCGGCACTCACGCAGGATCTCTACATCTCAAACGCTACACCTTTGCGAATATATAATGCCCAATTTATTAACCTTTATCCCGTGACATACGGCATTATCCTACTCCTCATCATATCGGCTTTGTCAGTCTGTATTACTGCGGGGATACTGTATCGGAATGAACTAACATGGACTAAACTATTGAGATTATTCATCTCGTCCTGCTTTACAATTATCGGAACTGCAGTTGGATCTAGATTATGCTTGGAAAATAAAAGAATTAAATACGTTCTGTTACATTCAATACTATTTACCGCAATTACGCTTAGCGTATGGTATACGATTTTTGCAACGTTTCGAAACTGGTAGCGGGATTTAATAGAAATCTTGTCCACATTAGATTATACTTAGACTATGAAGCCCGAATCTAATTTCCTACCAGAACTTCCACCCAGAGAAGCGGTGTCGCGTGATGCCACCAGCATTTTACGTGCACAGCTCGAATCGTCCGAGCGACCGAGCACTTTTGACACTGAGATTATTAACCTACTTAAAGAGGTCTCAGGTAGTGAATCAAAATCAGCCATAGTAAATGAACTTGCACGAAGAGGACTGATTGCAGGAACATTTATTGCGAGTAAAGCCATCGGTATTGTGGCAGGGCTCGGCGCCGGCGAAATGGGTAAAAATTACGCGACGCACCGAGCAGGTGAATATTTATCGCGCTTTCTTCTCACTCCTCAAGCCGTTAAAGGCGCAGCGTCACATGTGGCAGGTGGAATAAAAGACACGGTCGGGAAAGCTGCGAGCGTAGTGACCGATGCTTTGCCAACAAGCGTGACATCTGGAATCCAATCAGCATGGAGTAGTGTCGTCAAGCATGTTCAAGACTTCGGACACAGCGTCACGACGACACTTCCAGAAATGAATGGTGTTATTGATACGGCTTCACATAAGGCTCACGCTCTCGGTGAACTCGGCGATCAAGGCCTAACAGGATCAGTACACGCTGTTAATGAATACGTAGTCCAGCCCACCATCGATGTCACCGCAAAGGGTACCGGATATGCAGCATACCTCCCTTCTGCAACAATAGGATACCTTGCAGGTAGTGCGCTATTCGGTGGAGCAGTGGGTGTGTACCAAGAAATTAAAAAAGAACATAGTTTCGCTGTCGTAAAAGAATTGATCGATACTATGGAATCAAGTGTCGATGCAAGCAGAGAAAAAAGGGATGCTTGTTTGGAACTCATTGCGACATTCACAAAGATTTCGAATAAAGTTAAAGAAGTTGATAAACACGGTTACTCTTTCACCAGAGATCAATGGCTAGCTTTCGCCAGTGCGGTGCGTGAAGCAAAAGTCTATTTATTACGAGACAAAACCAAACCCGCAGAGATCATTGCAGACCCTGCTGTAAAGAAAGGCATGGAAGTTCAAAATGAAGTTGTCAGAGGAATAATTGATAATCAAAAAGGATTAACCGACGCCGATAGAGAATTGGCAACTGCCATACTAGGTCAATTCTGCACCGCTATTTCACAAGACATCGATCCTATCATGAGAGAGCATGCTGCCCACAACCATATCGCCTCAAGAATACAGCGCTATTCGGGAGTCTTCGTACGTAAAGGTTTCGCAGCGACTGGTCTACCCCTCTTATGGAGAGCGATGAAAGTGGCATTAGAGACCGGAAGTTTTGCAGCTCGATTAGCAATCCCTTTTATAAAATAAATATATGAATGAACAAAACAAACAATTTAATATGATAGCTGAATTCGTTGACGATCTATTTGGTGAAATTGGCATTGATCCAAATGTAAGTGACTTTGACAAGCTTCGCACTACCATCGAAGACCGAGTAATTGCCCGAGTCTTCCTTGAACTCGTCAATTCCCTCACCCCACAACAAGCCGAACTTGTTGCAAATGATCTTTCTGTCGGCGAAAAGGAAAACCCCGATGCAATATTTACCAAACTCGTTAAAGAAATTCCCAACTTGCAAGGCATCATCATAGGAATTCTTGCGAAGATAAGACTCGAGCTTATTGCAGAGTTGAGAGTGATTTCAAAATAGCTTAGTTTTAAAAAAGTATAAAAAATCCCCGCAAATAAAGCGGGGATGTGAACACCAAAGAACTATTGAGCCTTTTGCTTCAACCACTTAGTGAGCTCCTCGGGAAGGAGTTGCTCATAGAGGTCGTCAGCATCGACAAACCTTGCGAGATCTTTGACGCTTAAGAAGCCGACATTGTCGAATTCCTCCGCGATCTCCTTCAAGAATTCGAAGTTCGTCTCTCCAATACCGATGAACATAAAATACATGTTCACCTTCGCACGCTGACATTCCAAGAGAATGTCCCGCACATGAGCTTTGTCATCATTCTCGCCGTCGGTGAGGAAATAGTTAATAACCGGTTCCCCCGATGTCGATTCAGCGACAAGCCTGTTTGATTCAGATCGGCTCGGCGTGGCATCTTCATCATTCCCCAAGCCAATTGATTGACAAAGCCGTCCCATCCAACCTTTTGCTTTCGGCACGGTATTCGCACGACTGTTCCCTTGAACATCCTCTTGATAGAAGCCGTACTCGATAAGCATGTTTTTGATAACAGGATAGTAGTCCGTACCTCCCCATTTCGGCACTGAATGCTTGCTGAGGATTTCACGCTCAACAAAACCTTCATAGTTGTTTCGATTGATCTTGGTAATATCGCTTACATAGCTCTCCCCCGAAGAAAAAGTCTTCACATCGAGGCAACCATTGTCATCGAAACGTAAGCCCACAGGGACGATCTGCTCAACTACTCGTTGAACCCTACCTTCACGGTAAAGTCCTTGCATTGAGCTACTGACATCGAGAGTGATCCCGACAGCAGCGCACATTTTGGGCAAGTTGCGCTTCTCGAGCACGAACTTGACCCTTTTCTCTTCTTTCTCCAAGTTAAATTTCATACACGTTGTAATCCTTGTACTATCCTTTGTTGTGTGTTTGTAACACTCGCTACAATTGCATCATCAAGCTGCGTACCATTTGCAATTGCCGTCAAAACGCAGAGATAATTCGTGCGCCATGCCGGTATATCCACCAAAAGTGTATTCGAAACACAATCAATGATATGCACGATGGATGCTGCCAAATATTGCCGTTGTAATTTACTCACTTCGAGCATTGCAATTGTTGAGGTGAGACTCTCGATACGCGAATCGAGCTTTTTCATTTGATCCTCAATACGAACTGCTTCAATTGCACCGTTGTATTTACCTGACCTACAATAGAAGATGAGATATTTTCCTGCGATAATGACTGCCATAACCTCATCAAGTAATGTAAGCGTGTCTGTACGTAACAACTCTGCAGATCTCGCCAATTCTTCCAATTGCGGTATTCGCGCATTTAGATTAGTGACGAGATTGTGGAGATTACGATATTCTCCTTCAAATTTCGCGATCGATTCACCGCGTTTACCGATTTGAAGTTTATTGAGCGCATTGACTATCGCACTAATTTCTTGTTTTGAAGCGTCCATCACCGGCGAATGAACAATGTGTGTTTCTCTATCAAGAAGTTTTGAAGCATTCCGCTGGAATTCTTCACCCCAGTGGAGGAACTTTTCATCCCTTCCATCATCGAGATTGGTCACACGAATATGTTGACTCGCTTTAGTGAACACTGCGATGTCGCACCCTTCCGTAATCATCGAGCGTAGTTCATACGCTGAGACCTCAATTCGCTTCCGAGCAGTTCCACCGTGGAAAATAACACTCGGTAAAACCGGTTTACTTTCTTCACGGTGGACTGCTGGAGTGCCGAATGAGAGCACGGAAGGTTTAACTTCCTGTTGTACATCTGGCAGTATGCGTATGCCAGAAGTTTTCGGTTTATCTTCTGGCTTTTTCATATTAGCTATACTGCGTGAGCACATCTCCCAATTCCACCTCAGAACCAACACCCACGGCCTTGAAGGCCCAAGTGCCATTTTCACGAACAAGACTACCAACTTGAATTGCCCGATTACCGGCGAATTCGCGAGACAGGTCATACCGGCAGAGCTCTTCGCCACTATCGGCATCAAGCACTCGGACGAATGCATTGTTGACGCGCCCAAAGTCCTGCTTGCGTTTCCGAGCTTCGTAAATGGTGACGAAGAGTGACACTTCGACGAGCGCTTGCGGCAAACGGGAGAGAGCGATCTTGATCACTTCATCATCCCCTTCGCCGGCACCCGTCCGATTATCACCCGTATGCGTCATCGTTCCGTCGGTCGTTTCGAGGCTACCGTCCGGATTCTTCGTAAGATCGGTGTTCGCATAACATACCGCATGCGAACCATCCCCGAAGAATTTCGGCGAGCCTTGTGGCGTAATGACGAGCCCGAATGCACTCGCATCGAGATCGAAATTCTCACCAGCTTTCTCGGCAACATCCCAACCCATTGCGACCATAACTGTCGCAACACCCTTGTTGATCTGGAATTTTTTGCCTTTTTGCAGATTAAACGTGGCCATAATTTCTCCTATACTGTTCGATTGTCAAAGAAACAGATTTGTTTGCACTCCTCTGCCAGAGATCGTTCGCGACGCGAACTTTTAATCTCTGGATAAAGGAGGTAAGTTGCCAATTTACCTCGTGCATGTAATACGCCTTCGTAATTACTGATGCTTTTGCTTAAACGTATCCCGCAGCATCGCACCAGCAATGATGACAATAACACCGATAATCTCTCCGATTTCACCGAGATTGAAGTGATACGGCTTGAACACCGCAAGTGACACACCAATTTTGTCCCCCACCCACACCAGAGTCTCCGCTCCGTGCTCCGCGAGCATCATGAGTCCGAGAAACGCGAGGATTATATACGCAGCATCCTCGAGCGCGGGGAATTTCGACATGACCTTGCGGACTACTTGCGCCGCTATCGCCAACATGACGATTGAAGCAAGGACACCAATGATGATGATCGCAATGTTTTGACTCATCGCAACCACCGCAATGATGTTGTCCGTTGAAAGGGACAAGTCTAGGAAGCCGATAGATATCAAGACTTTGATAAGACTGGCAGTTTTAGGCTTTGCTGTGCCGTCTTCGTTTTCTTCGTCTTTACTAAAGTGACCCCAGCAAAGGTAGAAGAGGTAAGCGGCTCCAAGCACTTGCACCCATGGGTTGCGCGCGATAAACGCCGCGAAACCGAGGGCTACGACACGGAGAACCGCCGCAAGAATCATCCCGAACCAAATCGCTTTACTGCGCATCTTGGCCGGAAGATCCATAACCAAAGCATTGATCGCTATGGAATTGTCGCCGGATAGCGCCGCATCCATAATGAGAATCGCGAATATTACCCCGATTCCCTGCACACCAATGTTTCCCAGACCGACTACGAATTCATTAATAACGGTCATATTTCCTCCAATTACTATTTTGTTGTTATTGCGTTTACTATCTGACGGAAGAATACTCCCGCTGGAAAAAGTGTCAATTATGATTAGACAAAATGAATTAGATAATCTATATCAAAATAGAAAATAAAAATAAGCTCTATTTTAGAGCCTATTTTATGCATACTTTTTAGTTTTATATTATCGGTTTATCTAGTTTAAATTAGATAATTAAAGTCATATTTCATTTCGTCTCTTGCGTCGCGCTTTCATCACTTCCACGAGTACCCTTTAGGGCAAGTTTAAAAATACTCACTAGTGTCTCTGCGAGCTCCTGATTTTTAATTAAAATGCCGTGCATGTCTTTACCGAGCATATGAATCCTAACCTCATCTTCAAATATACTTATATCGCACGAGAGCGGATACAGCTTATTATCAATCCTCACCGCCTCTTGCCCTTCCCCATCAGTAGGGATCTCTCCTTCGTCGGATGTATAGAGAACCTTAAAATGCTTGTTATCACGAATTCTAAAATCGATATATTGTCGCAAGTGTCGCGAACTAAAAAGTTTATGAATTAATTCAAAAGGGAAAATTCCATAGTCGAGATTAGCCCTAAATGCAGGATTACTCGCAAGCTCTTCCATCGAAGCCTGCACCGCCGCTTCTCCTTCGAGAATCTTCACCAAAGGTGGCTCTCCCTTACGACGAAGGGTGGCTTTAAGCTGAGGCATGATAGCATCGATATTTTTAATGCTCTGCTCGGTCTTCAGCTTCAATTCTTCAAGGAGGAATTTAATGCGCTCGGGGCTCTCTGCAGCATATGCGCTTCTTTTGCCACGTTGGATCTCGAAAACAAGGCCTTTTTCTTTAAGAAAATCGAGCACGACGTAGACGGTCGAGCGCTTGAGCCTCGTCTCCTTCGCTATATCCATTGGTAATGCAGATTCGACAGATAGTAAATATAGATAGACAGCTATTTCTTTATCAGAAATCCCAACGTTCTTCAAATAATCAAAAAAGTTGCGAGACATGTATATATCGTAACAAAGTATAGCCTCGTTAACAAACACCGGAATAAGCGTGCAAAAAAAGGGCGCACCTCGTGAGAAGTGCGCTTGTATAGAAACGTAGAAACGTTTGGAGTTTATTTCTCCGCTAAGACCGCCGGCGCAGGTGTTGCCGTGGTGGCTTTTGCTGCGGCAGCTTTTGCCGCGAGTTTTCTTTTGGCCTCTGAGTACAGATCCTCCAAGGTCAGGTCCATGGGACACCAACCGACCTTTGCCAAAGCCGTCCAACCCATCCTTGCATGATCTTTGGCCAGTTCAAAACTCGATCGATCAACTGTTCCAGCTATAAAACCAGGCTCGAGCTCCTTCACGTCCTCGGCAGTTCTCGAAAGAACCCGCTGGACCGCAACTGTAACAGTTGTTGGAATTCCTGTCGCCCGTTCGCAGGGTGCGCTTTTTAAGCGATCAAGGTCGTGACCTGACACCCAACCTGTTGCGATCTCGACATCACGCTTGAAGTCCTGAGTCTTCCAATTCACAGCAAGCCATTGGCCGATCAGAATTTTCGAAACTGAATTGGCCCAATGCACAGCCGCCACGAATAAGCACCCTTGTGCAATCGAGACCAACAGGAATCCTGGCGCGAACCACGTGAAATTTTCCACGTGGTTTTCGAACGCGCCGTACTCAAAGTACGTGAGTGCGAAAAGGGCGATCGCCCCCAGAATTACCCCGAAACGGAATGGCATTCGGAAGCGATTGACCTGGTTTGACACCTCCTCAAAATGAGGCACCGGCCTGATGCTTTTGTCACCGCAGTACGTCGTACCAGCGACCCATGTCAGACTAAAATCGCTGGCAAGTTGTTTGTACCAAGTTTGCTGCTCGCAAACTTTGGTATAAGTATTAATGTTTTCTTGATCCGAGGTACTATTCATTTTCAACGTTCTCCACACACCTTGGTTTAATACGATAGGGATGCTCTCCCCCGCCTATGACTCGATACTCTCAAAGCCATACACTAATCGTAGTGCTGATAGGTGTACTCAGCAGGTGTACCTTATCATGAAAGACGAGTATTGTCAACTATATTACTGAACACCAGAACCGTGATGAACACACTGATGCCACCCTTATTTAGAGCCGTTTTTAACGTATTTAGCGTATCTACCTTCGAGCTTGGTGAAAGCGTCTTTTGAACTGAATAGATAATGATACCCGTACATTTTTGACAATTTCGTGCCATCGACAGCAATAGGATATGAATATGATTTCCAACCACCGCGAGACGTGGTGATTTTACCGAGCGTTATATGCCACATACAAAAGAAAGCGATACGAATAAGCCATGGGGGCAGACATACCGACTTCTTACCAACTGCGCGAGCCATATCAGGACCTAAAACCACCTCCCCCGCGGGACAAATATTAAATATTTCAAAATCGCTCTTAAGGTCGTTCAAAGCGAGAAGCTCAACAATGTTAGTCACATCGTCTTCATGAATAAATTGTCGGAGCCACTTCTTGGTAATCGGCACGAACGACACCATTGCTTTAACAATACTATATGCAAAAGACCCAGATATCTGCCCCGATAAAGCAGACTGAAGGCCAAAACGAATCTTGAGATATCGCCCGCGTGGACCGGTAATAGCAACTGGCCTAACTACAGCCACCTTCGGGACGTGCCCTCCCCTACTCTTAGCCGCGGTGAATTTCTGAGCGAGATGCTCCTCGACGATACGCTTCTCTTCGGCATAGAGATAATTGCTCTTACGGAAACCCTCTTCTTCTTTAAAAAAATGATCCGTAGTATTCTCGGGAAATGCTCCATATGAAGCTACGGTTGAGAAGTGGAGCAGGCGCTTCACTGACGGTAAAGAAAAAGCAAGATCGAAAACATTATCGGAACCGACAACATTCCACTTCCATTGAAGTGGCTTTTTCATATACATTTCTCGAATCTGCCAAGCAGTGTGAATGATAACGTCTGGTGCGAAGGCCTTCACACTATCCTGCCAACCATTGTCCCCAAGATTTGCATGTATGAAGCTTATCTTCGAAGAGAATGGGTGCGTCTTCAGGGCTTCAGCGAGTGGCTCTTTATCAAGCAAGAGAATTGCTTCCACATCCATTCGTGATGCGAATTGTTCGGCGAGCATTGCGCCAACATAGCCTGAGCCTCCCGTGATAAATAATTTCATTTAGCAATTGTACTACATACCACTTCGCGATAAAAGTGTTCGAATGGTTCGCAAAACGATACGAATGTCGAGGATAACCGAGCGGTTCTTAACGTAGTACAAATCATATGCGAGACGGATTTTCGTTGCTTCAAGAGACTGCGGTGGAAGATCTTGACTTACCTGTGCCCAACCAGAAAGCCCAGGGCTTATAACGCTACGAATAGAATAATATGGAATTGCAGACTCTAACTCCTTGCCAAGGTTGTAGATATCAGGTCGTGGACCAATAAGAGAAAGGTCACCTTTTAATACACTCCAAATTTGTGGAAGTTCATCAATACGACTCTTTCGGAGGAATTTACCTACGCGCGTTACTCGAGTATCATTTTCTTTAAGCCAAATACCCTTATCGCTATTCCTCTTCCTCATACTTCGGAATTTAATCATTTTAATGAGCTTACCACTCTTGCCAATACGCTCTTGTTCGATAAAAATCGGCCCACCATCGTCGAGTTTAATTGCGATATACACAAATGGATAAAATAAAAGTGAAATAGCCCCACCAATGATAGAGAGCGTAATATCGAGGATTCGCTTGAAAAGATCGTGAACTACTTTAGGCGACGTCGAGATATTCTCGAGGAACCAGTAGTGATGTAACAACGATAGTGGCTCTCGTTCAAAGATATTCTCATAGAGTTTCGCAACATCGATAAATTCAATCTTTGAGAAAATAAGGCTATACAAATACTCCGCCGCAGGCTTTACTTTCTCATTTTTTAGATCAAGGACAACGACACTCACCCCCTCCTTTGCAATACTCTCTGCAAGCTCGTGTCGAAGCCCTTCAGCAGAATGGACAGAGACGTCGATAGTACGGACGAATTTTATGGAATATCGGTTATTGGAATTAATCTCATGTTCGAGCTCTTTCATTTCATCGCCTGTTGCAACGAGGATAGCATTTGATTTCTTTTCATTATTCCAACGAGAAAATACTCGTTCGAAGAGCCACAATCTCCATACGAAAATAAATACGAGGGAAACGATAAGGAATATAAACAAACTCGCTTTCGGTGTAATCGTAAGATACGGAATAAAATAAAAGAAAAGCACTGCAACAACGCTGTTGATTATCTCAGTGTTGAGGATGATTTGTGGAAGCTTATTCTTGAGTATCGTTGTGTGCTTCTCATACAAGCCGGCAATGAAGAACGATATGACCCAAAAAATGAAGAGGATAGAAAACGGGAGTAAATGATACCCGAGAATATCCGTATCGGGGAACTTGGCGTATCTCAATAATAGCGTTATATAGAGCGATATGTAGAGGAAAAACACATCGCCCACTAAGAGTACATATCGTTCAACTTTATGTAATGTTTTCATTATCAAAATGGTACACTAAGTACACTACAATATCCAGCACAGCGCTATACACAAAAAAGCTTGACAAAAAATACGGCGGGTGTATGCTTTTCAATGGACCAAGGGTATATACCCGAGAACCTGAATCTAGGGTGCATCGCAACCAGTTTCATAAAGCAAAACGGTCCTACACCGGCCAAGTAAGAAGTTCTTTGCCTCTGCTGACGTTAATATGTAGAAAAAGTTTGAGACAAAGTTTACCAACGACCTCGCCGGTCAATTTCCGAGGATTCGTCCTCACCCCCCCCGACACATGTTGTTGGGGTTGTTTTTTATATATAAAACCGCCGACCCTGCATAAAAGAAGAAACGAGCAAGGTTATTGCTCGTTCGTTTAAAGATCCAGACTATCAGGATATAAAGAGTGAATTGCTTGCTTTGTAGATAGCTAAGCGGCGGCGAGACGGCGCTATGCCGGGGCGGCACCATACCGAGGCGTTCGGCCTTATAAGACTCTTTATATATGTCCGACCCTGATTTTGGTTTTACTGCGGGCAAGTATGGAGCAAGTCACACACGAGCGAGCGCACGAAGAGGGCTGTCTGTATCCCCCACAAGGCCAACACTACTATAACCGATTGTGAGATTTTGTCAACAGTTCGCCTTTCTGCCACGGAGTACCGAGCTTTGGTAAAAGCCATCTATCAATTCCTATACACCCTGCAACTTTCCAAGCCAACATAATTCCGATCGACAACGTAAAGAGAATTGGATTGACGCTAACCGTCCCCGCGAGGAGATAATTGAGATTCATAAATAAACCGAAAAATGCCGCAATTCCCGTGAATATTCCAAGTATCAAAGCGATACCCACAGCGAGCTCTCCATACGCCACCACATATGACCAGACAGGTGCATGTGCGAGTACTGCGTGCTGTAAAAACCAGCCATACCAACCCTGAACATCGGGATGTGCTCCGCCAACCTTCGTCAATGCTCCTGAAAGGAAGCCTGACAAAGCCTGTCCTGCACCATTTCCAACCCAAGCTGAGCTCGTAACCTTCTCCCAACCAGCAACAGTCCATTCATACCCGACATAGAGGCGTACAATAAGCCAGAACCAAGAACTCTTTGTACTATTAAATAAAAAATGAGAAACGGGCGATTCACCAACAGTGTAATTTTTCATATAAAAATTATATCACGACTTTCAGGTGAAATTCCTCAAATAGGCTATACTGTTAGCATGAACACTTCAAAAAATGAAAGAAATACCGTAGCTATAGTCGGCCTAATCGTAATTGCTATCGTTGCAGCATATGTGTACAAAAATAGTCTTTCAGTGAGCGTCGTCAAAACAACGCCAATAGTAAGCACTGCCACGCCTATCACAACAGCAAATTATGCTTGCGGCGACTCTTTGAGTATTAACGCATCTTATTTTACTGGTGAAGCGAATGTGTCGACAAGCTCATCTACTCCACCAACTCCAACTGGTTATGTACAGTTGTCATTGAATGACGGTCGATCTTTTACACTTAATCAGACTTTATCCGCTGATGGCGCTCGATATGCTAATAGCGACGAGTCCTTTGTCTTCTGGAGCAAAAGCAACGGAGCACTTGTTAACGATACAGCAGTATCTAAAAATTACACATCATGCATTATCGTAAAACCCGACACCGACGCTTTACATTCAGTCTATATTTATCAAAGTACATCGACTAATTTTAGCATTCGTTATCCAGACACTTTTACAAAAAATGTTTCATATGTTTATCAAGAACTAGGCCCGAACAAAGATATTCACGGAGTGCAATTTACCATCGATCCAAAAATTGCTTCTGGTACAAATCTCTCAAAAGATAGCTATATAAGCGTCGAGAATTTACCACTACAAACGGGCCAGACATGTAAAGCGAAAAACTTTATTGATATTGGAAACCTCGCAAATAAAAACGATGTAGTCATTACTGATAGAGACGTCGAATACTCTTTCGCTTCAACAACTGGCGCCGGAGCAGGTAATCGATATGAGGAGACAGTGTATGCCCTTCCCTACAGCAATCCCTGCATAGCGGTGCGTTACTTCATCCACTATGGCGTTTTCGAAAACTATCCTGCCGGCACTATTAAGGAATTCAATCGTTCAGACCTTATCGGCATCTTCGATACGATTCGACAAAGCCTCGTTACAAACTAAGTATAAAAATTTCCATTGCTGTTTCGAAGTCGTGCAAACCTCGATGCGCATCATGATATAGTCGAACGATATCTTCAAGAGTCTTTTCTAATTCTTGTTGAGAAAAATTCTCCGCGAAACTTTTCGCTTTACTGTACACGAATGGATTAAGCCCTGCTTCTGTTGCAGACTTAGTACGCGAAGCTAATACGATAGATTTAACTTGCCAAAAAAGTATACCGTGAATCTCTTCTGGCACTTTGCCCGCATCAATTGCTTCACGATACAGACTCCAAAGACGCTTCTTGTCTCTACTTCCGAAAGCATCTCCGAGAGCAAATATATTAAATGATCCATCACCACTTTTTTTGCCTTTCGCGCCTTCGTCTCCACCGGTAAATTCTTGCGTTTTACTGGCATGCTTTTCTATCTTCTTTAATGAAACTTTGTCGATACTTGCTTCAGTGAAGATGAAAATATTCGGCGATTCCGCAAAGAGTTCAATCTTATCGAGGAAAATTTCTTTACGATCTTTTTTCGCCAAAACATCCTTTACCAGAACAATGTATTTTTTCTCGAAAAGACCTTGTCCACCAGTGTATTCATCGATAGCTGATTCATTCCAATTATCTTCATTGAGTTCGAACAGACTAGCGTCGGGCTTTTTCTTCAAAAGCTCAGCGGAAAGAGTTGCAGCTTTTTTACCAACAAGCTTATTACCCTCTTGTGTATTGTCTCCGTATAGAAAATATATCATGAATAGTTACGCGCTTTTAACCTCAGAAAACTACAGATCACTCCAGTTCACACCTGTTGCATACTCGACCACCGCTCGCACTCCATGAGTAAGTTTTGGATCGATAACACTCTCCATTATTTCTTTAATTTTTGGAGCCACCTCCTCGACCACACTATTCTTAATCTCAAAAAGTAATTCATCGTGAACCTGCAATAACATATGAACATCGTCGCGTAAGCCTTCTTTCTCGAGATACGCATCGACGGCAATCATTGCAAGCTTTGTGATATCAGCACCAGTCCCCTGAATCGGCGCATTAATAGCCATACGCTCGGCCATAGCTCTGATAAAAGGTACTTTTGACTGTATCCCTTCAAAATACCTTCTTCGACCAAAAAATGTCTCCGTAAACCCGCGTCGTGCAGTCTCTGCTTTCACATGGTCGAGATATTCTGCAAGACCAGAAAAAGTCTTAAAATAATCATCATAAAACTTCTGTGCTTCAGCACGATCAGTTCCCAAATTTACCTTAAGTGCACTCACTCCCATGCCATACATTACGCCGAAATTGATCACCTTTGCACGGCGACGCATTTCATAATCTACTTTATCGACGGGTACATTAAAGATAGCAGAAGCGGCCGCACTATGTACATCCCCTCCACCCTTGAATATCTCTATTAATTTTTTATCTCCTGAAAGAAACGCTGCAATACGAAGTTCCATTTGAGAATAATCAAAAGAAGCCAGTGTAAATCCTCCTTTACCGGCAATGAATGCTTTTCGAATTCTTTTACCAAGCTCGGTCTTCACGGGAATATTCTGAAGATTGGGATTGACCGATGACATTCGTCCTGTGGTAGTGCCTGCCTGTACGAGACTGCTGTGGAGACGACCCTCTTTATCAACCTGCGTTGGTATAGTGTCGATGTATGTACCGAGAAGTTTCTGAAGCTCTCGATATTCGAGAATGAGCTTTGCAATAGGCTTATCTGCAGGTTCAATCTCCGCAAGTTTTGCAAGCTCTGATTCTTTCGTTGAGCGCGCACCTGCTCCGGTCTTTTTCGCATTCTTTATTACAAGACCCATTTTATCGAAGAGTATTTCTGCGAGCTGTTTTGGAGAATTAATATTAAATTCAAGACCCGCAATATCCCAGATCTTTTTCTCTAGCTCCCCTGCTGCTTTATGATATTCCTTACCGAGCTCTGCAAGATATGGAACATCGATGGCAATTCCTCGCTTCTCCATACGATCGATAATAGGAATAAGAGGCAATTCAATATCGCTGTATACTTTTTCAACTTCACGACGCTTCATTTCGGTAAATATTATCTCTTGTGCTTTTTTGAAATCCCTCGCTTCTCCAGATAAATTCGCGAAATTATACATATCCTCAAGCGTCGGATCCGTGAGATCGGACTTCACGAGCCATAGAGCAATAGCCGTCTTTTTAAATTCTAGTGGATCTATAGCCTGCTGTGCGGCTACCGCTTTCTCCTGCTCGGCTTTTTTTGAAACAGCTGCGGCCACTTTCCCCGCGAGAGCATTCGTCAATCGCGAACTAAGCGTTCGAAAATCTAGCTCATTAAAGAGTGTATTAATCTTCGTCATATCAATGCCATCACGAAAGTCTTTTTCCGGTAAAGCAAAATTGATCGGCGCATCACGACGAATAGTTGCGAGCATTTTACTAAATTCAGCCTCTTCTTTTCCATCTTCGAGAAGTTTTATGATACGGTCGGTGATACCGGCCTTTTTAAATTGTTCATAACTATTTTTTTTATCCTTTGCAAGCACCTTATACATATTCTCAATCGTGCCGAATGTCGTAATGAGAATAGTTGCAGTCTTCTCGCCGATTCCTGATATTCCAATGATATTGTCAGATGGATCACCGCGAAGACCTTTATAGTCAGGTAAAAGCTCCGGACCAAAGCCGAATCTCGCACGAACCGCTTCTTCATCATAAAGAATCGTGTCGTTAATCCCCTTCTTCAATGTATAAACCTGCACTTTTTTATCATCCACGAGCTGGAGTGTATCCATATCGCCAGAAGCGACGATGACGTCCACCTTGGTAGCGCCCTTTATTTTATTGGTCTTTTTAATTTCCTCGACAATGGTGCCGAGCATATCGTCGGCCTCGAAACCCGCTTTATCGTATATCGGAATATTAAAAGCAGTAAAAACGTCTCGCGAACGAATAATCTGTGATACGAGTTCGCTGTCGGTCTTCTTACGTCCTGCTTTGTAGTCCTTATATGCATCGTGTCGATAGGTAGGACCGGGGAGATCATAACAAGCCACGATATAGTCTGGCTTCAAATCTGCAATTATTTTAATAAGAATTGTCGAAAGTCCGTAGAGTCCGCCAGTCGGTTCGCCTTTGGCAGAAGCGAAGTCAGGCAACGCATGATACGCACGGTGTAGAATAGCGTGGGAATCAAGGAGAACTAGACGTTTGGCAGTTGAATTCATGCCAGTATTGTAGCATTTTGAAACTCTCTTGCTCTATAGACTTTCTATTGTGCGTGTATTCTCGTCTATAAAGGTAAATTTGAGACGGGTGTGATCGGGAGGCATTATAGTCGCAACCTTTTCTGGCCATTCAATGAGGATAATGTTGTCAGGATTTGATATGACTTCTCCCCAACCGAGACGAGCGAGCTCTTCTGGTTTATCGAGTCGATACGCATCAATGTGGATAAGATGTGTAAAAGTGGTGTTTTTTAGTGGATAAACCTTTTCGATTACGAAGGTTGGGCTCGTAATGGGCTCATTTATCCCCAAAGTTTGTGCAACCGCCTGCGTAAAAGCCGTCTTCCCCGAACCAAGGTCACCGTAGAGGCCGACGACGAGGGCTTTGTTTGTTCCGCCAGAATCGGTCGATGCTGCAGATGCGCGCTTAGCAAGCGTCTCCGCTACCCATGCGGTGGCGAATTTTTTTGTATCTTCTAATGAATGCGAAGTAAATACCATATAAAAATATTAGCATATCGAACAGTTTTGCCATAACAATATAAGCCGGCGTCAAATCTATTTATATAAAAAGTTTCCCCGTGCCGAAGCTTGCGCTCGGCACGGGGTTTTGTAACTAACGGCGGGGGCCTTGTTGACCTCCACCCTGACCGCCTTGGTGACCTTGGCCACCTTGTTGGGGCCCTTGCTGGTGGCCGCCCTGTCCCGGTTGGCCATGTTGGCCTTGGCCGGGTTGACCGCCATGGGGACCTTCGCGGTAACCTTCGTGCCGAGGGAAGTGGCCCTCAGCGCGCCGAGCGACATAGTGCCGCTGGCCGTTGATGAACACCACGCTGTACCCGCCGCCACCGTAGCCGGCTGGGTAGTTATAGCCATAACTTGGGACGCCGTCGAAATTGACGACCTCCTCACCAGCTTCGGGCTGACATTCCACTTGCGGGAACACCAGCCTTGGAAACACCACCCGAAGGTGTGCGTGCCCGCCGATGTCACCGCTGATGCAGCCGGTGCCGACAAGTACCAACACAAGAGCGGTTAAAAGGACCGCTACCTTGTTCATTTTTTTCATAAAAAACTTCATTTAAAGGACATTTTTGATTTCAAACGTTGACTGGCAGTATTATAGCACACTATACACCATAAAGTCAAGCACCTATAAGTACCCAAAATTAACCCTCAAATGCTATACTTATTGCATGCTCCAATTTGACGAAGACAAACAAAATCGTAAAGTCGGCGACCTCCTCCATCGCGAAGAAGAAGAGTTGGTCCAATTCCTCTCTACGAAGTACGGTATTGAATATGTAGACCTTACTTCTGTCGGTATTAACGGCGACGCTATTCGTCTTATTCCCGAAGCAACCGCCCGCGAGATAAAAGCGGCAGTCTTTGCCCTTTCTGATAAAAAGATCAAGATTGCCCTTCGTAATCCCGACTCCGAACAAGCAATGAATGTGATTAATGAGCTAAAAAATAAAGGCTACGTCCCTACCCTCTTCATAACGTCGACATTAGGCCTCGAGAAAGCATGGCTTACCTACAAGGACCTGTCTTTCGCTTCTGAATCGAAGGCTGGCTCTCTCGATGTTTCAAGCGACGAGATATCTGCCATCGTTAATAAAGCAAAAAGCCTTCCTGAGATTATTGTTATCCTTGAAGATATATTGAAGCAAAAGAAAAGCTTCCGTGTCTCTCGTATTCTTGAGACCATTCTCGCAGGCGCGCTTGCAACAGGAGCATCTGACGTTCATATTGAGCCCGAAGAGACATTCATTCATCTTCGCTATCGCCTCGATGGTGTGCTCGTTAATGTCATTGATTTTGATAAGGAGACTTACGACCTCGTGCTTTCCCGCGTGAAGCTCCTATCGGGACTTAAATTAAATGTAAAAAAGAATTCTCAAGACGGTCGTTTTAGTGTCCACGTTGCAGAAAATGACATTGAAATCCGTACATCGGTCCTCCCCGGTGCATACGATGAGTCTATTGTTATGCGACTTTTGAACCCGAAGAGCATCAGTGTCCCTCTTGAAAGCCTTGGTATTCCCCCAAAACTCCTTACGATTCTCCTGAAACAAATCGACCGTCCAAACGGCATGATACTTACCACAGGACCAACTGGCTCTGGTAAAACAACGACGCTGTATGCATTTTTAAAGAAAGTTCGTGATCCGGGTATTAAAATTATCACGATTGAAGACCCGATTGAATATCACCTTCCGGGGATTGTTCAGACTCAGGTGAATGAAAAAGGCTACACTTTCCTCGAGGGACTACGCGCAGCTGTTCGACAAGATCCTGACATTATCATGGTTGGTGAGATCCGAGATAGCGAGACCGCATCTATCGCTATAAACTCCGCTTTGACAGGACACTTAGTATTCTCGACGCTTCACACCAACAATGCAGCAGGTACATTCCCTCGCCTCATAGATCTTAACGTGAACCCGAAGATTCTTTCTTCTGCGCTTACGGTGGTGCTTGCCCAGCGACTCGTGCGAAAGCTTTGTCAGTATTGTAAAAAAGAAGTTGTTCTCGAAGGACAATCAAAAACAGCCGTTGAAGCAATCATCGCTACGATATTCGACAAAAAAGAAATTCCAACACAAGACGGCTCCCCTGCTGGAACTTATACTAAGACTTGGCAAGCTGTTGGTTGTGAGAAGTGTAATAAAACAGGTTACAAAGGCCGTATCGGAATTTATGAAGGTATTCTTGTTGGTGATCCTGCGGTAGAAACGGTTATTGAAGTTAGCTCAAGCGAACGAGAAATCGCCATGGCTGCAACTCCACAAGGAATTCTAAATATGCAACAAGACGGAATGATAAAAGTTGTTCAAGGAATGACTTCAATCGAAGAACTTCGACGAGTTATTGATATTGATTAGCGTTACGAAGCAGTAAAAGTTCTCTGTCAATTGAACTTTTACTAAAGAGGAGTAAGATTGATGCAGTTCTTCGAGAAGAATTGTATCGAGTACATGAATCTCTAAGCAATACTTTCAATGCGATCATCAAAAGTTAAACATAGCTCAAAGGATAACCCCAGTACGCGCACACAGGGTGGCAACCAAAATGTCCTCAAGGCTATGTCAGATACGCGGAGTTAACCGCTTATATTGCTTAGAGATTTATGAACTTGATAGGGCGAATACAGCAAAACTGCAACCGTTATTTACCAACACGTCAATATTCAGTTCGATAGGTATCCTAGCATATATTACATTTTATGTCAAGTAAGATTATAGAAAAAGACAATGAAGAAAAGGACACTGTCCTTAATAATCCTGAGGCTTCACACCTCGATCAGACACTTCGTCCCAACCGATGGAACGACTATATAGGACAAAAAAATATAAAGGACAATTTACACATCCTCTTAAGTGCGGCCCAGAAACGTAAACATCCGCCAGAACATATTCTTTTTTATGGCCCTCCCGGACTCGGCAAAACCACGCTCGCCCACCTCATTGCCAAAGAGACCGGAACACAGATAAAGATCACTTCTGGACCTGCAATTCTTAAAGTTGGAGACCTTGCTGCTATTTTAACGAACCTTTCTTCTGGAGATATACTTTTCATTGATGAGATACACCGGCTCAACAAAGCCATAGAAGAGATACTCTACCCTGCTATGGAATCAGGCAAGCTTGATATTATTATCGGCAAAGGGCCATCTGCTCGAACAATACAGTTAGACCTTCCGCAATTCACACTCATCGCCGCAACGACAAGAATTGCGATGATTTCTTCGCCATTGCGATCGCGCTTCTCTGGAGGAGTCTTTAAGCTTGAGTTTTATAGTGAGGATGAGATACGCGAGATCATCGAACGATCGGCAAAAATCCTCGATATCGATATTGATGCTGATGCAGCACAAGAAATCGCTCGCCGAAGCCGATTTACCCCAAGAACTGCCAATTATTTCCTAAAAAGATGCAGAGATTTCGCTGAAGTTCATGAAGAAGTAGTAGGTAAATCACGCCTTACTAAAAAGAGCGTTGAGAGGGCACTTGAAATGCTCGGTGTAGATGTCTTGGGGCTTAATAATGCTGACCGAAGCATACTAAAAGTGATGATTGATAAATTTGGTGGTGGCCCAGTAGGCCTCAATACCCTTGGTGCCGCCCTTTCAGAAGAACAAGCCACGATTGAAGACGTCTATGAGCCGTATCTGATTCAACTTGGCCTACTTGAGCGTACTCCACGCGGTAGATCTGTGACGGAGAAGGCATACGCACATCTCGATATGAAAAATTCTGGAAAGTTGGTATAGTGGGAATGTTACAGATAAATATTGAATAGTTAGTAGGTGCGCACGCCTTCATCTGTATACACATTTAAAAAATAATATATAAAGCTATGTCAGGACATAATAAATTTTCAAAAATTAAGCATCAGAAAGCGAAAACCGATGCACAAAAGAGCAAGGTTTTCGCAAAAATGGTGAAGCTTATCTCTGCCGAGGCAAAGAAAGCTGGTGGTAATCTACGATCCCCAGGACTTGCAACAGCAATTGAAAAGGCGAAAAAAGAAAACATGCCGAATGACACTATCGATCGTGCAGTAAAGAAGGCTACTTCCGATAATAGCGCAGCGATGGAAGCTATAACATATGAGACATACGGTCCGGGGGGTGTTGCTATTGTTATTGATACCCTTACCGATAACCGCAACAAAGCGGCACAAGAGATAAAGCATATCCTTACGCTGCACGGTGCTGAACTCGCAGCTCCCGGTAGTGCGTCATGGGCATTTACCAAATCACACGAGGGCTGGGTAGCACAGACGACTATCCCTCTTGAAGATGCAGATATAGCCACGCTTGGCGCTCTTGTTGAAGCACTTGAAGAGAACGATGAAGTTCAAGACGTATTTACGAATGCAGAATAAAACAATAAAAATTCTTGGTATCGACCCTGGATATGGCAGATTAGGTATTGCAGTTATAGAAAAGAACGGCTCTCACAATAAAGAAACACTACTTCATTCCGAGTGTTTTACAACCGAAGGTGACATTTATGATAGATTGACGGAAATTGGCTCTCGTATTAAGGCCACTATCGAGCAATACAAACCTGATATCCTCGCAATGGAGACACTTTTTATAACTAAAAATCAAAAAACTGCTATGCACGTCGCTGAAGTTCGTGGAATTATTGCGTACGAAGCGCGACTTCACGGTATGCCCATAACCGAATACTCCCCTCCCCAAATAAAAGCTGCTGTTACAGGAAATGGCGCTAGTGATAAGAGTTCTATTATAAAAATGGTTCCTTTGCTTATCAAAATCGATGCGACCACAAAGCGCCACGACGATGAATATGATGCGATAGCAGTGGCTCTTACATGCAGTGCACACCATAGGTAATAAATAAAAATGAAATGAATTAGTTTTCCACAGTTGTAAGGATTTGCAAAAAAAATTGCGTTTTGTTACAAATATGAAATCATAAAAAATATATAGTATGCCAAAAACAAAAGCACTACCAAAAGAAGAAGAATTAGAGGACGATGAACCAATAAAGGTCCCGGCTGGTGACATTGAGGAAGAAGAGCTCGGCAACGTCGAAGAATCAGAAGATGACGGCATGATGGATGCTGAGGACGTAAACCCATTTGGGGATCGCTGGGAAGAATAGTTCCGCATTTTTTATATAATTGCGGTGTCCAGCAAGGACTAAATATGATAGAATTTTAAAATATGTTCTCATCATATCGAAACTCTAAAAGATGGTGGCACGCTCTCGCAAAGAAACACTGGTATATACGACACCTAAAAGCTGCTGTATTATCAGTGTTTTCTGTTTTTTTTATCGCTGGGGGGATCTTTTCAATATGGATATCGAGACTTCAGCTACCTGATTTGAGTGCTTTTAATGCAATTCAAGTCCCTCAATCAACAAAAATATACGATCGAACGGGCAAAGTTTTACTTTATGACATTCACGAGGATGTCAAAAGAACGGTTGTTCCACTAACCGCAATATCAACCGACATTCAGAATGCGACGATTGCAGTAGAAGATAGTGATTTTTATACCAATATGGGGATAAAACCTCTCTCGATTCTTCGATCTGCAGTTGTAGACCTTTTTACTGGTAGTTATGACCAAGGTGGTTCGACGATTACCCAGCAAGTTATAAAAAACTCCCTCCTCACACAAGACAAGACTATTAGCCGTAAGATTAAAGAGTGGGTATTAGCTGTTAAACTAGCCCGCGCAGTTCCAAAACCAGATGTATTAGCAACATATCTTAATGAGACAGGATATGGAGGTAATATTTATGGTGTAGAAGAAGCAACCAAAGTATTCTTTGGAAAAGATGCGAGCGATGTCGATCTTGCTGAAGCTGCGTATATTGCTGCTCTTCCCCAAGCTCCGAGCTTCTATTCTCCATATGGATCGAACAAAGCTGGCCTCGACTCTCGGCAAAAGTTCGTACTCCAAAGAATGCTTGATAATAAATTCATAACCAAGGATCAATACACGAAGGCAATTGCAGAGACAGTGAATTTTCTTCCGAAAAACACTGGAACATTGCTCGCTCCTCATTTCTCAATGTATGTCCGTAATTATCTTGAAAGTAAATACGGCACCGACACAGTTATAAACGGTGGTTTACGAGTAACGACCTCACTTGATTACGATCTCCAACAGAAAATGGAACAGGTTGTGGCGAACTTCTCTCCACAAATTAAATCACAGTTCGGGGCTACGAATATGGCTATGGTAGCAATCGATCCTACAACAGGCGACATTTTAGCTATGGTTGGATCTGAGAATTATTACCACACACTGAATTCTGGTAATTTTAATGCGGCGACGGCATATAGACAACCAGGGTCTACCTTTAAGCCTTTTGTATATGCAACTTTATTCGAGAAGGGATACACACCGGACACTGTACTTTTTGATACAAAAACAGAATTTTCAACTCTATGTACTGTCGACGGAAAACCAAAAGACCCCTACGCTTCAAGCACTGCCTGCTATTCACCAGTTGAATATGATAATAATTACGAAGGTCCTCTATCGATTCGTACGGCTCTAGCCCAATCAAGGAATGTTCCCGCAGTTAAAGCCCTGTATCTCGCAGGTATTGCTGACTCAATAAAAACCGCTCAAGATATGGGAATCACGAGCCTCTCTGATTCGAATCGTTATGGTTTAACACTCGTGCTTGGAGGTGGAGAAGTTTCATTGCTTCAACTAACAAGTGCTTATGGAGTATTTGCGGATGATGGAGTACGAAATGCATACCGATCTGTAATGGAAGTAGATGATAGCTCAGGAAATACACTTGAGAAATCAAGCCTGTCTCCAGTTCAAGTAATGCCAATTCAACCTGTACGACAGATTAACAGCATTCTTTCGGATTCGTCTACCGGAGTAAGAATGTCGAGTATTACCTCGGTCACCTCTCCGCTTGGACGAACAGTCGCTATTAAAACAGGTACTACCAACGACTATCGTGATGTGTGGGCGGTTGGATATACTCCTAACCTTGTTGTAGGTGCTTGGGCTGGTAACAATGATGACACACCACTCAATCACAACATCGCTAGCCTTGTTATTACTCCAGTATGGGGAGCATTTATGTCTTTGGCACTACCTTCATTCCCCGTACAAAACTTCAAGGTTCCAGACCCTGTGTCTCCAAATTTAAAGCCAGTATTGCGAGGAGTTTGGAAAGGTGGAACTTCTTACAAGATAGACAGCTTGTCGGGCAAATTAGCGACAGAATATACTCCACCTTCATTAACTCAAGAGGTAGTACAAAACAATGTCGACAGTATACTTCAATGGGTTGATAAGAGTAATCCAACAGGACCAATTCCTCTTAATCCAACTGATCCACAGTATCCATATTGGCAATATGGCGTTAGAGATTGGTATACCAATGTATTTTTACCTGCAAACCCCGGATTTAAAGAAGTCGGAACATCGACAGTAATAAGTGCCCTTATGGCCTCAACGACACTCATTTTACCAGGGATGCCTACGAGCTATGATGATATTCATGTGCCTGCAAACTTTCCTCAAGTCACTATTACCTACCCCGCATCTAATACAGCTATCGCAGCAAATCAAAAAACGACTGTAGTCTTTACTGAATCTGGAAAATTTCCGGTACAAAAAACTGATTTATTCATTAACGATCGTTATATCCAGAGCAACATAGGCACACTCAATCAATTCACATTCGTTCCAAAAGATATTGAGGGGGTAACAATAAACGGAACAAATACCATCAAGCTTGTTGTGTACGACAATATCCTCAATCAAAATTCAACATCTACTGATTTTATTGTAAATCAATAATAGTCAAACTAGGATTTTTATCTTTAATAGCTTTTAGAATCGAGGTTTTCTTCATGAAAATCTCGTTTTTAAATATGGCACTGACACGAATTCTAATTATCTTATTTTTTAACTCGACGTCTTTTAGCTCTATTTTAATTGCTTTGGCAATTTGAGGGTTGATATTTGCAAACACAGCATCAATGACGCTTTGACGCAATAGCATCTCTTTGAGTGTAGCATTCTTAAATTTCTCAAAAAATGAACCGATATTTAACATATGTGTCTCTATAATGCGATTAGCGGTTCATCGGCATCACAAGGTAGGTAAAGCTCGTATCCCCCACTGGGCGTATCACCATTGGACGATTAAGACCGGCCAGACTAAGGCTGAGACTATCAGCGTCGATAGATTGGAAACAATCTGAGATGTAGCGATAATTAAAGTTGATTTCTACGTCCTCACCAGTAAGAGCGGCGTCTACTTTGTATACAGTCTCTCCGACATCTTTATTTTTGGTCTTAATTTCGAAAATATTATCTTTCGGGTTTATCTTGATATTAACTTGGTTAAATTTATCTGAGAAAATATGTGAAATCTTCAATGCATTCATAAGATCCTGCTTTAGAATAATTGCTTCGGTTTTTGTCTCTTTTGGAATAATTTGGCGATAATCAGGGAATGTTCCATCGATCACCCTCGAAACGAGGTAAAAGTTTTTATGGATGAATGCGATCTGATTCTTATTAAGCTCAACTGTAACGTCTTCTGTTACACCCTCCAAAATTCGCATTATTTCAGGAACATTCTTAAAAGGTATCAAAATCTGGCCAAAATCATTGTCTTTTTGGAGTTTTACTTTCTTCTCTGCAAGTCGGAATGAGTCTGTGGCCGCGAAAGTAGCAAAATTATCGCTGTAATATATATAAACACTTGATAATTCAGGCTTAACATCTGAAATTGACGATGAATACCATACGGCTTTTAGACCCTTAATGAAGTCTGCTGCATTTATAGTAAAGGACTGCCCATCCTGAACGCGAGGAATATTAGGGAATTCCTCATGGGGCATAGTTTTAATGACACTACTGATAGCTGTAGTTTTAATAACAACATTCTGATCTTGGCTTACAATCGCGATGTTTTTATCATTTGATTTGATACCAGAAACAAAAGAACTGATGATACCTGCTGGAATTGCCGCAAAACCTTCTTCTTCTACTTTGGCAGGGATAATTACTTCAACACCGAGGTTGAGGTTGGTAGCTTTGATAACAAGAGTGTTATTCTTCTTTGCTTCGAAAAGTAAACAAGAAAGAACCGGCAGAGTAATATGCTTTCCGGCGATTTTTTCTGCTCGATGAATTCCATCAATTAATTTTTCTTGTATGCATTCTATTTTCATTTTATTTAATAGATTATTACTATTAGTCCTGTGGATATGGGGATAGATTTTTATTACCCATACATCGCTTCATATTTTACCTATTAGGATTTCCACAACCTGTGAATAAAATCTGTATAAAAAAATAATATATTTTTTTATAAAAAATTACCCACAAACCGCCAACACTCTTTGAACAACCTATAAACAATCTTTCAACAAGCTCCCCACAAGCTATCCACAGTCTTATCCACACCTTAAATCAAATCAAAGCGCGGATTTGAGAAAGCTCTTCGGAGAGAATAGGGTTAGATTTTAGATCTTCTTTGATCTTTTCACATGAGTGAATGACGGTTGTGTGGTCACGACCACCAAGCTTCTCCCCTATTGATGGGAAT
Source organism: Candidatus Tayloriibacteriota bacterium (assembly GCA_903893855.1). Classification (GTDB taxonomy): domain Bacteria; phylum Patescibacteriota; class Minisyncoccia; order Phycocordibacterales; family PALSA-1337; genus PALSA-1337. The sequence goes on from CAITNV010000054.1 coordinate 39,039, forward strand.
GAGATGTTGAAATCCTCACGAAGGATATACATTATCACCTGTCGAGGTTTAACCACTTCTTTTTTGCGAGTTTTGTCGTAAACGCTATCCTCACTGACATTATAGAAGCTTGCGATTGCGCGAATAACGTCCTTCACTGGAGTGTTTTTCTTTGGTTTTGCATTGTTTTTAACCAAATTCTTTATTTCAAGAATGCTCAAGTTTTTTTCTTTTAACTGAGTCTGGCAAACAATAGTATTAACTACCCCTTCTATCTCACGAATGCTTCCTTCGATGTTTTTCGCAAGATAATCAATAGTCTCTTCGGTCATTTCAATATTTGCACTTCGCATTTTAGCCTTAAATATAGCCATTCTAGACTCGTGGTCGGGAGATGGAATGTCTACGATCATACCAGAATTAAAACGGGTCTTAAGTCGATCTTCGAGTTCATTAATGAAGTTGGGGTGTTTGTCAGCCGAGAAGACAAGCTGTCTGTTGGAATTAACGAAAGTGTTGAATAGATGAAAGAGTTCTTCTTGGAATTTCTCTTTGCTTCCGAAGAACTGAATGTCATCCATAATGATCACGTCATATTTTCGATACTTTTCTTTGAACTTCTGTGCAGTATTCGACTGTAAAGATGAGAAATATTCAGAACCAAAACGTTCAGATGTAAGGTAAAAGACCTTTTTATCAGGATATTCCTTCTTTATCTGGTTCCCTACTGCTTGGATGAGATGTGTCTTTCCTCTACCTGAGTCACCATATATAAATAGCGGGTTATATGACATGCCAGGGGCTTTAGATACGGCAAGCGAAGCTGCGTGAGCGAGTTCATTGAATGGTCCTACGATGAAGTTTTCGAATGAATAGCGAGGGTTTAGATTGTCATCCTTGTTAATATAGTAATTCTCAAGAGGCATTGATATGGTGGGAGCTGGATCCTTCTTCCTCTTCTCATCATTTTTACGTTTATCGTCTTCTTTGACGATGGTATACTCAAGGGCTCGAATGTGTTCATTAAGCTTACGTAGGGCGCGTAGCGTCTCATTGTGGAACTTACTTGAAAGCCAGTCATAAGCAAACGGGCTAGGCACACCAAGGTGTACTACTCCCTCGTCTATCTTAATAATGTGTGTGCCCTTAAACCACGTAGAAAAATTGGTTTTAGAAGTCGAATGTTCGACTTCAGCAAGCACACCTTCCCATAAATTCGAGTAATCATTCATAGATAAATAATTTATAAAACAATTATATACCTGTTTATAAATTTAAAAACTTGTGGAAACAAAATTATCATGTTGATAAGGTGTTTATAAGTGAAAAATAATATCCTAACAGTATTCGGCAGTATTTGTTGCAGAAATGTTGTAATTAAGATATAGTTGTTCCACTATGTCATTTACATACAATCCTAAGAAAAGAAAGCGCGCAAAGTCACACGGTTTTTTGGTCCGAAAGAAGACGACAGCTGGACGAAATGTCCTTAAGCGTCGCCGAGCTAAGGGTCGTAAGAAACTGTCAGTTTAAGCCGTATTTTAAGGTTTTTGTCCTATAAAATTATTATATGATTCCAAAAGATAGGAGATTAACTACTAAGCTATTGGATGAAGTAATCAAAACAGGGAGACTATTTCAGTCCCCTGTTTTGTCCTTGAGGGCTAGTAAGGTCACGTCGGGCAAAACCCGCTTTTCCACAGTTGCTTCAAAGAAGCATTTTAAGACCGCAGTTGAGAGAAATAAAATACGCCGACGTCTTTATGTAGCTATCACTCCCCTATTGCCGGTTGTCGATAAAGAGTCTATAGACAATAACCGAACCTTCCACTGTATGATTGTAGCGAAACCTCAAGTGTTACGGCTTACTAAGGACGAGCTCGCAAAAGCCGTACAAGATATATTATTCGAATCTCGTATCCTGCAATAGTTTTATGCACGCTTGTTAATATTACCCGATAAAGTAAAATAGAGTTATGTTTTCATATTTATACACAACATTTATCTTCGCTCCTCTTTATAACGGTCTAATTGCGCTTTTTGATACGATTCCTTGGATTGATGCGGGTATAGCGGTGATACTCTTTACGATAATCGTTCGCCTTATCCTCTTCCCTCTTTCAAAAAGAGCTATTATCGCCCAAGTTAAGATGCGAGAACTTCAACCTGAGCTCGATAGAATCAAGATCGATTACAAAGACGATCGACAGAAGCAAGGCACGATGATGATGGAAATGTATAAAGAGAAAGGAATCCATCCTTTTTCGAGCGTTTTGTTGCTTTTTATTCAGTTGCCTATTATTTATGCTCTATATGGAGTATTTATTCATTCAGGCCTCCCTGTCGTAGATCACACACTTCTTTATTCTTTTATCAGTACACCGGTTATCAACATCCACTTCTTTGGCCTTTTTGATATTACAAAGCCAAGCCTCATTCTTTCTCTCGGTGCAGCAGTTGCTCAGTACCTACAGCTTGAATTTTCATTGAATGCGATGAAGTCTTCTGCTCCTGCGGCCAAGAATGGTGTTAAATCACAAGCAGATATGGCTCAAAGTATGACCAATCAGATGAAATACATATTTCCAGTTGTTATTTTCTTCATCTCATATCGCCTTTCAGGAGTACTCTCACTGTATTGGATTACAACAAACCTCTTCACGCTTGTTCAGGAGCTCGTAGTTCGCAAGAAATTAGCTCATAAGAAGACTCACGATGGACGGCCAGCGGTTCCACCAATTAGCATTTAATACTATATAGAAGGGTGAAAACTAAGAGTTAAGGTTGACTGACCAAAGTGTTAGGTCTCGCTTGTTGATGAAATATAGAACGTTTTCTTTTGGGTCTAGTGTTAAATTGGTAGCATCTAGTAATTCGCCAGGGAAATTAAGCATTGTAGCTATCTGGTGAGCCTCCCCTGTTGTGATATTAACCTCCCATATGCTATCGGTGAATGCGGTGTTGCCTTGATACCAATCTTCTGGATACTGGGCTGTTGGTATCGTAGATGGTACGGCACAAATAAGGTTGTCCTTCTTTATTGAGCTCCAAACACATTTCTCTGGCATGGTGTTGAAAGCAAGTTCTTGATCAGTTCCAGTTTTTACATCAAAAATTGATGATGACAGGGTCTGTCCGACAGACTTAGTGTAGAGAATCTTGGTAGCGTCTTTGTTTGTAAGTGTCGCTAGGCCATTTATTCCGCCTAAAACCTTTGTAAATTGGCCCGTCTTCGTGTTCACGAAGTAAAGGAAGCCTGCAAGAGCTGAATTACCTTTGGTTGTAATCGCAAGTGTACTATCGGTCGGCCATTCAACATTGATATCTTTAAGTGGAGTAGAGAATAATTTAATGGTTTTGGTACCATCAAATTGCGAAATATAGCCAGATCCGTCTGCGAGGCGGAATATTTTATCTGCAAGCGGAGATAATGCCAAAACCGTCGTGTTTGCAGGAAGGACATCCCCTTTTAGGACATATGGTGTATTCTTTGATATCGATGATGTTGCCGTGGTCGTTGCTTGAGTTGGTGATTTGCTTAAAGCTACATAAAAATTAGTAATCTTGGTTCCTGTATCATCGAGTGATTGAAAAACGAAAGCTGTTCCATTACGATTCCAGAAGCTTTGATATATCATCGGTACGGTCGTGTTGGAAAGTAGAGTTGTATCAAGTGAATTCGATCGAGCTTCATACACATAGCCTGTGCCACGATTAACCCAGAGTACGAGCGTTGATGTTCCACTTGTTGACGCCACCATTCCCCCAACCGGCGTAGTGCTCAATTCACGGATTGTAGGAATAGCTACTGTTGTAGAGGAACTATTTTGAGCATTTTGACCAGTATTGTTCGTAGTGTTACGTAGCGGTAAGGTGTTTTGTGTACGAGTCGTTCCATTAAGAGGTGTAAAGATATTCCCTCCCGAAGTAGTCGTGGTAGTAGTTGTACGAGTGTTAATAACACCAGAACCAAAATAATTATTGTAAATCCAATATCCTCCCCCAGCGAGGACTAGTACTAAAATGATTATTATGAGGATTGAGGTTTTTTTGGACATATTTTGGTTTTATTACTGACCAGGTAGGTAGCTTCCATGTTGTTGATTAGTTCCTGTTTTATTTGCATTTTTTTGCGCCGCCGCTTTGTCTGCAGCTGCCGCCGCAGCCATATCCGCTTGTTTCTTCAAGAATGGCGCTTGTGCAGCGTTATATGCAGCAGTTAACGCAGCTTGATCAGCCACATCGTTATTGGCTTTCAACGTTGCCATGTCTGCATTGTAGACTGCAGTATTTGCGTTTAAGCTTGATTGTATTAATTCAGGTGTTTCTATTCCATTATATTGAGTTGCGAGCTTTTCTCTTTCGAGAAGTGCATTTGCAGCGAAATCATTGGTAGCATGCGCAAAGGCTTCTTTATTTATTGATGCGGTAGCTGTGTCTTGCAGATTCTGCCATTTTTGTATAGCACCTTGGCAATCAGGTGTAAGAGAGTTTTCGTTCTGACTTCCATTACTTTCCAAACATTTCGAATTGATAAGATCGTTATATGCTGTCGCTACTGCGGCATTATCGGTTGCTACTTTTGCTTGAAGTGCACGAGTTTCATTGGTAAGTTCAGCTGCTTGTGCAGCTAACGCAGCAACTGCAGCAGGATCACTGGTACTTATTGGTTGTACTGTCAAATTAAGCTTTGGTACGGTAACGAGGCTTATGTCTACGAGCTGAGGGTTAATGGTGTAGAGGATAAGATATGATAGGAGTGCTCCAGCAAGGCCTAAGAAAGCGTTTTCTATCGTCGATCTCGCGTCCCCCTTCTTGGTCACTGAGTCGGTAAGCATGTATTGAAAACCGCCAATTATAACCATAACAACGGTTGCAAATACCGCAACCGCAATCATTAGTTTAAATATATAGACAATATATGTCTGTATATTGACTTCCTTCGTTACTTCGCCGAGTGTGCAGTTGTTCCCTGTTCCTGGGATGCATGGTACTGGTTCAAGAAGTGTATATTGTCCTGTTGTCTGTGCAGATACTATTAGGCTTGGTGCTGAAAGAGTGCCAAATATGACGATAATGCTACAGAGCGCAGAAACTTTTTTGATTATGTTTTGTGTAGACATGTTTTTGATTAAAATGTGATACTAGCCGCGCCGTTAACTTTGTTCGAAGTGGTGTCGTATATTGCACTAAAAGAGTTATTTGCTCTTTGGAGGATGTCTGTAGTGTTTTGGATTTCGAGCTTAATATCAGAACTACCCGATGTTCCACTTGGTGTCGCGAGCAAAATTGCAGAGCTCGAAGCTAGTTCATCATGAAGAATTTCATTAATCATCCAGCTATACGTCATGGTACCCGAATCGTCTGCCATATCGAAACCATAAGGTGCTGCAGTAATCTTAATTTGATTATGCTCAAGATTGATACTATCCCCTACTGACTTATTATATAACACTCCATAGAGCGGGTCATTTTGATAAAAGTTAATTGCTGGAGATGACGGATTGATGGCGATTTGGCTTTCAGCGTGAGCCTTGCCATCAGTAGAATTTACTTTTAAGTTAATAACAAACGGTCGTGCTATTAATGAACCTTTTATCGAAAGGCTTTGTTTGCCATAACCTGAAAGACTGCCAAGTACGGTTGAATCCTGTTTCCATGTGTATATAAGAGCTTGAGGGTCAATTGGTTTGCCGTTTGAATCCACAAGGTTTGGCATTGCTACAAGCTTAACGGTATTTTGGTAAACAAAGAGATTTTTGCCTCGATATAAAGGGGGCACGTATCCACTCGTTTCAGGAATTATATCCACTGAGCCTGTTTTAATAGTAAGTACTTTTTGAATTGTCGCACCTTCGACGGTCTTTACACTGACACTTATAGCTAGGCTTTTGCCAACAGGAGGAGCCTGCACGGTAATGCTTGTGAGGCCTACGCTTTTACCAATCGATTTACCGTTTGAAGACCAATTGATCGTAGCACCGTTTAGATCTGTGCTGTAGCTTTTTACGTCCACAGTGACACTATCCCCCGGTGCAGGGTTGGCTGGTGACATTTCAATATCGACTCCGTCAAGAGATACATTACCAATTGAAGATTGAGCATGTGAAACGTGCGGATTAGACAGGCTAAAGAAAGTAAAAAATAGGATAAATATACTAATGTGCAGAACTAGAAATCCATTTTTTTTCATCTATATAATTCTACCACAACATACGCTGGATGTAATACTACTTGCGAGGTAAACGCATTCCGTTATTGTTAACCGGAGGGGGTTGGAATTGTTGTCTATTTTTTGCTTGTATTGAGGCTGGTGTTGCTACGGTTGCGGCTGACGCTAAACGTTTGTTCTCGGCACGGACTGAGAGATGTGTCATTGCAACATCAAGTATCCACAATGGTAATGAACCAGCAACGAGCTCTTCAAAGAAGAAAGTTGCAACGAGTGTTAATATACGCCCCGGTTTAGCCATAGAAACACCTCTCCAGTAGAAATAACCTCCCAATATTGCACCAATCCCTGCATCGGCAAATTCGTTTATAAATTCTCCAGGACCTGGGAAAAAAACATCAATAAGCGGTTGCCCAATATCACATGCCAATGTGAAGCAATAAAGTACTATCCAATCTACAGTTTTCATTTTTGAACCCATTTTGTTGCGTTTTATATTCGAGCGGCACCGTTTGCCATTTCGAGCTCGTCTTTGGCTTTTTTAATAGCCATAACTTGTGCAGGATTCGTAGTAATAATCTGATCTTCTGTATACGAAGCGATGATTTTTAGTGCGACATGCTTAAGTCCTACGAAGAATATGCCCTCCCCCACTTCTGATTCAAGAAGTAGATATTTCTCTTCATCAGTAAGGCTAAATGTCTGCTGAATTCTATCAATCGATGAAGGTGACTGTTTGAGGAGGATTTGTATCGAAGAGTTGGTAAGAATCGGCAAGCCATAGGGTGATTTCAAGAAGTCATCAACGTCTTGAGTGATTGTTGCAAGTCCTAAGTAATATTTTCGGCCTCGTTTAGCCAAACCAAGTAGGAATGAAGCCGTATCTTCTGATTTCATCATCCACCAAGCCTCGTCAATAACAAGAAGACGCTTCTTTGGAGTACGACGAATAGCATTCCATATATAGTGTGTAACAATATACATTGCGACCGGCTTCAGTTCATCTTCCATATCGCGAAGTGAAAACACCGCAAATTTCTTATTAATATCCACATTTGTAGGCTTATTAATAAAGCCAGACCAAGTACCTTTGGTGTATTTCGTAAGTCTTTCGACGAGTGATTCAGCACCTTCCATGCCCGCCAAAACAAGCTCAAAGTCAGATAGAAGTGGCGGTGTCACATTACTAAAATCAGATTCAGGGGTGATATCCTTAAGTGCGTATGTTTCACTAATAGCTCGATCGATAATGGCATCTTCTTCCTGTGTAAGGCCACCAAGCATGATACGGAATAGCCCAACGAGGTTAATAATGTTAGATCGAAGCACATCAGAAGCGGCTTCGTCCTCTCGTGCGATCGGCAAGTCAAAAGGATTGATATGATTCTCTGAGTTAAGAGAGATATTGAAGTACTTCCCTCCTGTGGCATTCGCCATATACTCATATTCGCGTTCAGGGTCGATAACGATAACTTCGGTATCGAACATAAGTGTTCGTAATATTTCGAGCTTGGTGCAATATGATTTACCCGATCCAGACTTAGCAAACGTTACTGAATTGTAGTTCTCGAGGAGGAAGCGGTCAAAAAGCACGAGAGATGAATTGTGGCGATTAATTCCATACAAAATACCCTTATCAGATGTGAGGTCGAATGAAACGAAAGGAAATATGCTCGAAAGTGGCGAAGAATTAAGCTTAGAATGTACTGAGAGTCGATCGTCTCCAAGCGGTAACACGCTTTTGTAACCATCTTCTTGCTGGAAAAGAGCAGGTTTTATATAAACAAGCTTAGACTCAAGGATAGATTTAACCTCAGACTCAAGCTTATCAAGTTCGCCATCAGAATCTCCAAAAAGAGTAATATAAACACCAACATCGAAGATTTTCTCTTGTGCTTGCATGAGATTATTACGAAGTGATTCGAGGTCTTGATATGCAGTGTCGAGCATTGGGTCACGAACGAGTCCTTTATCCTCTCTTTGATTGATCTGGCTCTGTACTTCAGCCACCTTCTTCTGGAAATGACGTAGGATTTTAGCCGTATCTACCGGATGAATGAATATTGAAATGTTAAAAACCTTATCAAGGTTAATGATGGGGGCAAACCAAGAATCAGTAAGGAAACGTGGGTATGATATAACGAAGAATGTGCGCGCGACTTTCTCCCCGAGGTTAAGCTCTTTAGGACTAATCTTAAGTGCAGAAGGTGCAATAATGTCACGGAGTTCCAACACTCCCTGTTCATATATATCTTGTGGCAAAAGCGATGTTATCGCAGGTGCATCTTTTTTACCAAATAATTTTCCTATAAAGCTCATTTTTTTATTTAATTTATTTGCATTGGCTTCTCAGTGTCCCCAGGGTTGAATATCTTATAGAACAATTCTACCACTTCTTCGGTTCCAAGTTCAGCGACTCGTATACCGCAACGAGTAAGTCCTTGCTCCACTGAACCTACTCTCTGCTCGAGCTGGCTTCGGTATTCCTCGAATTCTTCATTTGCGAGGGTTTTACCACTTCCGATGCTTTGTGATGAACCTGTATTATTCTTTCGATTTAAGAATGAAGAAATTGGGTTCTTCGTCGCACTAATCTGTGCAGGAGAATACGGGATGACGATGAAGAAGCTTTTTGTCATAATGCTTGAATTGTCGACGAAGGTTTTGACGAATTCAATGTATTCTCGGGTTTGAATTTTCATGAGTTCGCTTGCCTGTTCCTTATAACGGCTTTCAAGAAGCGCAACATACGGCCTAATATCAAGCTTTTTTGACTGTATGAAGATCTGAACTGAGAAATCAAGAGAGTTTAAAAAGTTTTGAAATTGAAAAATAATAGAGTTCTGCTCATCTATTGACTTTAGGGCGAAGTTTACCGATGTTGCAAGGACGATTGCGCGCAAAGAACCGTCATTAAGAATAGCAATTCCATCACGGATCTCTTTAATTGGTACAAATTCTTGAGTTGTTTTGGTTGAAGTGGCCATATTAACGTTGATTTCTATTACTATAGAGACTTTCTTTAATATCGAGACTCCATGCAAGGTCTTTCAATTTACTTTCTGAAATCTTCGGCACCATAATACCCGCATAATTCTTGCCGAGGCGTACATCTTCCGCCGCTTGTTCCCCCGGAGTCATATTCTTCTGTAGTGCAGGATCTGGACGGCGATTTACTTTCTTCCAGATGTAGAGTTTGGCAGCGAAGTAGTATTTGAATGCCGCTTCAACAACAAAAATGAATGGTTTATTGTTGATTCTATAGAAAGCGAGGGCCCCAGAAAAAGTAGCAACTACAACTATAAACGGGAATGCAAGGAGTAATGGTAAAAATTTATACAATAGGAAACAAATTCCAGCCCCACCAGCCATATAAATAAATTGGCGCAAGGTGAATGGGCCGAAAATCTTGTCCTCAACTTCGATAAATTGTGGGACTTGGAACTGCATGCGTATATTATACCCTACTCTTACGCGATTGGCTCGCGGTATGGATCAGAAGTAGTGTTCGGCGTTTGAGGTTGAGGGTTTTTTGTTGTCACGGGAGCGGACATGAATTGATCGAGGAGATTGATAGACTTTACCGCAGGTGCTGGAGCTGTTGCAGGAGCGGATACAGGTGTTGCTATTGGGGTTGGGACAGTGTGCGCTTCCTGACCAGCGACAATTGCTGGATATTCCGCGAGGAGATTTACAGGAGTTGGTGTTGCAGTATTCTGTGCGAGCGTGGTCGGATTTTCAATTCCTTTTAGGGTATTTGCACGAGCAATTGCTTCATTGTCCAACTTTTCGTCATCATTCGTATCTTCGAGTTTTTGTAGGCTCTCACGAATACTACCAATTATATCAGTGTTTATGTCACCAGCTATATCTCTCGCTGTCTCTCTTGGGATCTCGACGTTATCACTTAGATTTGAAATTAAATTATTAGAACTTTCAAGGCCAAGCATGACAAGCATCGTCTCGGTCTGTATGTCCCCAGCTTGTTCTATGGTTAAGGCGTATTTTTTTGATATTTTAGCAAATTTCTCAGGAAGGTTTCCTCCTGTTATCGCATCTTGAATCTCTCGGGGAAGAAGCTCAAAGTTTTTTTTAATTAATTGTTGTGTTTCAGGTTCCATATTGTATTATTTTTTATCTGGTTTGTTTTTTGCATCACCGTCACTTTTTTCTTCGGTTAGCAGATCTTTTATATCATCTGCAATTTTTTCATTTTTTGATTTATTCATTCCTTTACGGATCTTATTGGCGGCATCTTTCCTGCCCTTTTTGGTCATGTTAAAGAAGCCTGCACCCTTTTCAAGATTATTAGCGTATTCCTCCTTGCCTTGCTTTGACAGCCTACCTTGAATATCTGTATCATCGACAGCTCTTTCCGATGCCTCTTTTTTTGCAGCATCCATTACAGCTTTTAGTCTTTCTGCACGTGCCGCTTCTTCCGCTCTCTCTCGAGCGCTTAAATTGCTATCTGTAGATCTAGATGCTGCCAGATTATACAAGCGCTCTTTTTTGTTGGCTTCATATTCTAACCTCTTTGTCTCTTTCTTATACTCGTCAGGAGTTATTCTTGATAGTGCGCGATCGGCAAACTTTGTTTGTGATTCAGTATATTTTTTTAATCTGTCACTATAGCCGCCTTTTGAGCCGCCAAATGTAGCATTCGTAGTCCTTGAAACTATTTGTTTATCTACAAGGTTTCCGATAGTAGGATTAGAAGTAACAAATCTTTTGAATTTATCATTATCAGCAACATATTTGGCACCCCTTCCAATTGTGTGTTGGCCGACCCAACCTGCACTACCGCTTACGCCGCTTGTAAGCTTCCCTTGTCCCCATTTCTTAGCGCTCTGGCCTAATTTAACTGCGATATCAGTTCCATCTGAACCAATTTTAATTGCAGCCGCCATCGGGGCATTGATAAACATAAAGGCAATGATGTATTGGAGGACGATACCGACAACATTTGGAGAGACGAGAGCATTACCGAGTGTGCCAGTTGTCGAAGATACTTTTGCAAAATCAAAGAAACGTGGATCATTAATAACGCTAACCGCAACATACATAAGAAATAGATACACCGGCATAAAGAGACACATTGCAATGAGTGTCTTTTTCCACTGCTCGGCGTATTGCTCTGCTTGTGGCAATATCATAGCGATGAAATAGATCGGCGAGAAAGCCATGAGAAGGATAAGAATTCCTAGTCGTACTGCGAATGCCACCGCCGCAAAGAGGAAGCTTCCTGCTGCAGCAAGCATAAGGACTGTTCCTCCGGCATACGCAAGGGTAATCGTACGGTTATTATTAGGATCTCCCCCACCATTTGGAGCAATAGCGCTAGCTCCAACGATCTTGTTGATACTCAAGCTCTGCATGAATACATTCGATAGACCTCCATCGTTAAACGCTGAAGATATCATTCCATTAAAGCCGTTAGTTGCAGCCACGGTATCTTGTCCGGGGGCAATAGCGTTATAGAACGATAGCGATATGATGTTTGAAGTATCTACTGCGAGCCGAGTAAAGAAAAGGCTGAAGTTAATAAGGAGACCAGCAATAATAATATTTTTAATTAGCGTAGAAAGATCCGCGTTCTTTAGCCCTAAAATCATCTTGATTGAAGCATACAGAAGCATGAATATTATGAATATGCTCGAGAAGTCTCGAATGGTTCTCCATGCAATACCAATTGCCGTTACTTTATCGACGATAGTTTGAATGTGAAGAGTAGCTACAAGTGTTCCATTGAGAAGCACTCCAGTGAGGGTCAAAATTGCTCCAGCTGCAGCGAATGCTAGTTCGGCGATCCATGATGTTACTGTAAATATGGTCGCTGTAACATCAATACCCAAAAATGCATACGCAAAGTGCGGCGTAATAAGCGTCAATAACGGTATCGCGATTGCAACAGCGGTAATTATTTTTTTGTACGAGTTGCTTTTCATACTGGTATTAGTTTACACCATTATTCGCAGTCGGGCTAAATGTCTGACAAGCATAGAGCCGGTTATTTGCATCTGACTGTATTGGATCGATGGTAGAACGCAATGTGGTTAGATCTGTATTTGATTGGGTTACTGCTGCAGTTGACGGAAGGTTACCACTCGCCGCTAAGCCCTGTAACTGCTGGCTTGGATCATTGAGGCCGGTTGCGTTCTGGGCGTCTGAGAATTTATTTGCAAGATCAATCAATGATTGATATGAAGAGCTTGCATTGTTGTATTTTACGGTGCTCTGGGCTACAAGAGGCGCGACTTGGGTAAGAATTATAGTGTTAATCTGGTCTAGCTGACCTTGAGCATGAGCGACCGCAAGTGCATTCGTTTGATTACCTACACCGTAACTTGGTTGTGAGTACTTTGTAATCAAATCGTTGTTACAACTTTGTGCTTTATTGAGTGTCGTTTGTGCAGCAAGTACAATGTTGAGGCCTACTTGGGCGTTCTGTGTTACTTGTTGAGCATTGTTTAAATACGGCTGTATATTATTAATCGTAGACGCCTGTACAGATTGAAGATTATTGCTCTGCTCAGCTTGTATTTGCTGAACATACGCGGTGTTACTTGTTCCATTTGAACCGCTAATTGCACCAAGGCCACTCTTAAGTGCAATAAGAACGAGCTGAGAGAAAGCGGCATTAATAATCGCATTAATATCATTTGCGAGTTCAAGCTCATCAGTTGGTACGCCGAGACTTTTATTAAGTGTGGCCGAAATAGCGCTTCCTGGTGTCTGAACCTCACAATCCTGTCCTGTACCTTGGCCCGAATAGTCTTCTGGATCGTCAGTACATTTTTCGAAAGAAAGAAAGCCGTTCGCACTTAAAACAAAGTTTTGTTTTAAGGTGACTTGTTGGCCGATTTTTGCATTGAGATCACTTTGTGCAAGAAGAAATGCACCATTTGGATTGTTTGCTGGTACTGTGGTTAACGTAAGAAATGCCGGCCATCCTCCTTGTCGGAAATCACCAGCCGTAAAGCCATTTATTGAAGCACCTTTAACGGCGTTCTTTGTATTCTTTACCATGTCACTTAATGTACATGTATAGGGGTTTTTGATTCCTCCCGACATCTCGAGTGCTAGAGAGATTCGAACACTTATATTAAATGGGCTACAAAGGCTCGCCGCGAGAGGGCTGACACTTGAGAGGAATTTACCCGCAATCTGATCACCCACTCCTTCGAAGAATTTTGTTGGATTCTGGATAAAAGAAGGGCTACCATTAAAACCTGAGTTAATCCAAGAGATTATACTAAGGGTTAATTGTTGAAGTATTTGCTTCACAATCATTACCGCTACTTTATCGAGGCTAAAAGATTTTAGTTGAAGTAATGACTCGGATTGTGCGGATACTCCAGCAGATGCTGCAATTGTACTAGTGTTTGTTTCTACAAGTATGTCTGAGACGATGTCCCCCGCTCCAAACAATGCATCAACCTTTTTTGGTGCATAAAGTTGTGAGCTTGCAAGTACAACAAGCGCGAAGGATATAATGATTGATGTTTTTTTAAAAAAGAAATTCATTATATTTTAATGTAAATTTGGCGCAATGATATATCCCGCTTCAGTTGGTGTGAATGTGATATTTGCTGATTTCAAATATTGACCGACCTCAGTTAGGGCATTTGAAAGATCTAGAACACCTTTTTGATATGCACTAAGTCCCGCAAGACTTGTAATGCCGTCAGAATATACTTTCGCTAGGCTTTCATCGGCAAATACTATTTCATTCATTGCATTTACGAGATCAACATGAATTTTTGTTAGCGCTGACGGTGCCGGAGTTGCGATAAAATTTTTTAAAATGTTTTGATACGAAGTGATGATCGGGTCGAGCTGTTTGAGCAAGTCAGGGTTCTTTGTATTGAGGCTGTTTTGCACAATTTCCGGTTCGTATGAATGAATTGTGGTGTTAGCCTTGATGACGGTGACAATAGAATTAACGTATCTTTTAATCGAAATGACGCTATTATCAGGTGTAATTAAGATATCTTTTGAGGTGTAAACTTTCGGAGTCGCAATATATGTCCCATCGGCCAAGACCTGATTAGTGATCTGTTGTTGAATTTGCGGGTCATTAAAATTAACTCCTGCCTTTTGGTATTCAGCATATTTTGAAAAGAGATCTCGGCTAAAAAGGTCAGTCGCCGTAAGGTTAGTTTGTACTGGTGCCGCTTTCCCTGTTGCCCATGTTGAACTAGCTCCGAGTGTTCCAGAAAGAGACTTTTGCCAATTACCCTCATATGCAACAAGTGAGTTTTGTATAGATGTTGTAGCGGTCATAATTGCTTTATTGAGCGTAGCAACCTGCTGCTGTTGAGCAACACTCGCATCATTTTGGTATTTTGAAACCACAAAAGCACCAAGGATAATAAGGACAGCAGTCGTAATTAGTATAAAGTTTTTAGCGCTAGGTTGTTTCAAGGCGTGTAGCTGGCTAGTAATTTGCATATAGAGCAAATTACATAGATGCCACTAAAATTATAACAAATATATATAGCTAATAATAGAGATAAACTGCTGTTTTTAAGCGTTTATGTGGAAAACTAAATGATGTATGAACTAAGGGCGAACGTAATGTCCTTCCAGTCATTTAGAGACAGTTCTTCGGCACGAATTGTCGGAGAAAATCCTTTGTTTTGCCACAAAGTGCGAATTTTTTCTTTAAAAGCTTCAATTGTCTGTTTTTCGGAAGTATTTTCGAGTAATGATTCGAGATTTTTAATTAAAACCTTTCGTTTGTGTGCGAAGCCAGTTTTAACAACCTCAAAAAAGCTTTTCTCGTCAATAGCTATGTTTTCAGCCGTAAAAAAGTCTTTCGATATGTTGTCTATGTATAATAGAGCAGAATCAACGTTGGGAATTGGTCGAAAGAAGCGGGCGGGCACGGTCGTGACGAATTTTGGTGACCCATAAGCCTTTACGCTTATTGATAATATGCTCTCTTTTTCTCGATTTGATCCTGAATTTACCGCGGTATTAACAGAAATACGCTTCGCGACTTCTTTTTGGAGCATTAAAATCATTCTTTTTGGTGGAAACTGGGTTTCTAGAAATTTACGGAGGAATTCTCCGGTGATGTAATACGGAATATTCGCTGCAATTACATAATTTAGTCCTTTAAGCCCGATATTTTCTGGGTCAATTTCAAGAACATCTCCGTGAATTAGTGTGAACTGTCTTGTAGACATGCTCGAAGCGAATTTTTCTTTAAGAAAATCGATCGCGCGGTCATCTTTCTCGATTGCAATAACTCGAATGCCTGTTGCGAGTAGTTTCTCTGTCAGTGCGCCCTTCCCCGGTCCTACTTCAAAGACTATTTCGTCCGCTTCCCCACCAGCCTCCACTCCAATCCTTGCGGCGTGAATCATTTTGCCAATGACATTTGGAGCATGGAGGAAATTCTGTCCAAGGGATTTTTTGGCGGTAAAGTTATTGTTCGGCTCTTGCATGTACACAGTATACTTAATCTATTAAAAATCGATAGAGAGGATTGATAATAACTCTCGCGTTTCCTCTATTAAATCTTTATCAATGTCACTGATAAATTGCGATGGAGTATTTACCTTTTGTGTGCCGAATATGGTCCGAAGTTGAGCATAGCTTAAGAACACCTTCTTTCGTGCGCGCGTGATTGCAACATAAAAGAGTCTTCGTTCTTCCTCTTCTGCTGCTTGCGTAACGTTGTTCTCGTTCATGCGCTTGTGCGGAAAAAGATCTTCCTCAAGGCCTGTGATAAATACATAATCAAATTCAAGACCCTTCGAAGCATGCACGGTCATAAGCTTAACTGCGCGGTTAGTTCTTTCCAATTCATCTTGATCAGTTGCGAGAGCGGCATTCTCAAGAAGTGTCTCAACAGAGCCATATTGTGACGCAACAGATACAAGTTCACGAATATTTTCTAGCTTTTCTTGGTCGTCCGGCGTGCCATTTTTAAATGCAGTTTCCATACCAGTTTCTTGCATAATGTACTTGATCAGAGTCGCGGGAGTTTCTTTCTCCGCGAGCGCTTTGATGCGATCAAGTAGCTTTGTAAATGAAGCAACTTTCTCTCGAAGTGATGGACCGAGCGTCGCAGCTTGACCAGAGATGACTTTAAGGATTGTCGCTTTACCGATTCCGCGCGGCGGAATATTTATTATGCGGACGAGGTCATTTGAACTGTCACGATTAATTGCTGCACGGATAAATGAAAGCACATCTCTAATCTCTTTACGGTCGAAGAATCGAGTGCCGAGTATTTGATACGGGACCTTTTCACGGAGGAATGCTTCTTCGAGTGCTCTCGATTGAAAGTTTGCTCTATAGAGTACAGCAATCTCGCTTGGATCCTTCCCTTCTCGAATAAGATCACTAGCTTTACTTGCGATCGATCTCGCTTCATCAACTTCTGTGTAAGATATAGTTACCTCGATTTTTTCTCCAGCTACATTTTTTGTAAAAAGGGTTTTCTTACGTCGAAGGGTGTTTTTCTCAATTATTGCATTGGCTGCCGCAAGAATGGTTTGTGTGGAACGATAGTTTTCCTCGAGTAAGATCACTTTTGCTTCAGGATAATCTTTCTCAAAATTTAAAATATTGTGAATAGTTGCCCCTCTCCAGCTGTATATATTTTGGTCGATATCACCAACCACAGCGAGATTTTTGTTATTTACGCAGAGTAGTTTAACGATTTCATATTGTACGGTGTTGGTGTCCTGATACTCGTCAACGTGCACGTATTTCCATACAGAATTGTAATAATCACGGATTTCTTTGTCATGTTTCAATAAAAGGGCAGTTTTTAGTAGTAAATCATCAAAATCAAGCGATTTTTCCTTGCGGAGCGTAGCTTCATAGCGATCCCAGACATCAGCGACGATATTAGAGAAATAATCATGGACTTTTTCGCGGTAGGCCTTATTAGTGACTGCGTTTCCCTTTTCTCTCGATATTGTGTTTAAAATGATTCCCGGTTCATACTGTTTTGGGTCTAGAGAAAGGCTTTCTACCGCGTCTTTTACAGCTTTTTTTGAATCATTTCGATCGTAAATTGTGAATTGTCGAGGAATATCGAGCCGTGCGCACTGTTCTTTGATTATGTGCACACCTAAAGCGTGGAATGTGCTTACAAATGGCCGTTCTTGTATTGATATTGGACGATTTATCATTTTATCGTCAGAAAGTAGCTTATTTACACGCTCACGCATCTCTTTTGCGGCTTTGTTTGTGAATGTTATGGCTAGGACAGATGAAGGATTGGTGCCTTTTTGAATTAAATTAAGGATTCTGTGAGTAATTGTCTTGGTTTTTCCAGCTCCAGCACCTGCAAGGATCAATAATGGTCCCTCGGTCGTTTCAATAGCTTCTTTTTGCTGCGGGTTAAGGTTATTTTCCATAATGTAGAAGATAAACTATAGCACAATTTTACCCACAGGGCTTCATTGACTTTTTGCATTTTTTCGACTATTCTTGCATAGAAATGTTAAAAATCTTATTTTATTATATGGCTCAATAAAGCCATTTAATAAAATAAATACTGATTAGTCTGTTACGGTTCACTCCGTGTACCCCTTCCCGATTTATCATTTCTATTATGCAATTTTTCTCCCAAGAACGTTGGTTATATAGGTTACAACAGATAAAGGCATATCCAAAAGAGCTTATCCTCGCTTTCATCTTGGTTATTACTTCATTTGTTTTCCCCACGATAGCAAATGCGGGTTTTTTCTCATTTGTCACAGACTTTTCTGCAAATAAAGCATCCGCAGAGACCAGACCTGCAACCACGACAAATAACCCTCCGGAGAAGGTCACTTCACAGAATATGGTTATTTTAAGCGCTGCAATAAACCCTAATCCGAACCCCGACACTATCAGTTCAAGCGATTTACCGATTTTAGGTAATGCTATAGCCCCAGAAGCTGCGACACTCGATAGTGCTACTAATACTATTGGCTTTGTAAACACTGCAATTAGTACGTATGTAGTTCGCCAAGGAGATACTCCAGCTCTTATTGCCAAGCTTTTCGGTGTTTCGGTTAATACCCTTATTTGGGCTAATGATTTGTCAGCCAACCCTATTTTGACACCCGGTCAGACTATCGTTATCTTGCCTGTTTCGGGCATTAACTATACTTTTAAAAAGGGTGACACCCTTCAGGCCGTCGTAAAGAAATTTAATGCTGATTTGACTGAAGTTTTGCAATATAATAACGTTACTGCCACGTCAACATTGGCCATCGGAGATTCTATTATTATCCCTGATGCTGAACTTGGAACAATTAAGGCACCTTCAGCTAATGTGCAGAAGACTACCACAATTGCTCGATATACCGGTAAAGGTATTCCGCCGCGATCACTTTGGGGTGTTACTGGAGAAAATCCCGCTCATGATACAAATGGGCCAGATCTCGGAGACTATTTTATCCGCCCAGTTGCACATGGTGTAGTTACACAAGGTTTGCACGGGTTTAATGCTGTTGATATCGCTGCGCCTGTTGGAACACCACTTCTCGCTTCTGCTGCAGGTACAGTTATTGTTAGCAAGACTTCTGGTTGGAATGGTGGTTATGGAAATTATATTGTAATTAGCCATCCTAATGGCACGCAGACAGTTTATGGACATGCAAGCAAGAACTATGTAAGTGTCGGACAAACAGTATCACAGGGGCAAGTTATTGGACTTGTTGGCAAAACAGGTGAAGCGACAGGGGCTCATGCCCACTTTGAAATACGAGGTGCTAAAAATGACTTCGCTACGCCAGTCGCTTTCTAGATTATTGATTAGTATTTCTCTGGCGATATTGCAAGGCTTCGAGTATATGTTCTTTTTTAATTTCAATTGATTTTGCTAGGCAGGCTATAGTCCTAGCCACTCGTAATGTACGCAGGTATGATCTACCTGAAAGGTGTAACTTTTTGGCATATTCTACATACAAATTCTCTGATTCTTTCGGCGTGTAGAATTTTTCTTTATGTTCAATTTCAAATTGACGCGCTGAAATAACTCTTTGTCGTATTTTGTCTGATGATTCTGGTCGTTCTGTTAGGTTATTGGTGTTTTTGTTTACTAAAAATTTATCATATTCGACTTGAGATAGTGTTACCCACATATCGATACGGTCGATAATCGGGCCTGAGATCTTCTTTTGGTATTGTAATAGTTCCCGATATGAACAAATACATTTCTTGTCGCTAGGGCGAGGACTAAAGAGCTTTGAGGCGTTTGCATAACCACAAGGACAAGGATTCATGGCTGCAATAAATATGCATGCAGCAGGATAAGTGATTGAACCCTTTGAGCGTGTAATTGTAATCTTCTGTTCTTCCAGTGGTTGGCGCAATGTGTCAATTGCATAACGATTGAATTCTGGAAACTCATCCATAAAGAACACACCCCTATGCGCCAGTGTTATTTCCCCTGGTCGCATTGTAGCGCCACCACCTGTGAGTGATATATGAGAAGAAGTATGATGAGGAGACCGAAATGGTGGCATCATCACAATCTCATCCCCAATAATACCTGCTATTGAGTGCACCTCTGTTACTTCAAGTATTTCTTCTTTGGTAAGCGGTGGAAGTATCGTTGGAAATGTTCTTGCAAGCATTGTCTTCCCTGTTCCAGGGGGTCCACTCATTGCAATGTTGTGTCTACCAGCTGCTGCGATTTCAAGAGCTCTTTTTGCATTGTCTTGTCCGAATATCAAAGCAAAGTCACTATCTATTGCCTTCTGGTGAGCTACAAGTTCTATCCGTGTTGTCTTTTGGGGTGTTATGTATGAAAAATTTTTAACATGATCGACGACTTCTTTTAGTGTGTCTGCAGGGTAAATTGTGATTCCAGAAATAAGTGCTGCCTCGAATGCATTCGCTCGAGGTAAAAATATGTATTTGAAACCTATTTTCTGAGCAGCTTTTACAATAGCAAGTATTCCCCCAACCCTCCGAAGACGCCCCTCGAGCGAAAGCTCTCCAGCAAATAATGTCTTGTTGTCATTCATGACCAGATCACCTGTTGCAGATAAATATCCTATTGCCATACCAAGATCAAATACTGGACCTTCTTTTCTAATATCTGCAGGTGCAAGGCTAATTACTACGCGCTGGTTCTTTTGTTTTGGGGATATAAAACCCGCATTTTTGATAGCTGCAGATATCCTATCCTTTGATTCGGTAACTGCTTTATCCCCCAATCCGATTACAAAAAATGAATGCAGACCATTAGATATGTCTACCTCTATCGTAATAATATCTACAGTCATTCCTATGACCTGTGCTGAATATACTTTTGAAACACTCATGCCGATATAGTAGCAGAGTGTGTTAAATTTTCTTTAAATAAAGTCTAAAGTAAAGATAGATTTTATTTAGCCATGTGTTCTAGGCAGGTATTTGCAGAAGAATTCGCTTCTAGACGGTCATTTTCGATTGGTTTATTGCAGATTTCGCAAACACCATATGTTCCCTTCTCAATTCTTTCAAGTGCAGAATTAACTGCGGATAGTTGTGTTTCTAGTTGTTCAAGAATCGCAGAATTTTCTTCAAAGTCTTCGATTTTATCAGCGAGTTCGTTTTCATCGGCATTGTCGACATCCATCTTCGAGGGGCTAGCTTCCCATCCCCCAGCAATCTTTGAATCAGTATGTCCAAGGCTTTTAAGCTCGGTTTCGAGCATGTTTTTTTCTGTGTTTAATTTTTTACCGAAATGCTCGAGATCTTTTTTATTCATAGTGGTTTTATTATTTTCGGTTATATACTACCTCATTATTTTAACGTATATAGCCTTGTTTTTCAATCCGTCCAACAATGTTACGGAATGTAGCTTCATCTCGTGTAATGAGTAATTTCTGGTTATCGATGAAGCCATATAAGAATAGGGGTACACCAGTAATACTCACATATTCTCGTATATTCTTATTGTCGAGGATTCTATCTTGATATGTGCCATGTACACCGATTGGGAATCCAAGAACTTGGCTTAAATCTTCAGGGATTGTCGGCTCCCAAGCTAACATTCCAGCGAATGTATTTTGAAAAAAGTTTGTGGTTACAAGCATAAATGGCGCAGCTCTGGTGTCACCAGTAGAATCAAGACCGAACATCCAAGAATTACCAAGTGATGTTGTAAAAGAGGTCGGTGGGTTTATTTTTATTTGATACAAAAACTGCACCGGCGTAATCACCTGAATCGTGGTGGAAGTGCTGTAATCTCGTGTTTCAAAGACTATTTCACTAATTGATCCGAGCTGTGCCGCTTGACCAGTCAATGGCTTTTTAATTTCAGTAAATATATCAGACGGTTTAAAGTCTGTAATATCTACAATTTTTTGAAAATTAGGAGTGACAATGCTCGGTACGCTTTGTTGGTCTACTGTATTTTGTCGGGTTGTGGTTATTGGTTGTGGCGTTTTGTTTTTGTATTGACTGTAAAGATAATATCCAACGGTAAATCCACCACCAATAAGGATGACACTAATAATAATTTGAAAAAATATTTTAAGACTATTACCACCCCTCTTTTTTTCAGCTTTAACTTCTGTGTAGCTATCTTGTTGCGTATGTATTTTTTGAGGGTGCATCTGAGGGGAAACAAACACTTTTTGAGCTTGTTTCACTACCGGCACTGGTTCGATTGGTGTTGCTGGAATAAAGGTCGGTCTCGTTGTTAAGTTTACTGTTTCAATTACCGGCTCTTTTTCTGCTACCGGTGGAGTGTTTGTTGCTATTTCATTATTAGCACCTACGGGATTCATGTTAACTGTCTCTGCGGGTTGCATTTGCTCCTGTGAAGGAATTGAAGCTGTTTCCTTTCTTCGTCTATCAGCTTCTGCAATTACAATAGATGCTGTCGAGATTTTTTTCGCAGCAGCAGCTTCTGCTATATCGTTTTCATACGTACGAACCGCTGGTATTTTATAACCAACTGGTCCGTGATCTTTGTTTTGCGATTGTGGAGAGTTTTCTTCCATATACGCATTATAACAGATTTAGTGTTTTTTATTGTTCACTCTTTTCAACGGGAGGTGTATTTGGTCGAATTCTTCGGTCTGTACGCTCACGCCGTCCTCTTTGTCCCCCACCGTTTGATGGAGAGCCCGCAATCAGAAGATATTTACGAGGGTTTTGATCAAGGTCGATAAAGTCATCAGCCGCTTCTATAAGCTTGCTCGATGTCGATTTTCCGAAAGAAACTACTTCAACCTGACATCCTTCATGGATCTGGAGGAATTCAACGAGTGGAATAAAATCTCCATCTCCTGTAACAAGGACAACTGCATCCAGTTTTGGTGCTAATTGCACGGCATCAATTGCCATACCAACGTCCCAATCGGCTTTTTTGCTTCCTCCTGAGAATATTTGAAGGTCCTTAGTCTTCGCTTCGATCCCCATTTTAACTAAGGCTTCGAAAAAGGCTTTTTCGTCCCCCGCTTCGGTTGTAATAACATATGCTACCGCTCGGATGAGAGAACGGTCTCCAAGGGCATCTTTGACTATTTGTGCGAAATTAACTCGTGCGTGATAAAGGTTTTTTGCTGTATGATAAAGGTTTTGCGTATCGATAAAAATACCAACTCGCTGTTCTTTGTGTTTAATAACTGCCATAAAAAATAATATAGGCTATAAAAATAATAAATGTAAACGTACGAATACTTGAGAAAATAGAAAGAAGATAACAGTCTTAAGTAAAACTATTTCTTAAGATCTAACTTTTTTGTTATTGAAGAATAGCGTCGAGGATACTTTTTCTTCAAGTAATTCAAATGTGTCTGTCGATCAGCTACCATGGCCAAAAGTCCACGTCGTGAGTGATTGTCTTTAGCGTGCTTCTTGAGGTGATTAGCTAGTTCCTCGATCTTTTTTGTAAGAATAGAAACTTGCACTTCTGGAGAGCCAGTATCTTTGTCGTGAATTGCGACTTCTTTAATAATCTTGCTTTTTTGTTTCGTTGTTAGCATCGTGGTACCACAATAGCACAAATGGTCTTATGATGCAAGCGATCTGTGTGTTTGTGATAGAATATGTGTATGTCGCACAACATCTCATCACCAATAGAACGGCTTAAAAAGGAGTTTTTACAGTATGTTGAAATTGAAAAAGGGCGCAGTTTAAGCACCGTTTCCAACTATGATCACTATATATCTAGGTTTCTTGATTTCGCTAAGATAAAGGAAGCTTCTGAGATTACTGACGATTTAGTAAGAAACTTCAGATTATGGCTTAATCGCCAAGGTTCTTTGAAGAAAAAGACTCAAAATTATTACCTTATCGCTTTTCGGGCTTTTCTTAAATATATGGCTAAACGTGGGGTTGCCACCCTTCCTGCAGATAGAATTGAACTTGCCAAGGTTCCCGAACGGTCCCTTGACCTCATTTCAGCATCTGATTTGAAGCGTCTTTTTGATTCTCCAGACACCTCTACACCCGCAGGGCTTCGTGATAGAGCCATATTTGAGCTACTTTTCTCTACCGGTTTGCGCGTATCTGAGCTTTGTAGCCTTTCGAGAGACTTAGATATTAAAAGAGACGAATTCTCGATTAGAGGAAAGGGCGAGAAGGTAAGGGTTGTCTTTATATCCGAAAATGCTCGTAGTGCCGTAAAGAAATACATAGATTCACGGAAAGACATGGACGGTGCAATGTTTGTCCAAATTCCAAACAAAAAGATTAAATCGCAGAAATCATTGCGCCTAACTGCTCGTTCTGTCGAAAGAATTGTTAGTTACTACGCTGTTAAGGCTGGAATATCCAATAAAGTAACCCCACACGTGATACGGCACTCATTCGCTACTGATTTATTGAGAAATGGGGCTGATTTGCGATCAGTTCAGATGCTTCTTGGACACTCAAATATATCAACTACCCAGATTTATACGCATATAACTGATACTGAGCTTGGTAATATTCATAAAAAGTTCCATAATAAAGGAAAATAATATGAGAATAATATCTTGGAATGTTAATGGATTGCGCGCAAACGTCAAAAAAGGCGGTTTCCAGTGGTTTACTGACGAATCACCAGATATTTACTGCATACAAGAAACAAAAGCTCACCCAGAGCAATTAGATGAGAATACTAGGAATCCACAAGGTTACACAGGATATTTCGATCATTCTAAGGGTAGAAAAGGATACAGTGGCGTTGCAATTTACGTTAAACAAGAAATTGAGGTTGAGAAGGTAGAATACGGCTTTGGTATTGATGAATTGGACCAAGAAGGTAGGTTCTTGGGCGTATTTATTGCAGGCGAAGCTAATATGGCCAACTCTGGTGTTAAAAAGTTTGTAATAATTAACTCGTACTTCCCTAATGGAGGTAGTGGTCCTGATCGGCTTGAGTACAAACTCAAGTTTTACGATGCTTTCTTGAAGTACATAAATAAAGTTCACAAGAAAGGATACGAGATTATTTTTTGTGGAGATATAAATACTGCGCATACAGAAATTGATTTGGCGAGACCAAAAGAAAATTCTGAGAATACTGGATTTTTACCAATCGAAAGAGCGTGGATCGACAAAGTTATTGCTGCGGGATACACAGACGTGTTTAGAAATTTTCACCCAAATGAAGTTGGACAGTATACATATTGGGATATGAAAACTTTTGCTCGAGATAGAAATGTTGGCTGGAGAATCGATTATTTTTTCGCAACTAAGCTTATTTTAAGCCATATTAAAGAGGCAAATATTTTAAAAGACATTATGGGTTCTGATCATTGTCCAATAGAAATGATTATAAAATAAGTTATCCACAGTTTATTTTGTTTTTGTCCTTTACAATGTCTTTTAGATTGATAGAATAGTACCAGACCGGTAGAGAAATAAACCAAGGAGGTTTCTCCCATTGATCTTTGAAGAATTTTTTGGTTCAAGGGCATCGTGTGTAGTTCTCTGTTTCAATTAGGAAGCAACTACCCTTTCGGAGCTCTGCAGAATCTAAACCTCTTATCACTATTTTTTTAGAACCACATGGTTCGTTGTTATCAAGAAAGTGTTTAGATTCTCCTAAGGTCTGATCGTACCCCTTTACGGTAAGTTGTTTCTTTTTTAAGCCGCGTCGCGTACCTTATCTCTTGGTCCGCATACTACGCGGCTTTGTTTTGTCTGTTTCACGAGTAACATCGATAATGTTACTCGTGAAACGCCGTATTTATATATTTTAAGCCATACAATTAGCAATCACTGAACGAATCGCTATGATACGTGGTGTTTCCGTTTTATATCCTCAATATTGGAGTTTTCGAGTTCGTCACGCTTATCTTCGCCTTGTTTGCCAAGCTTTTTAAGGTCATTATCAGGTAATTGAAGCAACTCAAGTGTTCTTTTTGTTAGATATTCGATGTTGTTGAGGGTAGGATTCTCCAAGACCTCTTCAAGGAGTGCGTTTAATGTCCAGCCAATTTTAGGACCTGGGTTAATCTTCCCTATTTCCATAATTGCCTTTCCGTCAACTTTAAGCATTACTACTGAGATTGGGTCTCGAAGTGCTTCTTCTATCATTGATTTGTATTTACGCAGTCTGTAAGGACTTTCTTTCGGTCTTCCCGTTCCTATACGATCGCAAATGCGGATGTTTACTAAGTCCCATATATCGTCTTTCCCTACATTAGCTATCATTCTGCGTACAGCAGATAATGTTATTGTTTCAGTATCTGAGAAAAACATATGCCATCGCACTAGTTTCACTACTTTATCTATGATTTTACGAGGGAATTTGAGTCTCTCAAGAATACTCTCTGTTTCACGTGAACCAACCACCTCGTGCCCGTAGAACGTAAATTGATTGGTTTCACGTGAAAAACGACGTGTTTGAGGTTTAGCTATGTCATGAAACAGAGCCGCAAGACGTATTTCAAGTAGCCATTTTTTGTCAGCAGCGTGTTGCATTGTTCTTAGACAATGCTCCCAGACGTCGAATGAGTGTGCCTGATTCTGTTCAACATTAATGCCCTTTTCAAGCTCCGGTACGATATATTGTAAAAGACCGAGACTATGCAACAGCTCAATCGCTTCTTTCGGCTTGTCCGATAGGAGTATTTTAGTAAACTCATCCCTAACCCTTTCACGTGAAACACCTGAAAGAAGGCCTGATTTAGCCATAATTGCACTTCTGGTCTCTGCGTTAATCGTGAAACCTAACTCAGCGCTTAAACGAACAGCCCTAATAAGACGTAAAGCGTCTTCCTCGAAACGTTCCTCAGGCTTCCCTACGGTCCTTATTACTTTGTCCTTTATGTCCTTTATTCCTCCGAAAAGGTCAACCGTGTCTTTTATGACTCCATTTGAGACATTTATAGCTATTGCATTAACTGTGAAGTCACGTCTCTTGAGATCGTCTGATATGTCTTTAGTAAAGACGACACTATCTGGCCGTCTATGGTCGCTATATACCCCTTCAATGCGATATGGAGTTACTTCTATAATCTTGAGTGTTTCGTCCTGACTATCCCCATAGACCACACCCACAGTGCCAAAGGTGTTTTCATAGAAAGTTTTAGGAAACAGTGCAACGATATTTTCCGGTGTCGCGTTTGTAGTTATATCCCAGTCTTTCGGTTTCTTGCCAAGGAAGAAATCTCTAGTGCAACCGCCCACCATGTATGCCTCAAAACCTGCCTTCTCTAAGACGTCGATTGTATTAGTTACTTGTGTTGGGATTAGTTCGGATTGCATATATTTACATTGATTATTCATCAAACAGTCAATTATTTTTATATGGTAGCATTTTTTATTTAAAAACAGAATTTTTGACATGTCTAAGAATGTTTCGGTCTTGTTATTTGAACATAATTGTATAATAATATTGTTATATAATAATATGGATAATGTCCAATTAAAAAATAGAGCTATAAGACTTAGAGAAGAGGGTTACTCTTATTCTGAGATAGAACGTGCACTTTTTATCCCGAAAAGCACATTATCATATTGGTTGAAGGGGATTTCGCTTAATTCGGATCAAATAATTGGACTAAAGAAACGAAATCTTGAAAAGGGGAGTAGGGGACGCTTCTCCAATTCAATTAACCTGAAGGTAAGAAAAGTCCATAGAGAGCAGGTCGCGCATTCGAGGGCCAAGTATGAGTTTGATAAGATAATTAACCCTGTTCACGTGCATTACCCATTCACAACAGTCATAGGTGATACACGCCTAAATAATCTATTTGTAACTGGTGTAAGCCTGTATCTGGCACATGGCGGAAAGACTGGTGGATATTTCCAATTTATGAGTTCAGATCACCAGATACTTGGTATTATGATTGATTGGATTGAGGTTTTTCTTAATATTGATAGGAAATCAATCAAATACAGGCTTATTATTCATGAAAGCTACAAAGATCAAGATATTGAAGGCTATTGGATCAATGTATTGGGGATAAATAAAGAAAATATGCAAAAAAGCATATTTACTACCAAGGGTATAGAACGTAATAAGAGGCCTGCATATAAGGGTTCTATTGGTATAGTGATCACCAATATCGAGGTATTTAGAAGGGTAATGGCTTGGCAAAATCTACTTATCAAGTATTATAAGGGTGTAAGTGATGGGGAAAGTGAATTGCTCCCGTAGTGAAATGGATATCACATCAGTCTTCGGAACTGCTGTTGGGGGTTCGAATCCCTCCGGGAGCACAAGAAATATGGCAGAAAAGACATACTTCTGTTAGAATAATGTTGTAAATTTATTGTAGGTAATGCGGGCATGGTTTAGTGGTAGAACACGTCCTTGCCAAGGACGAGACGGGAGTTCGATTCTCCCTGCCCGCACCAAATTAGCTGAAATATAAGGGTCATTGTTTCGGACAAAACTGTGGATAACTCTGTGGATAGTGTTGGTAAAAGACATAAAAAATGGCTTATATTCACAAGGTCATTTTAAAGTAAAAAGTCAGTTTAGTCAGAATACTCTTATTTTAAGGGCTATATTCGTAAAAAGACATTATTTAACACATTACGGACAAAATGTTTAAGAATACTAAAGAAAAAGGTGCGGCAGGTGAGGAAATAGCTTGTAAATATCTAGTGAAAAACGGTTTCACTATCCTTGATAGGAATTATCAAAAAAAGTGGGGAGAATTGGATATTGTCGCTAATTATAAGGGTATACTTAATTTTATTGAGGTAAAGAGCGTGCTAGGTAGTATAAAGGACGCTAAAGGTGATACAGATGCGGGCTATAGGCCAGAAGATAACGTGCATATCCGTAAGCAGGGAAGGCTACGACGAGTAATACAGTCATATTTACAAGAGAGGGGCTATTCAATTGAAACCGATTTCTGTTTTACAATTGCTATTGTTGTGATGGATATTAAGCTACGCAGAGCAAAAGTGAGACTTATAGAAAATGTCGTCTTTTAGAAAAACCAATAAATATGGAGTTTTTCGCCTTGCTGTGGTACGATGTGGAAGTTATTATTTTATTTAGTTTTCGGAGTGTGGTGTAACGGCTAACATCCTTGTTTTGGGAACAAGTGACTCCGGGTTCGAATCCCGGCACTCCGACCAGTTTGTGATAAAATTAGACAATGCGGGATTAGTTAAATGGTATAATAACAGTTTTCCAAACTGTGGTCGGGAGTTCGATTCTCCCATCCCGCACAATAGACATATGAAATTAAAAGATAACTATGCAATAGTTATGATAGGGAAGACTCATACTGGTAAGACTACATTTGCTCAGGATATAGTTAAAAGACTCAATACCTTCGAGATATTAGAAGCTGATGCGGTAAGTTTATTTCTTAAGGCGAATTTTCCGCTACTTCGGGAGATCGATAAATCAAAGCATGGCGTTTGGGAAACACCGACATTAAAATTGCTTCTTTTCCAAGATATCGTTAAATATGCCTTTGTAAATAATCTTAATGTGATTCTTGCGAATTCTAACTTATCCACAAAGGTTAGATCCGAAAACCTTTTTTAAGCTAAAGAATTCAGATACAAGACAATAGGTATTTTCTTAAATTACTCTGATGATTCTATCAATCGACACATCGCTCAATCTGTAAGAGCAACTGAAGTGCTCAATAAAACAAAGACATATGATGAATTGCTCGTAAAACAAAAGAAAATGCTCGAAGCTCCTTCTTCAAATGAATTTGATTATTTTCTTGAGGTAACAAAACCAGAAGATCTTGTGTCGATTAGGGAGAAAGTTATTTCAATTGTATCAACATAAATATGAATAAAGTGAGTATGTCCCCAACACGTAGACATACGACAGGGAAGAGGCAACAAAAAACCGCTTTATGCGGTCTTTTGTTGCTTAAACTAAGCAAATAGAGCTATTTAACTGCGTCCTTCAAAGCCTTTGCTGCTCGGAACTTAGGAACTCGCATTGCTGGAACTTTGATTGCTTCGCCAGTTCGAGGGTTTCGAGCTTCTCGTGCTGCTCGCTGCTTCACTGAGAAGATACCAAGACCTGCAACTGAAACCTCTTCGCCCTTCTTCATTGTATTGACGATTGAGTCGAACACTACGTCAACGGCCTGTTCTGCCTGAACCTTAGTACCACCTAATATTGCATGGACTGCATCTACGATTGCTGCTTTATTCATGAAAATATATTTATTACTATTAATAATGGGTTTAACCACTGCAATCATTATATCGTAAGGGTTTTTTGACGCAATAGCCTAAAAATAGCGACACAATATTACCTTATCGGCAAATATGTGTCGCTATTTTTTATGGTGACGATATATTATCGAGCAAATTCAACTGCACGTAGCTCACGAACGATGGTAACCTTAATTTCCCCAGGATATTTAAGGTCCTTTTCGATTTTTAGGGCTATATCGCGGGCCATGTTTCGAGCTTCCAAATCAGTAACATCTTCGGGTTTTACAAATATTCTGATTTCACGGCCAGCTTGAAGGGCGTATGACTTCTCCACACCCTTAAATCCATTTGCAATTGCTTCTAGATCACCAAGCCGCTTGAGATAATTCTCAATACTATCACTACGAGCCCCCGGACGTGCTCCAGATATTGCGTCTGCGGTTTGCACAATGCGCGATTCAATCGTTTCATAAGGATATTCCTCATGATGTGCTTGCATTGCTTTGATGATATCTTCGTTCGCGCCAAATTTCTGAAGTATTCTGCGGCCAATCTCTACATGTGTGCCAGCTACTTCGTGATCGAGAGCTTTACCAAGATCGTGCAGAAGGGCACCAGCTTTCGCTACAGCAACGTTTGCTCCAATCTCTTCCGCTATCATACCCGCAATGTGCGACATCTCTATTGAATGCTGCAATACATTCTGGCCATAGCTCGTTCGGAAATGTAAACGACCGAGTATTAATAGTATTCGTGGATCAAGGCCAACAACACCACACTCATATGCTGCTTGCTCACCCTTCTCTTTAATACTCTTATTGATGTCGGCTTGAGCCTGTTCAACCGCCTTCTCGATCTTAGCTGGTTGGATACGGCCATCTTTAATTAACTCTTCAAGTGCAGCCTTGGCTACGTGACGTCGTACAGGATCGAATGATGATATGGTAATAGCCCCAGGCGTATCATCGACAATCACTTCAACTCCAGTCATACGTTCGAATGCCTTAATGTTGCGACCTTCTTTCCCGATGATTTTACCTTTTATCTCGTCGTTCGGAATGCTGACATTGGTTGACATTACATCTGCAGCTACGGAACTCGCAAGGCGCTGGATCGACATTGCTAAGATATCCTTGGCTTTATTCTCGAGGGTTTCTTGTCCTGATGTTTCGAGCTTTTGAATCCGAACTAAAAGGTCCGCTTCGGCGTTCTTTTCAATTGTTTTAAGCAATTCGGTTCTCGCTTCTTCTTCAGTCAATCGTGCAGTCTTTTGAAGTGTTTCTTTTTTCTCTTGCTCTATCTTTTCTGTTCGATCTCGAATAATACGGATCTCAGATATTCTCTCTTTTATGATTTCAACTTCCTTATCAATATCGGTTTGACGCTTGTCGAGAAGGTCTTCTTTCTTAATAAGGCGGCTTTCTGTTTGTTCGGCTTTCTCTTCTTTTTCACGGATATCTTGTTTGCTCTGTTCAATAAGTGTATCTGCTTTCGTCTGTGCTTCAGTCGTAATCTTCTTTGCTTCTTCCTTTGCTGTTAGCAACATCTCTTTGATATCTAATTCCATCGAACCTTTTTTGCCAAGGGAGATGATGAGTCGAAGATAATATCCAATTGCAATACCTAAAATTCCTGCAATACCTAATAAAATAACAATTACTTTTAATGACATGTGCCGGTGCGGCGTCGTTTTTTAGTTTGTAGCGATACTAATATGTATGTAATGAAAGGGGAGTAGAAAGAAAGATTCAGGAAAATACTGTAATTCATTATATTCATTAAAGGAGCTTTTCTGAAAAACTAAGCCGGAAAATTAAATCCAGTAATAAACATATAGTATAACAACTTGCTACGGAAGTCTAGAGTTAGAGAACTTTGTCGATGATGCCGTATTTTTTGCCTTCTTCTGCTGACATGAAGAAATCTCGATCAACGTCCTTCTCAATTTTAGAGAGTGGCTGTGAAGTATTTTTTGCTAACATTTTGTTCAGATTCTCTCGGAGCTTGAGAATGTGTTTTGCGCTGATCTCGATATCTGAAGCTTGTCCCTCAGCTCCTCCTAATGGTTGATGAATCATAATCTCAGAATTCTCGAGGGCGTATCGTTTGCCTTTTTCTCCAGCTGACAAAACAAGAGCTGCACCTGAAGCAGCGATTCCTACGCAGACGGTAGAGACATTATTTTTGATGTGGTTCATCGTGTCGATAATTGCCAAAGTTGCGGTAACTGATCCTCCCGGAGAATTGATATAAAGATTGATGTCTTTTTTTGAATCTTCTGATTGGAGGAAAAGGAGTTGCGCAATAATAATGTTAGCGACATTGTCGTCAATTACTCCACTCAAAAAGACAATGTTGTCTTTTAATAGACGTGAATAGATATCGTACGCACGTTCGCCAAAATTTGTTTTTTCTATAACGGTTGGTATAAGCATGTCGGCATTATTGCATACTATTTTAAATTAATAAAGTAGCGTGAAACATCTTTAGTGATATACTATTTTTATACAACTTTATGCGACTGCACAGATTTTTTATCGGAGACTTTTCTGAAACTAAGAAACACAACGGAACGAACGATGTAAGGGGAATCGTTGAGGGCAGTACTATCACCTATGCACAGGGCACACACCAGTGGCAGAGGGTTTTTCGGTTTGGCGCAGGTGATCGTGTTTTACTTTTTGATGGTTCAGGAAATGACTATCTCTGTGAAATCAAGGAATATCAAGGCGAAACGACGATTCTAACTGTGGTGAGTGCGGAACCAAATAATGTGAAACCAAGTCGCGATGTTATTCTTGTTTCGGCGTTAGTAAAGAAAGATACATTTGAATGGATTGCTGAGAAAGCGACGGAGTTAGGTGTTTCACGGTTAGTTCCACTTCTCGCTGAACGAAGTGAAAAGAAAAACATCAATGAAGATCGTCTCGAGAAAATAATTATCGAAGCGTCTGAACAATCAGGTAGAGGCACTTTAATGGGACTTGATTTGGTCAAAGACTTGTCGCTTATCCTAAAGGACAAACGTCTTATATCACATGCAATTGTCTTTGAACCAACAGGAAGAAAATTTGAAGCAAATGATTTTGACCCTAATGCTTTTGATCAAGAAAAACCGCTAACAGTTTTCATTGGCCCTGAAGGTGGATGGTCAGAAAAAGAACTTGAATTGTTTGTCGAAGCAGGTATTCCGGTGGTCTCTCTTGGGCCACAAATATTACGTGCAGAAACTGCAGTCATAGCTGCCCTTAGTTTGGTTGTTTTTTAGTTGGTATCCACAACGTCTGTATAATAGTGAAGAACTTTCCCTCGTATCACTTGACGCTTGATTATTAACCCCATTTGCTATAAGCTTACGGCAATCAGAGAGTTACTCTCTTTTTTAATTTATACGTTTTATTAACACCATTATTTATTAACTTACGCAACATATATGCAACGCGATTATCCACTTGAGAGAGTTCGAAACTTCGGTATCATTGCCCACATCGATGCGGGTAAGACTACGACATCAGAGCGCATTCTTTACTACACAGGAATGATCCATAAGATCGGAGAGGTTCACGATGGTGCAACTACAACCGACTGGATGGAACAAGAACGAGAGCGAGGTATCACTATTACTGCCGCTGCGATTACTTGTTTCTGGAATCCAACATATGCAACTGGTCTTAAGGGTCCAGATGGTAAGCCTGATGTTTCTCACAAAGTTCGTTTCAATGTTATCGACACACCAGGACACATTGACTTCACAGTTGAAGTGAAGCGATCACTCCGAGTGCTCGACGGTGCTGTTGTGGTATTCGACGGTGTTGCGGGAGTGGAGCCACAGTCTGAGACCAACTGGCGTTACGCAGATGAGAGCAATGTGCCACGACTCTGTTTCATCAATAAGATGGACCGAACTGGTGCAAGCTTCGAGAAATCATTCGCATCTATCCTTGAGCGTTTGAATAAGCACGCTATTCGATTCCAACTTCCTATTGGTCTTGAAGGCGAACATAATGGTGTCGTAGACCTCCTTCGAATGAAGGCATATTACTTCGATGGCGAAAAAGGTATTAATGTTCGTGAAGAAGAGATTCCAGCTAATCTCGTAGACGATGCAAAGAAATACCGCGCTGAGTTAATTGAGAAAGTTGTTGAACATGATGACGTCCTTATGCAGATGTATCTTGATGGAAAAGAGATTGCACTTGCTGAATTAAAGAAGGCTATTCGTAAGGCGGTTATTGCCAATAAAATCTTCCCAGTATTTACAGGTTCTGCTTTGAAGAACGTTGGAGTTCAGCTCGTACTTGATGCGGTTGTTGATTACCTCCCATCTCCACTCGATATCCCTGCTGTTAAAGGTATTAACCCAAACACAGGTGAAGAAGTTCTCCGACATGCATCTGATAGCGAACCGTTTTCTGCTCTCGCTTTCAAACTCCAGAACGACCCATTCGTAGGACAGCTCACATTCTTCCGAGTGTATTCTGGATCTATTGAAGCTGGTACTTATCTATATAACTCTTCAACTGGTAAGAAAGAACGACTTGGCCGAATCGTACGATTGCAAGCTAACGATCGAGAAGAAGTTAAGAAAGTATATGCTGGAGAAATTGCAGCAGCGGTGGGTATTAAGGATGCACTTACATCTAATACATTCTGTGATGAAGAGAATCCAATCGTCCTTGAAACTATTAAATTCGTTGACCCTGTGGTGTCTCTACGTATTGAGCCTAAGACAAAAGCCGATCAAGAGAAAATGGGTATGGCTCTACGAAAGCTTGGTAATGAAGATCCAACATTCAAAATCTCATCAAACAGTGAGACAGGTGAGACTATCATCTCAGGTATGGGTGAACTACACCTTGAAATTATGGTTGATCGAATGAAGCGAGAGTTCGGTGTGGAAGCAAACGTTGGTAAGCCTCAGGTAGCGTACCGAGAAACTATTCTTGGTGAAGCAGAAGCTGAACATAAATACATCAAGCAGACTGGAGGTAAGGGTCAGTACGGTCACGTAGTCCTAACACTACGCCCAATGCAGCCGCTTGTTGAGGGTGCGAAGATCCCAAAGAATGTTAGCCGATATGATGACTTTGAGTTCATTAACTCTATTAAAGGAGGTGTTATTCCAAACGAATTCATTCCTGCGGTAGAGAAGGGTGTTCATGAGGCTATGGATCGAGGTATTGTGGCTGGTTATAAGATGGTAAATGTATCTTGTGAGCTAACATTCGGTAGCTATCACGATGTGGACTCATCTGAAATCGCTTACAAAATCGCTGCATCTCAGGCATATCAGGATGCTGCAAAGCGTGCAAAACCCGTTATCCTTGAGCCTATTATGAAGCTCGAAGTACTTTTCCCAGATAAGTTCATGGGAGACGTTACAGGCTCTATTTCTTCAAAACGAGGTACAATTGAGGAAATGACTGAGCGAGGTCAGGCTAAAGTGCTCCATGCTAAGGTTCCTCTTTCAGAAATGTTCGGATACACCACACAGCTTCGTTCTATGACATCAGGTCAGGGAAGCGCAACAATGGAATTCGATCATTATGAAGTGGTTCCAAAGAACGTAGAAGCTACAATTATCGAGGCAAGAAAGTAGTTCTAAAGAAAATTACCCGTTTGTATTTGAGAGAAACTCTCGGAAGTTGCGAAGGCAACTGAGAGGGAGACGTCCGGTCACCAGACCGGAACGTCGGTTTCTCGAAAATACAAACGGGTAATTTTCGTTGTAACCCTTTCATTGCTTGTACATGTCGTTTAATAGTTGACTTCTATAAGCCCATTTGTTAGGATACAAAGTACGCATTTTTCTTGCGTTGGTTTGTATATATTATCAATTTTATTAACAATTTAACTTTCTTTTGTGAATACGAGGCTCTCGCTTCGAACGTTACAAAATAAAGCAATAAAATCATATGGCAGCATCAGAATTCAATCGTTCAAAGCCCCATGTAAACGTTGGTACTATTGGCCACGTTGACCACGGCAAGACTACTTTGACTACATCTATCCTAGCAGTACAAGCTAAGGATGGTTTGGCTACACTTAAGGCTTATTCAGATATTGCAAAGGGAGGTACAGTTCGAGACGATTCAAAGATCGTTACGATTTCTCTTGCACACGTAGAATACGAGACTCCAAATCGTCACTACGCTCATATCGATGCCCCAGGACATGCCGACTACATTAAGAACATGATTACCGGTGCTGCCCAGATGGACGGTGCTATTCTTGTGGTATCTGCCCTCGACGGTGTTATGCCACAGACACGAGAGCATATTCTTCTTGCGTATCAGGTTGGTGTGCCAAAGATCGTCGTTTTTCTAAACAAGTGCGATATGGTTCCTGAAGCTGACCTTCTTGACCTCGTTGAGGAAGAAGTTCGAGATCTTCTCACAAAGAACCATTATGACGGTAAGACTGCTCCAGTTGTTCGAGGTTCAGCCCTAAAGGCCCTTGAAGGAGATCCAGTTTACGTCGCTAAGATAAAAGAGCTTATGAATGCTCTTGATACATACATCCCAACGCCTGTTCGTGAAGTTGATAAGCCTTTCCTTATGCCTATTGAAGACATCTTCTCTATTGAAGGTCGAGGAACTGTAGTTACTGGTCGTATTGAGCGAGGTATGGTTAAGGTTGGTGAAGAAGTTGAGATTGTTGGATTTAAGGATACAACAAAGACTACTATCACTGGTATTGAAATGTTCAACAAGTCTCTTAAAGAGGGAATTGCTGGAGACAATGCCGGACTTCTCCTACGAGGTACTGGAAAGGATGACGTTTCTCGTGGTCAGGTTCTTGCAAAGACTGGCTCAGTTAAGCCACACACAGAATTTGAGGCTGAGGTTTACATCTTGAAGAAGGAAGAGGGTGGACGACATACTCCATTCTTCACAGGATACAAGCCACAGTTCTATATTCGAACTACAGATGTTACTGGTGAAGTAACACTTGCAGAAAAGGTTGAAATGGTTATGCCAGGTGATACAGTAACATTCAAGGTAAAACTTGTTGCTCCTGTAGCTCTTGATGCACAGCAGCGATTTGCCATCCGAGAGGGTGGAAAGACAGTCGGTGCCGGTGTCGTAACTAAAATAGTTGCATAAATTAGATAAAACACATACATTAGTACCATGACATCTGCCGTAAAAGACACAAAGAGCGAAATTACAAAGAAAGCCGGAGTAAAAACTCCGAAGGTGAAGGTTTCTGTTAAAGAAGGCGAAGTATCAATACTACGTATTCGTGTGCGAGCATACGAACACAAGATTCTTGATGCGTCTTTGAAACAGATCATGGATACAGCTATTCGATATGATGTAAAGTTCTACGGTCCTGTTCCACTTCCTACAGAAATCAAGAAGTATACAGTTAACCGTTCAGCCTTCATCTTTAAGAATGCGCGTGAGCAATTCGAAATGCGAGTCCACAAGCGACTTATTGACATTTTGAACCCTACGCCTAAGATAATTGAGGCCCTTACTAACTTAAGTCTTCCATCTGGAGTCAATATTGATGTAAAGATGATGTAAAACAATAAAGAGGTGCTCGGCTCGTATACGAAAATATATGACCAAGCCAACCACTAAATATACTGCAATGAAATTCATTCTTGGACGAAAACTTAATATGACCCAAATCTTCGATAAGGACGGGGTTGTTCATCCTGCAACAATCATCTCTGTCACACCTATCGTTGTTACACAGGTCAAAAACAAAGAGACTGATGGCTATGCCTCAGTTCAGGTTGGAGAAGGTGTCCGAAAAGCTTCACGATTAAGTAAGGCTGTTAAAGGCCATACAAAGGAGCTTGGTAATTTTGCTAAGATTCAGGAATTCACAACAGTTGAAGGCGATTCATCTATGAAGGTTGGCGACAAAATGGACATAACACAGTTTGCAGCTGGCGACACTGTTGAAGTAAGCGCTATTTCAAAAGGAAAGGGATTTCAGGGTGTAGTTAAGCGACACGGTTTCGGTGGGGGTCCACGATCTCACGGTCAGAAGCACTCTGAGCGAGAACCGGGTTCTATCGGAGGAGGTCTTCGAAACAAAGTTCCAAAGATGATGCGTATGGCAGGACGTATGGGTGGAGATCGTATAACCGTGAAAAATCTCAAGGTCGTTCACGTTGATGCAACTGCAAATGAACTCTATATTTCTGGAGCGGTTCCAGGAACTCGAGGAACACTTGTGGAAATCGTCACAAAAGGCTAGGATATGACGACTTCATTGAAGTAATCTAAAAAAACATGGAAACAACGATATACAATCAAAAAGGAGAGTCAGCAGGAAAAATAAAGGTTCCTGAGAGCGTCTTCGGCGTAAACTGGAATGCTGACCTCGTACATCAGGTTATGACAGCTATGCTTGGAAACGAGCGAACACCTGTTGCTCATACTAAGACTCGAGGAGAAGTATCTGGAGGAGGTAAAAAACCTTGGCAGCAAAAGGGTACAGGACGTGCTCGACACGGATCTACTCGATCTCCTATTTGGGTAGGTGGAGGTATTGCACATGGTCCTCGAAAGGATAAGAATTATTCTCGAAAGATCAATCGAAAAGCTAGCACACAAGCTCTTTATGTAGTTCTTTCTCGAAAATTCCGAGATGGAGAGATTCTTTTTGTAGATAACCTTACTTTTGCTACACCAAAGGCTAAGGATGCAAAGGCTGTTATCTCAAGCTTTTCTAAGATTAAGGGATTCGAAAAGCTTGCTACAAAGCCAAAGAATGCAGCTTTGTTTACCATCAACAATAAATACCCAGAATTAACTAAGAGTTTTGGTAACTTCGGAAACGTAGCTATTGAAGAGCTACGAAACATCAACCCTCTTTCTATTCTTAATCACAAGTACATTATTATTACTGATCCAAAAGAGTCATTAATGGCACTTGAGGCGAAGAAGAAATAAATTTAATTATAAAACCATGGCTATTCTCTCAAAGACAAAAAAGGCAGTAAAGAAGGAAGTTGCTCCAAAAGCAGTTGCTACTTCAGCTGTCGCAACAACAAATACTGCAAATACAGTGCCAAAGCAGGAGCTTTTCACGATGACTCCTCGAATCACGGAGAAGGCTAACTTCCACGCTGAATCATTGAATAGCTATACATTTGTAGTAAAAGGTAATTCAAATAAGAAGTCTATTGCTCACGCTATTAAGACAACATTCAAGGTCACTCCTCTTAAGATTAGAATTGTTAACACAGCAGATAAGCGTGTTTCAAACCGAGGCCGTATATCACTTCGATCTGGTTTTAAGAAGGCGTACATCACTCTCAAAAAGGGAGATAAGATAGAAGTCGCATAAAGCCGATTCAATATTTAATACATTTATGAAAAAATACCACCCATCAACACCATCACGACGACATATGTCGACCATTTCTTTCAAGAAATACTTGACTGCAAGTGAACCGCATAAGGCTTTGACACATGGTTTCAAGCGAGATGTGGGCCGCAATGCTTTCGGACGTATTACGGTACGACATCAGGGTGGAGGACATAAGAAGCTCTATCGTGCTGTGGACTTTGTCTATAACAAGAAGGATATTCCTGCGACTATTACAACTATTGAATATGATCCTTTCCGAACAGGCTTCATCGCACTCGTGAATTATGCTGATGGAGAAAAGCGTTACGTTCTTGTTCCAAAGACAACTAAGGTTGGTGATAAATTCATCGTATCTGAAACAGCCGAAGTTGTAACAGGTAATCGTCTACCACTTAAGAAGATTCCAGTTGGTACATTCGTCTACAATGTTGAAATCCGACCAGAAGGTGGAGCACGACTTGTTCGATCAGCTGGTTCATTTGGTCAGGTTATTGCAAATGATGCAGGATTTACTCACATCAAAATGCCATCTACAGAAGTACGCCGTGTAGATGAGAATGCTTGGGCAAGCATCGGTACCGTTTCAAACGATGAGAATCGGCTTGTTAATATTGGTAAGGCCGGCCGTTCTCGATGGCTCGGTATTCGTCCTACAGTTCGAGGTACTGCACAGAACCCTGTGGATCACCCACACGGAGGAGGTGAAGGTCGTCAGGGACGAGGCCTACGACGTGCTAAGACCCGTTGGGGTAAGCCGTCGGGTAAGGGTCAGAAGACTCGTACACCGAAGAAATACTCAAACGTCTTCATTGTTTCACGAAGACGAGTGGGTAAGGCCAAGAAGGGCGAGTAGTAAGAGTTTTTTGAGATAGTAGTTTAATAGAGTATGGATCTTTTAATCAAATCGACGAAGAAAATAATTGAGAGTCTTTTATTAAAAATAATAGATCACTTTCACGGTTAATTTCAAACGATTTATTTGACTAAAGACGAAGGTTTTGTTAGCATGGGAAACCAAGCTCAGTAGAGCTTATTTATTTATAAAATGTCACGATCACTTAAAAAAGGCCCGTTCGTAGAAGAACGACTCCTAAAAAAGATTGCAGGAAAGAAACCGCTTGAAACGGGGCTTATTAAGACTTGGTACCGCCGTTCTCAGATTGCTCCAGAAATGATTGGTTTTACTTTCGGTGTTTACAATGGACGACAGCATGTCGAAGTACTTGTTACTGAAGACATGGTCGGACATCGACTTGGCGAATTCTCACCTACACGCAAGTTCGTACGACACGGAGGTAAGATGCAGAAGGAGCTTGAAATGAAACAAAAGGAGTCTGAAATTGCAGCTGCAAAGTCAGCAAAGGAGGCAACAACTCCAGGGGCTAAGCCAGCAGCAAAATAAACTGATTTACATATATGATTACTGCATCACTAAAAAATTACCGCCAGTCTCCTCGAAAGGTTCGATCCGTAGCTAATCTTGTTCGTGGTAAGTCGGTAGTAGAAGCGCTAAATATGCTCGCTTTTCTTCCAAAGAAGGCTACAGGTCCTCTTTCAGATCTATTGAATTCTGCAGTAGCTAATGCAAAGAATAATTTTAATATTGATAAGGCTAATCTTTTCATCAAAGAATTTAGAATTGACGGAGGTGTTACACTAAAGCGATCAATGCCAGTATCACGAGGTTCAGCACACCCAATTCACAAGAGATCAAGCCATGTGCTTGTTACTCTTGCTCCTCTTGCAGATAAGCCTGTTAAAGCTCGACGTTGGGCATTTCGAGAAAGTGCTAAAGTCGCTAAAGCAGATATAACAGCAAAAAAATAACATGTCACATTCTGTACACCCATATTCACATAGATTAGGAGTTATTCGCGATTGGAAAAGCCGATGGTTTGGTGTTGATAAGCAATACCGTAATTACCTAAAGGCCGACATCATCATTCGTGAATATTTGATTAAGGAATTGCGACAGTTTTTTATTGCTGATGTTCATATCGAACGTAATCAGAAGGCTCTCCGAATTGTTATTAAGTCTTCACGACCAGGTATGATTGTTGGCCGAGCAGGGGATGGAGTTGTGACTCTACGAAACAAGCTTATCAAGCTTCTTGCTAAGCGTAAGATTGATCTTACAGGTCAAGAACTAAAGATTGATATCGAAGAAGTTCGTAATCCAGAAGCCAATTCAGCTATTGTCGGTCTTATGGTTGCGGAAGGTCTTGAAAAGCGTCTTCCTTTCCGACGTGTCGTTAAGCAGGCTCTTGAGAAGGTTATGGCTAACAAAGAGGTTCAGGGTGCTCGTATTAAGCTCTCAGGTCGTCTAGGTGGTGCCGAAATGGCCCGACAGGAAGATCTTAAGAAGGGTCGAATTCCACTTCAGACACTTCGAGCTGACATTGACTTCGCTCGTGAGAAAGCTCATATGACCTACGGTGATATCGGTATTAAGGTCTGGATTTATAAGGGCGAGATCTTCGCTAAGGACGCAAAGGCCGCTGCAGTAGCACAGGCTGGATTTGCTCCAGCACGAGATAGTCGAGAACGCGCATAATATTTATATAATTATTAATTACTACCATGCTTTTCCCTAAAAAAGTAAAATTCCGAAAGTGGCACACAGGCCGAAAGAACGCAAAGAAGCTTGCGGTCGCTGTTGAAACACGTGGTATTAACCTTTCATTCGGTTCATTCGGTTTGAAAGCTCTTAAATACGGCCGTCTAACATCAAACGAGATCGAAGCTGC
Source organism: Candidatus Tayloriibacteriota bacterium (assembly GCA_903893855.1). Taxonomy (GTDB): domain Bacteria; phylum Patescibacteriota; class Minisyncoccia; order Phycocordibacterales; family PALSA-1337; genus PALSA-1337. The sequence continues at coordinate 80,814 of CAITNV010000054.1, forward strand.
TCGTAAGGTTATGGCTCGTTACGCTACAAAGTCAGGGAAAGTATGGGTGCGAATTTTCCCAGATCGACCATTTACACAGAAGCCTGCTGAAGTGAAGCTCGGAAAGGGTAAGGGAGATCCAGTTGGATTCGTGGCTCCAGTTAAAGCAGGTCGTATTCTTTTTGAAATCGACGGAGTTGATGACAAGATTGCTCTCGAAGCTCTCCGAAAAGCAGGAACAAAGATATCAGTAAAGACTAAGATTGTTAGCCGAGCTGGTATGGGTATGGCAATTTAAACAAAACTGTGATATAACAGCCAGACTGAAACTCACAAAAATACTAAAAACATGAAAGAAACAACTACAACAAAGACATACACACCAAAACGAAAGACTCTTTCAGGTGTTGTCGTATCCGACAAAATGAAAGACACTATTGTTGTTCTTGTTGAACGATATGTTAAAGACGAGAAGTATCAGAAGTTTATCAACCTCCGAAAGCGCTATAAGGTTCATGATCTTGGTAATACAAAGAAAATAGGCGATAAGGTTACTATCGAATCATGCCGACCTATTTCTCGACATAAATCATTTAAAATAATTAACTAATATGATCCAGCCACGCTCAATCGTACGAATAACAGATAATTGCGGTGCCAAAATCGGCCGTATTTTCAAAGTGCTTGGTAGCTCAAAGAAGCGCTATGCTGAGATTGGTGACCTCGTAGTACTTTCTGTACAGAAGGCAGAACCACGAAAAGCTATTAAGAAGAAGGATATTCTTCAGGCGGTAGTAGTTCGTCAGCGAAAGCCTTTCCGAAGAAAGGATGGATCATACGTTCGTTTTGATGAAAACTCAGTAGTTATTATTGAAAAGGGAAAGAAGGAGCCAATCGCAGGACGTATTTTCGGCCCAATTCCTCGCGAGCTTGCTGAGAAAGGTTTCCAGACTATTGCTTCCCGAGCACCAGAAATAGTATAAATAACACCATGGCTATAAAAAAAGACGACAATGTAATAATTTTGACTGGCAAGTGTAAAGGTATGACTGGAAAGGTCATCAAGTCTTTACCTAAGGAAAATAAAGTAATCGTATATGGTATTAACTTACTCAAGCGACACCAGCGACCTCGCAAAGAAGGCCAGAAGGGTACTATCGTAGATAAGGCTATGCCTATCGATGTTTCAAATGTAGCACTTGTTTCTGCTGCAACTCCTAAGAAGGCTACTAAAGCTTCAAAGAAATAATAAGTAAATTTTTATGAAAACGACACACAAGACAATTAAAGAACTCGAAAAGGCAAGCTACGCTGACCTAAAGGCGCGCTTTGGTTATACTAACCCAATGCAGTCACCACGACTTATCAAGGTTGTCGTATCTACAGGTGTAGGTTCAATTAAGGACAAGAAGAAAATTGAGCTTATTGCTGACCGTGTTGCAAAGATTACAGGCCAGAAGCCAGCTCTTCGAGGTGCGAAGAAGTCAATCGCTTCATTTAAGGTGCGAACAGGAGATCCTGTAGGTTACCAAGTAACACTACGAGGTAAGAGAATGAATGATTTCCTCGATCGTCTAACTAACATTTCTCTCCCTCGAACAAAGGACTTCCGAGGAATTTCACGAACTTCAGTTGATGAAATGGGTAACTATACATTCGGTATTCGAGAACACACTATCTTCCCTGAGACTTCAGACGAAGATCTAAAGGATGTTTTCGGCATGGCGATCACAGTTGTTACATCTTCTTCTGATAAGGTTCAGACTATTGCTTTCCTCGAACACCTCGGTTTTCCTTTCAAGAAGGAAGAGGTCAAGAAGAAGTAATGTTGAAGAGGTAGTATTTCAGTTTGACTTCGAAAGGGTCATCTGATAGGATACCAGAGTTATTCGAAAGTAGGTAAACACAAAAGGTGTTGGAAGCAGGCCGCCACATAGAGCGGAAGCTAACCAACAGTTTTCGTTTTTTATAGCAAGATCAATAATTAAACACACGTAAAAAAGTCATATTATGGCAAAGACATCAGTAAAAGCACGAGCAGCACGAAAGCCGAAATTCAAGTCGCGCGTTGTTCGACGTTGTTTCCGCTGTGGTCGTAAGAATGGCTATATGCGAGATTTCGATCTATGCCGAATCTGCTTTAGAGAATTCGCTAACGAAGGAGTTATTCCAGGAATTAAGAAGTCATCTTGGTAATACAATAATATAATTATATGGTAACAGACCCAATTGCAGATTTCATAACACGCGTAAAGAACGCAAGCGATGCCAACAAGGCAGTAGTATGTATGCCGCATTCTTTACTTAAAGAGTCTATTGCGCATGTTCTTGCAAAAGCCGGCTATCTTAAGTTAGTCGAGAGCAAAGGCAAGAAGTCAGAAAAGACTCTTGAAGTAACATTGTCATACATTGCTGCACCAGCATCACAGGGTGCAAACGTTGCAGGTGAGCCAGTTGTACACGGAGTGCAGCGAGTTTCAAAGTCTTCTCGAAGAATTTATCAGAAGGCTAAGGATATTCGTCCGTTTAGGAATGGTTTCGGTAATGTCGTGCTTTCTACCCCAAAGGGTATTATGCTTGATGTTGATGCACGAAAACAAAAGGTCGGTGGCGAAGTGCTTTTCAAAGTTTGGTAATTTATTTTATATACATATATGTCAAGAATTGGAAAAAGAATACTAACAATACCTGAGAAGACTACTGCTACCATAGCAAACGGCGTTTTCACTGTGAAAGGTCCATTAGGAGAACTTACTCGAACATTCAAGTCTGAAGTTGAGATTAAGATTGATAATGGCACTATTACACTTGTACCTGTTCGAACAAGCCTCGAAATTAACGCTCTTTGGGGAACATATTCAGCTCACGTTAATAATATGATTGAAGGTGTTAATAAGGCTTTCGAAAAGAAGCTTATTGTTGAAGGTATCGGTTTCAAGTCAGACGTTAAGGGAACTGATCTTCACCTCGCGCTTGGTTTCTCTCACCCAATTAAGCTCGCTATTCCGGCAGGTCTTAAGGTTACCGCAGATAAGAACGTTATTACCGTATCTGGTATCGATGTTGAGAAGGTTGGCCAGTTTGTCGCAAAGGTCCGATCACTTAAGAAGCCTGAACCATATAAGGGTAAGGGAGTTCGATATGATAATGAGGTTGTCCGAAGAAAGCAGGGTAAGAAGTCTGTCTAATATAAATAAAATATATGAGTACCGCTAAAACAAAAATTGAAAAGATTGAACGACGTCACCGACGTATTCGAGCTACCATTTCTGGTACCGAAGAACGTCCTCGTTTGTCTGTGTTTCGATCAAATAAAGGCATGTATGTTCAGCTTATCAATGATGATAAGGGTCATACATTAGCACAAGCACATTCAGCAGATGCAAAGACTGCTGGTATCGAGCTTGCAAAGAAAGCGAAAGCCCTTAAGATTACTAAAGTAGTCTTTGATCGAGGCGGTTACCTTTATACAGGTAAGATTAAGGCAATTGCAGATGCTGCTCGAGAAGGAGGACTTATATTCTAATAAAACGATTATTTAAATACTATGGACGATACCACAAAAAACCAAATAGCTCCCGCAACACCAACAGCCGCTCCAGCCGGAGTTGCAGCTAATTTCTCAAACGATCCACGAGGAGACCGACGTGGTGCTATGGGTGGCAATCGACGCCCACCTTCACGACGTCCAGAGCGATCTGGTCGTGAGCGAATCAAGCCTGAATTCGACACAAAGATCATCAATATCCGCCGCGTAACTCGAGTGGCTGCTGGAGGACGACGATTTAGCTTCTCTGTTGCAGTAGTCTCAGGAGATCGAAAGGGTAAGGTTGGTGTAGGTCTTGGTAAGGCAGGGGATACTTCACTTGCTATCGATAAGGCTACACGAGATGCAAAGAAGAATATGATTAAGGTCGCTCTTCTCCCTACAATGTCTATTCCTCACGCTATCGAAGCTAAATATTCAAGCGCTGTCGTTACGATGATGCCTGCAAAGGGCCGTGGAGTTGTAGCAGGTAGCGCAGTACGAAATGTGATCGAGCTTGCAGGTATTAAGGATGTAGTTGCAAAGCTACGTTCTGGTAGCAAGAACAAGCTTAATATCGCTCGTGCAACTATTACCGCTCTCTCAATGATAAGCAAGACCGGCAAGCCAGCTCGATTTGTTAATCGAGTATCTTCTCGAGAAGCGGCGCCAGTTTCTAATTCAAAATAATAAAATTTTATGCAGAGCCACAACGTACAACCAGTTCACAAAAATAAGCCGACAATGATCGTTGGTCGTGGAGGACACCGAGGTAAGACTTCTGGCCGAGGAGGTAAGGGTCAGACAGCACGCGCAGGAAACAAGCGCCGTCCAGAACTCCGAGACTTCATTAAGCGTATTCCAAAGCTTCGAGGTCGTGGCAAGAGCTCATTTAAGTCTTTTGCTATTAAGCCAGTGAATGTATCTCTTGAAATGATCGAGGCTACATTCTCAGCGGGTGAAGTTATTACTCCAAAGATCCTTGTAGAGAAGAAGCTCGTTTCAATGCTTGGCGGTAATATCCCTAAAATCAAGATTATTGGCGGCAAAAAGCCTGCTGATAAGGCTGAATTCTCAAAGAAAGTGACTATTTCAGGTTGTATCGTATCTGTAGGAGCTAAGGCTTCGATTGAAAAAGCTGGTGGTTCTGTTACAGTTAAATAATGAATACATTTTTGGAAAAAATGAAGACAGTGTTTCGAGATCCTAGTATGAGAAAAAAGGTTCTCTTTACGCTTGGAGCACTTGTAGTGTTTAGACTACTCGCGTCTATTCCTATGCCTGGAATTAATGCAGCGTCTCTGGCTAAATTCCTCTCAGGGAATCAAATCCTCGGTCTTTTTGATGTCTTCTCAGGTGGAGGAATATCACATTTCTCTATCGTGATGCTTGGAGTAGGTCCTTACATCACAGGATCTATTATCATGCAGCTTTTGACAATGATGTCACCACGATTGAAGTCTCTTTTCCAAGAGGAAGGAGAGCGAGGACGCCAGAAGCTTTCTCAGTATTCACGACTTCTAGCGGTTCCTTTAGCACTTATCCAAGCACTCGGTTTTATTAAACTTCTCCAGAGCCAGAATGTTCTTGGTTCTTTGTCTATCGGTGCTCTATTTACCAACATCATCGTTATATCTGCAGGTTCTATCCTCCTTATGTGGATTGGTGAACTTATTAGCGAATTCGGTATTGGAAACGGAGTATCACTCATCATTTTCGCTGGTATTATAGCTCAGCTTCCTACGAAGGCTCTTCAGTTTAGCGCTACATTTGATTCTGCATCTATTCCAGTTTACATTGTGGCTCTCGCTGTTGGTCTTATTGTTATCCTCACGGTGGTATTTGTTACTGAAGCCGAACGATCAATTCCTGTAACCTACGCTAAGCAGGTTCGAGGTAATAAAGTCTACGGTGGTGTTTCTACATATCTTCCACTTCGCCTCAATCAGGCTGGTGTTATTCCTATCATATTCGCTCTTTCAATACTTGTTATCCCTCGAGTAGTCGCTGGCTTCTTCGCTACCGCTTCAAATGCAACTGTCGCTCATTTCGCTACTTTAGTAGGTAATATCTTGGCAAACGGCTGGATATACAATAGCTTGTACCTCTTGTTTGTTGTTATCTTCACGTACTTCTATACTGCAGTTACGTTTGATCCTAAGCAGATATCTGAGAATCTCCAGAAGGGTGGTGCTTTTATTCCAGGTATTCGCCCAGGTGATTCAACAATGCTTTATCTCGGTAAGGTTGTGACTCGAATTACTCTTGTTGGTGCATTATTCCTTGGTATCGTTGCAGTACTTCCACTTATTATGCAGTCAGTTACTGGTAACCAGATGCTTGCTATCGGCGGAACAGCACTCCTCATCGTTGTCTCAGTTATCCTTGACCTTGTAAAGAAAGTAGACGCTCAGATCTCAATGCAAGAGTATTAAAATCCATCGGATTTGTTATACTTTATGCATGAATAAAAAAGCTTTTATAATGATTGGCCGTTCTGGCTGTGGAAAGGGTACACAGGCAAATCTTCTCTCTGAACATCTCTTAAAGTCTTCAGAACCGGAAGATACAGGCATTCCAAGTGTTCTTTATATTCAGAGTGGCAATGAATTTCGTGACTTCATGGCTCGCACAAGCTATACCGCTAAATTATCTCGACAAGTCGATGAAGTCGGCGGACTGCAACCTGAATTCTTAGCTGTATACATGTGGACCAACATTCTCGTTCGAGAATACAATGGTAATGAACATCTCATTTTCGATGGTATGCCACGTAAAGTCCATGAAGCGGGCGTTCTTCACTCGATTTTTGAATTCTATAAGATTAGTCGACCACAGGTTATTTATATAAATGTCTCTGCAGAATGGGCAACTAAACATTTGCTCGTTCGAGGGCGGCATGATGATAATGAGGTGGATATTAAAGCTCGTTTGAAGTGGTTCGACGAGAAAGTAATGCCAACCGTAGAGTTCTATCGTACCAATCCAGAATATGATTTTTATGAAATTAACGGCGAACAGTCAGTAGAAGACACACACAACGAGCTTATCAAGAAAGTTTTCGCAAAATAGCCAATATGATAACTATTAAGACAAAAGAAGATATAGCCATATTACGAGAAGGTGGCAGACGACACGCTGCTATTATGCGTGCTTTGGTGGCTATGGTTAAGCCTGATCTTGATATTGCAGAGCTCGATGCTGCAGCGGTTCGTCTTATTGGAGAATTTGATAAGGACGCCAACGGTAATCGTTCGGGGGATAAGTCCGCTATTTTAAATTACAAACCATATGGAGCGAAGCGACCATATCCTGCAAGTACCTGCATATCTGTAAATGATGAAGTGGTGCACGGCATTCCTACTGAAAATAACCGCGTACTTGAAGAGGGTGATATCGTAAGTATCGATTTCGCTCTTGTTCATCGTGGTCTCATTACGGATATGGCGGTGACCGTACCGGTTGGCAAAGTCTCAACCGAGGTCAAAGACCTTGTTGAAGCCACAGAAAAGGCTTTAAAGGCAGGCATTACTGCTGCTAAGGGTGGAAACTACATTGGGGATATAAGTATGGCTATAGAGCGTTTTGGACGTGGTGGAGGGGGTAAAAGTGTGAATGGCGGTAAGGGATATGGCATAGTTGAAGAACTTGTAGGACATGGGGTTGGTTACGATGTTCATGAAGATCCATATGTACCAAACTATATTTCTGGAGTGCGCGGAACAAGCGCCGGAGCACACCATCAAAAGGGTGATGTTTTACGTGCGGGTATGGTAATTGCAATTGAACCAATGTTTAATCTAGGTTCTCGAGAAGTTACTATTGATCCTGATGGATACACTATTCGCACATATGACGGTAAACCAAGCGCTCATTTTGAACACACTGTGTTAATCACAAAAGGTGCTCCAGAGATACTGACGATATAACTTGATCGTGATATGATATAGGGAAATGGAAATTTTCTCACCGTCACAAGAGTCAAAAAATTTACAGACGCCTGAACAAGAATTGGCGTATCTACGTGAACGTCTTGCTGCAAAAGAAAAGGAGGTTGCGGCAATTCGCCAAGAAGGTGGTCCAGATAAGAGTCGCGATGCTCTAGTGCAAGAGACTCTTCATGAATACAAAAACACTCCGAAAGAACAACTTTTACATAAAGACTTTGCTCTTGCAAAAGAAAAGTCGGAAGCTATTGTCCTCGAACTTTCGCCTGAAGAACACGATGAGAAGATCGCCGAACTTTTAGGAATTCTTCAGACTCATGGCGTACGAAATGCTCTTGATATCGTAGGTAAAATGAATAACCCTCATGTTGAGAGGGATTTTGAACGTTTCCTCGTGCAATACATCAAAGCAGGCTTCGAGCTACAAGGACTTCCGGAGAAGACTCCAGAGTTTAAAGCGCTACATATGACGCTCTATGAGATTACATTGCCCGAGAAGACCGATGAGGGTAAAGAGCGCGCTCTCAAAGAAGTGATTTCTTCAATGGAGCAGTTTTATGCTGGTATGATGTCGGTCGGTGGGGAAGCGACTGGCTCTGGAACGGGCTATTTTACTATAGAGCTTGCGGTGGCGAATCATAGTGATGAATTCGCTTTCCACGTTGCGGTGCACGATAGTAAGAAGAGCCTTTTTGAGAAGCAAATACTCGCGGTTTTCCATAATGCAAAGATCATCGAGAAGAAAGACGATTACAATATTTTTAATGAAGAAGGAGTGACTGTAGCTGCAAGTGCTCGCTATGCCAAGAATTCCGTTTGGCCACTTAAAACATATGATAAATTCGATCATGATCCGCTAAATATTCTTCTCAATAGCTTCTCAAAAATAAAGACGCATGGAGAGGGTGCTGCGGTGCAGATCATAATTCGTCCTGCAGGACAAGGTCCAGCTAAAAAGTATCATAAGATTCTCGAAGAGATCATGAAGGGCGAGAAAGTAAGCGAAGCAATAGCTAATAGCGAGAGTGGGCTTATAAAGCATTTTGATGGCTTTATTAAAGGCGTTTCTGATTTTGTAATGCCTGCAACTAAAGAAGAGAAAGAAAAGGCAAAAGAAAAGAAGCGCGAAGCTGCACAGCGAGTCGACCAGACAGTAGTCGAAGCTATTAAAGAGAAATTAGCTTCTCCGATTATGGCTATAGACTTGAGGATTATAGCTTCTGGTGAGAATGAGACGACCGCGCAAGCTATCCTTGCGGACATAGAGTCTTCATTTAATCAATTCGAAAATACTTCGGGTAACCGTGTACAGTTCGATCATGCTAAAAAAGGTGCTTTACGGGACCTTCTACATGATTATACTTTTAGACTCTATGATGAAAAGAGCCAAATGTACGCTTCTATAAAAGAGCTCACATCGATTATGCATTTCCCAGCTACGGTATTGAAATCATCTCCTCATCTTAAGGTTGCAAAGGCTGGTACTGCACCGGCACCGCTTGATCTTCCTCGTCCTCCGGCATCGGCGGCTTCTTCTGCTGGTTCAAATGAACAAGCCAATACTCCTGCCCCCGGCTACGTCCTCCTTGGGGTTAATCGAGATCGCAACACCGAGACTAAGGTCTTCATGACAGCAGAGGATAGACTCCGACACTTCTACGTTATCGGACAGACTGGTACTGGTAAGACCACGCTTTTGAAAAATATGCTTGCGCAAGACATTGCCGCAGGGGAGGGTGTCTGTATGATTGATCCACACGGTTCTGATATTCAGGATATTCTTTCTCTTATTCCCAAGTCTCGTTACGAAGATGTAATTTATTTTGATCCATCGCATACCGCGCGTCCTATGGCGCTTAACATGCTCGAATATGATCGCCGTTTCCCTGAGCAGAAGACTTTCGTCGTTAACGAAATGCTCTCTATCTTCAATAAACTTTTTGATATGAAGACAGCGGGAGGACCGATGTTCGAACAATACTTTAGAAATGCCGTGCTTCTTGTTATGGAGGATCCGGAGTCGGGTAATACCCTGCTTGATGTATCGCGAGTTCTGTCTAATAAAGTGTATCGTGAGATGAAGATTTCTCATTGTAAGAACCCTATCGTCGTGCAGTTCTGGAAAGAAGTCGCAGATAAAGCGGGAGGTGAAGCATCGCTTGCTAACGTCGTGCCATACATCACAAGTAAGTTCGACGTGTTCTTGTCGAACGATATTATGCGACCGATTATTGCGCAGGAGAATTCAAGTATTAATTTCCGTGAGATTATGGATACTAAAAAGATTCTGCTGGTCAATCTTTCAAAGGGTCGCCTCGGTGACATTAATGCCAACCTTATCGGTCTTATTATCGTAGGTAAAATACTGATGGCTGCACTTTCTCGTGTGGATGTTGTAGGTAAAATGGGTCCGGACGGTAAGCCACTTGCTCTCGCACCATTTTATCTCTATATCGACGAGTTCCAGAACGTTACGACTGATTCTATTTCAACTATTCTTTCTGAAGCTCGTAAGTACAAGCTCTCGCTCTCTGTCGCACACCAGTTCATCGCACAGCTTGAAGAGGGGATACGTGACTCAGTCTTCGGTAACGTTGGTTCTATAGCTGCATTTCGTGTGGGTGCTGAGGACGCCGAATATCTCGAGAAACAGTTCTCGCCGGTCTTCAATGCAAAGGACATTATGTCAGTCGACAATCGTAATGCTTACATTAAAATGCTCGCAAATGGTCGCCCAGTTAAGCCGTTTAATATCGAGACCTTGCCTCCTCCGAAGGGTGACGTATCAGTAGTTGAAAGCATTAAAGAGCTCTCATATCTAAAGTACGGCAAAGATCGCGCCACTGTTGAAGACGCCATCATGTTGAAATACAAAAAATAAATAATGTTGTATACTATATCCATAATATAATAATTTTATGGCCACACTAAATCCAACATCACCAGAAGCAGAAGCAGAGCTTACTGAAGGTTTCAATGTAGAGAAAGCGTTGAATACCAAAGGTTTCGCTGAATTTCTTGCGAAATTTTCAGATGCAAAAGAGGGTGATATCTCGCCTGAGGATATGCAGGAGAGGTTTGAAGTTTACGAAGCTGTTGAAGGTGTAAGTAAAGCAGTTAAAGAAATATATTCTAAAGAAATTAGTGCAGAGCTCGGTATTGCACTTAGCGAAAAAGACATATCTTGCGTAGATGAATATCTGAATAATTTAGCGGTAGAGAGTCCGAAGGAAGTTATGGATATGCAGGAGCGTATCGATACATACAATCGATTGCCTGAAGAAATCGCACAGGCACAATCAGACATCGACAATCTTGCGATTAACGGAGGCTTTGAGGCTCGAGCAAAAGAGATGCATGATATGGATCAAATCCTTCAGACAGCAGATAAAGCTTCTAATACATGGGGTAAGGTTAAAATGAATGCCGGTTTACTTTGGGGTGCGTTTACGGGGAATTATGGAGAAAGTCAGGATATATCAAATGCACGTAAGATTGCGGGTTTATATGGAGGTCCGTTGACAACAGAGGGCATTGCAAAGCGTCGTGCACAAATATCAACAGAAGCTGCAGCCCAACAACAGAAATATCAAGAGTTAAAGAGTGAAAAAGAGGCTGATTTAGGAAAGTTGAAAGGTTCGCTAGCCAATACACGCAATGCTCTTTTTGCACATGAAGAAATGACTAAGAAAGTTGTAAAGATTGCAACACTTAAGCTCGGGAACACGGTCAATAAGATTGCAGAACAGAAAGGTCTTGATAGTTTTGCAAAAGCATACGATAAGCTTGTTGAATCAAAGGTTGGTAATGAGACTGGAATTGAATATATTGCAGAGGGTGAAGAAGAAAGAATTGTTAATTCGCTTAATAAAGCGGCTGAACAGAAGGTTACCGATGCAGTCATGGCTGCGTTTAATCAGGTGCAACTAAATAAAGCAGATCAGTTTTCAGGTCTCCAAAAATCACTTTCTGAAGTACTATCAGTTAAGAAGTTGGGAACTAAGAGTGAGCAAGAGACAAGGGATTCTATCGTAACAATCCTTACAGAAATTCTTGTGGTTCTCGATCCATCTGAACCAGCAACTGTTTTGAAAAAGATCCTTATGAAACAGCTTATTAAAAAGTTCCAAGCTAGCCCAATAACAGCATAAAGCCATGAATAATATCTCATCTTTAGGTAGTTTAATTCAACAAGGTAAGCTCGAAGAAGCGAAGGCAGTACTCGCGAGTGTTGTTAATGCTCCACTCTCTGATGCTGATCGGGGACAAGCACTCGTAACACTTGCTATGGTCTATATGGAGGCTAAAAATAAGATTAATCAGGAATTCTTAGATGAAATTAAAAAGACGATTCAGGAGATTAAATCTCTCAATAAAGTAGAGTCAGGGATCAATGATCAGGTAGATTTAGCAAAGGTTCGAGCTAAGCTTCAATAATTAATTTTACATATGAATACACATTTTAAACACGAACAAACACTCGTTGTTATTAAGCCTGATGGAATACAGAGGAGCCTTATTGGGGAAGTGATACAGCGCTATGAGCGAGTAGGTCTTAAGCTTGTTGCGATTAAAATGGTAGTTCCGACTGAAGAATTTATAGAGAAGCACTATACGCTCGATCCAGAATGGAGAAGAATTACGGGTGAGAAGTCTATTAAAGGTTTTAAGGATAAAGGGCTTACGCCACCAACCGAAGATCCACTTGAATTAACTGGTTTGCTTCTTGGTAAACTTAAAAAATATATGACCAGCGGTCCTGTTATCGCTATGGTCTGGCAAGGTGCACATTCAGTCGCTATCGTGCGTAAGATTACTGGTGGAACTGAACCACTTACATCTCCTGTGGGCACGATACGAGGCGATTATGTACTCGATTCATATCAAATGTCTGAGTCTGATATTCGTTCAGTGCGCAATATTATTCATGCTTCCGGTTCAGTAGCTGAAGCAAAGAATGAGATCGTTCACTGGTTCACAAAAGATGAAATTATTGACTATAAGATTGTGCAAGAACAGATTATGTACGATGTCAATCTCGACGGTATATTTGGCTAGAGTATAATTGAGTGGGTTATCGGAGTATTAACCCTATAAATTATATTTTGGGACTTCGAGAGCTACGGCTCAACTTGTGTCGCACCTTGGTGTTGACCATAGAAGACCCACCTGGATTAAAATCTAGGTTGCAATACTCAGATAACCCACCAAGAAAGTCTGCAGCTCTTAGAGTTTGCGGCTTTTTTGTTTATCGGGATTTTATTTAATCTTTATCTTTTCATTATTTCGGTGTGCTACAATAGCAGTATGAATGATATTTTTAATGTAACCTTTTATTCAGGAATCGGCTCTGTAACAGGTGCGAATTTCCTTTTGGAAGTTGGGGGAGTTATGCCATTGCGAATACTTGTTGATTGCGGTCTGACGCAAGGGGAGAAGACTGCTGAGGATGTGAATAGGGAACCATTTGGATACGATGTATCGAGTATCGACTATCTTTTTATTACTCACGCTCACCTTGACCATGTCGGCCGAATTCCAAAGCTCGTTAAAGAAGGCTTTAAGGGTATTATTTACTCAACTGAACAGACCAAGGACCTCGCACGCCTCATTCTCGAGGATGCAGTTGGTATTCTTGCTAAAGAAGCTCATCGAGACAATGTCACTCCACTCTATGATCTCGATGACGTGACTAAGAGCTTCCCGTTGTGGCAGACGATTCCATATCATGAGAAGAAGACGATTTCTCCTAATCTTTCGGTATTCCTAAAAGACGCAGGGCATATACTCGGTTCTTCAATGTTTGAATTTACTCATACTGATAGTAAGGGGGCTTCGAAGAAGATCGTATTTACTGGTGATCTTGGTAATACCCCGACACCGCTTCTTCGCGATACTGAGCCGGTTACTGGGGCGGATTATCTCGTTATGGAAAGTGTATATGGAGACAGGAATCATGAGCCTAAGGATGAAAGAAGGAAGAAGTTGCAGGATATTATCCTCGATACCATTAAGCGTAATGGCACCGTACTTATTCCTGCTTTCTCTCTCGAACGAACACAGGTACTACTCTATGAGCTTAATCGTATGATAGAGGGAGGGGAAATACCTTCAATACCGGTCTTCGTGGATTCACCGCTCGCTATCAAAGTGACCGATGTATACGAGAAGAGTACCGAACTTTTTAATGAAAAGGCTCAGCAAGAGATTAAGACAACAGGGGATATATTTAATTTCCCAAAACTTGAGTTCACCATCACTGCAGATGCATCAAAGGATATCGATCACGCTCGAGCACCAAAGATTATCCTCGCAGGTTCAGGAATGTCTACTGGTGGACGAATGCTTCATCATGAAGTGATGTATTTAAGTGATCCTAAGAATACGATTATCTTCGTAGGCTATCAGGGTGTAGGGACTCTCGGACGAACCATTGCTGATGGGGCGAAGCATCTTACTATTGCCGGCGTACCTGTTGATATAAAAGCTAGTATCGAAGAGATCCTCGGATATTCTTCACATAAGGATTCAGATCATCTTGTAGAGTTTGTTGCGACGGCGCACGATACCCTTAAGAAGGTCTTCGTTGTTATGGGTGAGCCTAAAGCTTCGCTCTATTTAGCACAAAGACTCCGCGATGAGGTCGGAGTCAATGGTTTTTATCCCGAAAGAGGGAGGAAGTATGATCTCTAGTAGATGAAGAGTCTAACTAAGCAGCCTTCTTAACGACAGCGGCAAAAGTCTTTGAATGATGTTCTGCAAGATGAGCAAGAGCCTTTCGGTCAAGAGAGATATTGGCCTTTTTTAGGCTACCAATAAACTTGCTGTATGAATGCTCAGGATTAATAGCTCGGAGAGCGGCATTGATCTTAACATTCCAAAGTCGTCGAAAATCACCTTTTTTGTCTCGTCGGTGTGCGAAAGCATAAGCTCCAGCGTGTGAAATAGCATCATAAGCAGCTCGCTCAGTCTTTGAACGGCGGAAACGATATCCTTTAACCTGCTTAAGGACATTTCGTCGGGTCTTCAGGGCGTGTACTCCTTTTTTTACTCGTGTCATATTAGTTTATTTAAATATTATAAATTGATGAGAAAGCGGCTCTTCTCCTTATTGCTCATAGGGAAGTTCTGCATTCGGGCTTTACGAAGCTGAGAACGACCTGACTCCTTTGAATTGAAGTGGTTTTGACCAGTTGCACGCGCAAGAATCTTACCGTTTTTGGTAACTTTAAGGCGCTTTAGATATGATTTGTTTGTTTTCATGTTGTTGGTTTTACTACTTCTTTTCAATAATGGTTGTCAGTCCCTTCGGGCCCTTCTTTGGCTCTTCTGCTACACGGTATTCTACCGTAATAAGCTTGAATATTCGGTCGAGTCTCTCTTTGAGAAACTTGAAATCCATATATTTTGAGCGGCCAATGAGGAAGAGGTCAATTCGGACGCGATGGCCTTCTTTGAGCCATTCTGAGGCTTTTTTGGCCTTTAGTTCGAGATCGTGGTCTCCGGTGCCTATTTTAACCTGAATGTTCTTGAGATCGGAAGTCTGGGCCCGTGATTTAGCCACTTTTACCTTCTTTTTCTCTGTGTACTGAAATTTACCATAATCCATGATTTTTGCAACCGGTGGGACTGCGGTAGGGGATATTTCGATAAGATCGAGGCCTCGAGCCTGTGCTTCGGTCAAAGCCTGTTGAAGAGTAATAACGCCTAAATTACCTCCGTCTTCTGTGATAACACGTAGTTCAGGTGACTTTATGAAATGATTGATTCGAACTCGGTAAGTGCTCAAGGTGTTTAAAGAGTCTTATTTATAGCACGGCTTTGGGTATTTTGCAAATTTTTCGGTTTATAAGAACTTGCGAATTGGTTTAACGAGCATTTCGGGTATTTTCTGGAGGAAAATACGTCGTTTCCACGTTTTGGTGTCGATGAGCTCTGAATGTTCGATATCACTCCAAAAACTCTTCAGTATCTCACCGACGAAATGATGATTGGTAGATACAATATTTGCTTCAAAGTTATATAACAGACTAATCGTGTCCATATTGAGCGTTCCGATACTTGCCCAGTTTTCATCGATAATGAAGGTTTTGCTATGTATCATTCTATTGCCGGTAGCAGTCGCTCCTTTGTAATAGTATATCTTCACCCCAGCATCAAACATCTTTTGAAAATATGAGCTAGCCGCAAGATCGACAACAGGGTGATCTGATACTTTGGGTATAATAATACGCACATCCACACCTTGGTATGCAGCGAGTCGCAATATACGTGAGAGTCTGACTGTCGGCACGAAATACGGCGTAGTTATATAAATACTCTTCTCGGCATTGCGCATTGCTTCCATGACTCGATAATAGAGATATCGTTTGCGGGGAATAGGGTTATTGGTCTCATAGATAAATTCACCTTTATTACGCATGTGTACTTTTTTACGGCCAAGCTTCTTCTCTTCACGAGTCTCTTTCTGTCCGAGAGCACGATGCCACATAGTTTCAAATGCCGCCTGTATATCGTGAATAACAGGCCCTTGTATTTCTATGTTTGTCTCGCGCCATGTGCGCATCTTTTCCCATACGCCGATACTACCAGTGAAAGCAATTTTGCTGTCGATGACGAGTGAACGACGATGGTTGCGTAGGTACCACGATCGATAATTATGTATGTTAAAAAAACCGGGGATAAGCGTCTTAAAGAAGAGTAAATGAATGCCTTTCTTTTTTAAATCGTCAGCGATAGCTGAACCAAAGAAGCTAAAGCTTCCCGCAGCATCCCAGAGGAATCGTATTTGCACGCCTTCCTTGGCCTTACGTGCACAAACATCAATGAAGCGTTGTCCAATAGCATCATCAACGAATATAAATTGCTCAAGGTCGATACTTACCTCTGCTTTTTCACATGCAGCGATCATTGCATTCCAAGCATGTTCACTATCACTGTATAATTTCCAACGAGTTGTTTGCATACTATGTAATTGTACTATATTTAACCCTCGAGCTTGTTATTGTCTTCTTTGTCTTGTTTTGCAGACTGTTTCTCGATAGCTTCGCTTGCTTTGAGAATAAGATTGTACACATCAGGTTGATAACCGGCAATAATTCTTCCGTCAAAGTCTACGGTGGGGATAATAACGTCTCCGCTTACTTCCATAAGCTCTTTGCTGTAATCATTGTTGCTGTTGATATTGTATTCAGTGTAATCAATACCGACTTCATTGAAGAATTTTTTTGCTAAATCTGACAGCATTGAGCCGTTTTTGGTATATATCTTAACGTTGTGGTGTCTGCGGATAATCATATTGTAAGTATACCAGAAAAGGTATGATATAATTATTGCATAATAATAATTGAATCAAATTATGTCTAAGGAAGTTCATATACAACCTGATGGTGAAGAGAGAAAAATACTAAATCCCGAAGTTACAGAGCCGGCGGTTGAAACAATAACAGAAGACCCTGCTGATCTTCTGGCGCAAGAGATCGAAGCCTTAAAAAAACAGAAAGAAGCAGTGGCCGCGCAAAAGGCAGCTGAAATCGATCGACTTGCTACTGAAGTAATCGCGCTTTCAGATAAACTCCTCAGCACTGTGGTTCCGGTGGAGAAACATGTCGCAATTGAAGGCTTAGGTAATATGCTCCCAAGTTATAAGGAAGAACTAGACAAGCTTAAAAGAGCTGAACAGTCCGAACTTGCTAAACTCGAAGCCGATAGGGGTAGAATAGAGGGTGAAAAAAATAGATTAGACAGTATGCTTAAAGAGGCTGAAGGTTACAATTTAACTGGTGAAAGAGTTGATGGAGCAAGAGCTCAGTTGAAGATAAAGCTCGATTGGCTCCTTGGTTATGAAACTTCACACGACAGTATTGTGGGTGCAAAAAAAAGTCAGCAACAAGCGCTCGTGGCGAAATGGCAAGCAGAGGCTCGGGAGCAAGCACTGATTGCGGCAGATCCGTTTAAGTATGCTACTGAAACACTTTTAAAGAAACAGAAAGAACCGGGTATCGCCGAAGATGAAGTGTTAACCAGAGTTGCCACAATAAGGCATGAGCAGAGTGTTAAAAATGCAGAAGCTACCGCAGAGAAATATCAACAGGGGGTTGCTACTGCGTATGAGAAACTTGTTCAGGATATATCGAATACTATATCTGTAAATGGTGCAGAGATATTGCGAGTGTATAGTTCTTGGAAGGAAGCATTACAAGGTGTGGGTGGTACGGCAGAACAGTATGGACTTTTGCCAGACTTTAGATTGAATGTTGCCGAATATCGCAAATTAGCGACGACAGAGTATTCTCGATTTAATCCAAAGAGGTCTAGTAACATGGCTGCTGATGAAGCTAAAATGCGTATTATTGCCAAACATGTATCACAACTATTCGATCAATTACCTTTCGGTAGAAATGCAGATCAGGAATTTCAAAATGCAAAACAGGCTTTTGAAGAAGCCCTTACACAGGCTAAAAAGGGTACTACTTTTGAAGTTAGTACTCCAACGGGTGGAACCCAAACTGTTTATTCTAATGCAGGTGTTCCACAATCATTTATTGATAAACTCAAAATCGATAGACCAGATGTATTAGCTAAGATTAGCAGTATTGCCAATGAACTTGAGACTAACCGAAACACTTGGGAGAATGTTGTTAAAGAGCGGGAGGTTGAGCTTAAAGCGCTCGTTAGGACTAAGATGGCAAGTCTAACGGAGGATTTACCTGAATTAGCTCCTAGGTGGTGGTAAGTTTAAAAGCCAATAGAATTTATGAAATAAAAAAGAGCCACATAGTTGGCTCTTATGGTTTAATTTGTGAGGATTGACTGGGCTGAACCGATATGAGTTCGCTGTGCACCCTGAGGAAAGGAGGACCCTTAACTCCGTTAAGAGTGAAAGCGTGGTACCTCAAGATTTCTGTGACATTGTCTGTCGAGTCGCCGGTATCACACCCGTATAACTGCACGAATGAGGTGAGACCTGTGGGGTCGAAGCTCACAACTTTCGCCGCTAATGTGTAACCGTTAGCAGTTAAGGTTACCTGAACTGGCCGTAAGTCGATCTTGTGCACCTTGTAGTACAAGGGGTTTCGTGTTGTATTGCCACTGTGGTCAATCACTTCAATTTTACCCGTAGCTCTGTCCCTGCTGAAAGCGAGCTCGTAGCTTTCAATGGATGTGACCCACAGAGAGCGATAAATAAACCAACCAATAATCGCTACCAGAGTGGGTATACCAATCATCATCTTGGCCATGTTTCCCCAGTCGATTTTCTTTGTCTGTTCTTCCACAATTTTCCTTTCGTTTCTGTTGTTTGTATGTTGCAGTATTTCAAGGTTCTTGCGAAAAGGTACCATAAAATTGTAGATAGAGTCAAATGGTCTTATTAAAATAAAAACCACGGTTGTCCGTGGTTACTTAACGTTATTTTGTTCGGTAGTTGTTTACGTATGGATTTTCCCCAAAAGCCTTGCGATATTGTCGGCGATGGGTTGGAAGTCTTGGACGGCAAGGTTTGGAGCTGTGCCACGTCTGATTGCCATTTCTACCGCAACCCTTTCGGTCGTCGCGCGAATGACACTATTAATATCCTTGTAACCATTGGCATGCAGGGCGCTAATCCAAGCGTCATCATCGGGGCCAATCGGCACTGCATGAAGAATGTGAAAGTTGCCGATAGCTTTTTCAAATGTAGCGATCTCAGCAGAGCCAGCTTTGTAAGGCATATCGAGTCGTAGACCCATACCAGAAAGCAAGTTTTTAATTTCACTAAGGTTCTTTTTGCTAAGCTTGCTATTCGATGGACCGCGAAGTGTTTGCAAAACCAGTTCACTGCTGCGAGCAATTTGCCCGATAGTTAACATCCGGTTATATCTTAAAACGCTGTCAGTCCGTATGCTTAAGTTGACGTTATCGATGTGTTGAGCACATAGCTCAAGCCTCTTGCGCTTTGGTGGCCACGTGAAGCTTGTCTGTCCAAGTTCCTCTTCGAGGACGTGCATGAAGCGGGAGGTGCAAAGTGCAAGATCTTTGATTTGTTCGGCGCTAGCACTTGCGAGCGCTGGAGCAAATGCGTCTTGAAGACCTGACATAAATAGCAGTACATTTTGCACTTTTTTGTCGAGAGGACCCTTCGGTCCTTTAGGGGTACGGGGAGGTGGCATAGATTCTTATTTATTTGTTAAAAGACCATTGTTAAGCTGTTATTCAGATAATACACTATAATGAAATGGTTCATGCGTCAAGGATTTTTATGTATATTAAAAAGCCTCCACAAGAGAAGCTCGTAAGAGTTTTTTCTTGTAGAGGTTTACGCCGTTATAGCTGTGTCTAGTGAAGTTTCAAACGGTAGCAATTTGTATCCCGTAATTCGAAGCCCAAAGCTCTGTACAGTGCATTCGCCTCGATTCGGCTAGGCCGCGAGCTGAGTTCCAGAGCATCCAAGTGCCTCGGAAATCCCCGTGCTTTTGCAATAAGATAATTCATTATCCCTTTGCCAATACCTTTGCCACGATATGCAGGACTCACCACGACATCTTCAATGAGCCCTGAGCTATGGGTGGCTGTGTGACGGAATAAGAGGAGTCCCATGCCGATAATTTTGTTTGAGGGGTCTTCATCAACAGCGATACAGAGCGAACCAAACATTATCGCTGTGCTAAGCTGCTCGGGCACAAATGGCCGTTGCGGCGAAAGTTCTCGAAGCAAGTCCGATATTTGAGAAATCTGCGCGGGTTTTAAATTGCTGAACGCAATAACCGATGCATATGTTATTTTCATAAGAACAAATACTTTTCCAAAGTTTTCATGACTGTAGCATGGTTGGTGTAAAAATAAAAGAAAAGACCCTCACAAAACGCCGTGAAGGTCGATTCGTGAAGGTCAAAGGTTACTGCTGTTTCCGTCTCGTCCACCCCGTGTTCCAGAGTTTACAGAAGTTAGAGACGAGGTTGATCAATTTGAGCCGATTGATATTAAGGCGCGATGTAGTCGGAAAAGTTTGCCCGATTCAATTCGAGAAATTTTGCCGTGCAAGAAGTAACAAACCGGATCATTCGCATAATTTCTTCACGTTTATTGGCATTTTCAGCAAAGTAGGGTGCTTCCCAAAGACACGTGCGACGCATTTCCTTTTCGTAGCGTACCAACCGACTTATTTCTGAACGCAGGTGTTTTCCCAGAGCTGTACGCTCTGCCTGCGTCCACTCGCTGCTGATTTTAACTTTAGCGATACCCTGCAGAACAAGTTCCCCTGTCACTTTGAAGAGTTGCTCGTTTGCGTGTTGTAAGGCAAGACGGGGGTTCCAAATGCCGTCAAAGACAGTCGAAGGGTTTCGACCTTTTGACGCCATATAGAGTCCGTGTCGGACGACATATTCTGCAGTGCCGAGCTTAAATCCAAGGAACGTTTTTTTTTCATAAATTTCAATGTTCTATTCCAGCGTTTGGTTGATTTTTTTTCGGAAGTTCAGTGCAAGTAAAGCATGGATAGCAATTTTTGTCAACTATTCGTAATGGTTCAATGGCTTGGAATCACCGCATTAGTTAGACTGGAATTTAACAGTAAAATAAAAAACCTCACGAGAGAAACCACTAAGGGTATTCTCCAGTGAGGTCACCAATGAAACTCAATACGAATAGCACGAGAAACGCCAATCCTTGGTTTCCGAATCCATCTGCCTTCGACTGTTTTAATTGGTACGCTACCAAGAAGTATGTATAAAGCTTTGTCGCTACCGACAAAGCCTGCGCCACTTTCGCCAGATCGTGATAGGCCGTCGAAGGTCAGGTAGGGTATAGGTACACCCATACCGGTTTCGTCTTTAAGCTCATTGAACCAACCGATTGCATTGTAAGTTCGCCCACTCACGATTGAGGTTAGCTTTATGTCCTCAATGAGATCTGCGAATTTACCGTAGCTTTTCTGTTCCTTGTACTTAAATGCCTTTGAAAGGCCGGGGACAAGGGTGATGGGTCCTTTCCTGCAAAGGGCAACATCAATCTCGCGATGATCATCTGCGTCCAGCTTGATACCATCTATGTGGCTTGAATGCTTGATATTGTCTATGCCCCAGCACCTGCCCTTTGGATCGTAAAGATCAAAATACAGGAAGACGTTTGTGCCAACTGTATCGGAATCGAAGAGATGACCCGCAGTGAAAATGTACTCATTAGTATCATGTGCGAAGTGGAGGGTAGTACCGGAACCTAACCACTCCAATTCACCATTCAGGTACGTAAGGATCATGACAGGGCTGTATTCCGAGCTGACTTTCTTGGGCGATTTGCTTGCCACAATGTCCATGTAATACGTTGGCTTTTTGAACGTGAGGTTCTCCACGTAAGCTTTGCCGAGCCATGTAATTGGCCCGTTGAATCCGACGCTATTAAACGTGGGAGTAGGTTTGTTCCTTGTCAAATAGATTCCCGCCACTACGATCACTGCAAACGCTAGGGTGGCAAGAATGGCAAGAACTGGATTTCTTACAGAACGTTGTTCGGTTTTTTTCTTCTTTTTCACAAATTCCTTTTTGTTGTTGTCAAAAATCTACTATCTAAAGTGCCCCGAAGGGTGGGGTATTTCTAACATAATTCAAGTAGTATGTCAAGGAAAGTAGAAGTGAAAATAAAAATTCCTTTCTACTCCAACACAGCAGGTGAGAGTTCTACGATCTTCAAGAGTTCGTCATTAGAGTACTTTGGTCGCTCTATTTTCTGCCATCCAGTGGTCCAGACAGGAGCTTCGTCGGGGCGTACACGTCGCATCCAGTTAGCATGCTGTGCGATGCTTCCAGTCTCCGGATCCCGTCGACTGTAGTGCATAATCTCACAATTATTAACACGATCCTCTTTTTGTCTCGAGAGATAGGTTGCTTTAAATTGTTGTTGTGACATTCGCTCAATGAGAACACGAAACGCACGCATAACCTCACCATGGCAAACGATAATGACACGCATATCACTACATTCACGATGAAGCGTAAGGAGTGCACGGTCTAGACGAAGACATAGCTGAGCAAGAGACTCCCCGTTGGGTGGTCGCCAAAAGAATGGTTCAATGACGTGCATTTGCATTGCTTTACTGAACTTTTCTGAACGTTCATCTTCTGGGCATATATCAAGTTCACCCCAGTCACGCTCGGTAATATATAAATTTCGATACCATAACGCGTCTGGTAAACCGAGAAGTGCCGCTGTTTCCATAGAACGAACATATTCGGAAGTGATAAAGCGATCAAATGTCTTGCCGTTCTTGGTAAACTCATTTAAGAGCCATTTACCAGCTCCTATGGCTTGGTCGCGTCCCTTTGCTGAGAGACGAAAACTTCGGGTGTGGCGACCGTCAAGTGCGGCAAATCCGGAATTGTCTCCTTTTTCTGAGAGACGTTTTGCGGCATTACCTTCTGATTGGCCGTGGCGTACAAGAATGAGATCAATGGGGAGGGGCATGTTTTTATATTAGCATAGCTTACCTAAACGACAATGGTAGTAATGTGAATTCTGAACTGAATTAATACAGATATACTTTACAACTTTATGCGTTTGGCAGTTTTATTTAGTGCCGCTAATATTAAAAAGATTAGTTATCTGTTTCGGAAGGGGACACAAGAAGGGTGTTGAATCACATATTATAATAAGATATGAAAAAAGCCACAGAGATTTCTGTGACTTCCAACGATTTCCCGATTGGGAGAGGTAGTTGGCGCACCCTTGGAATATAGCTCAGTTCTTTTTCGGCAGTTTGGCAATGTATGTCATTGTCACATGACTATTATTCCGCCACTCGGTTTGGACGCGGATGATCTCATAGCGACTGCCGTCCGACTGATAGCCATTTAGGCCTATGAGATCTTGTACCTTTTGCTTGCCTGCGACTGAATCATCCACGGACTCAATCGAGATGATTTTTTCCGGGTTGGTGGTGAAAATGACTGTCACCGCTGGGACTAAAAGCGGATTTGGATCTTCGAGGTTGACGGGTTTTTCTTCCACAATTTTCATTTTTTAGAGTTCTATTTATGGTTATTTTTGATACGGACTAAAACCTTTAAGATTTAAGGGCTTTAATCCATATCAAAATAACCTTTACTATCTGTCTCATATGGTGTCATGTTATGACGTATATGTCAAGTATATAGTGGGTAGATTCAATCTGTTAACTCGGTATTTCATTAAATATTTTTAAATTGTAACTCTCGAGCTTTTGGCATTTCTATTTAGCAATGCCGATATTGAGAAAAACTCTTGAAAATACTTAGTTGTCTGTATGGAAAGGGGACGCAAGATGGGTATCGAATGTATATAAATAAAAAGACCACAGGGTTTCTGTGATCTATTCTGACGATTCAAGGTAGTAGCGTACCTTGTTAATATTGTCGCGGTTGATTCTATGGTGCAGTTAAGGGAGTAAAAACCCTTGTCAAGCCACTTACCACAGTATCCTCGATTTTGAATGCATCAAAGATCCAGCGATAGCTTTCGTCGAATTTATTTCGCCTGTATCCATTAAAACGTACGTATACTGCGAGTAGCACCCCCTCGTCATTGCGGATAAAAAACAAGTTTTCGTCCTCAAGTGAGAGAGGACCGTCTTCGCCATCACATTGTTTTGCCAAGAGTGATGCGAGGTCGAAGATGTCCGTTTCTGCGGTCCCCTCACCGCCGAGTTCGTTTAAGACCGCGGTAGCTCGGGGATATTCGCCGAACTCGTACGGGCTGACGATTCGATAGGTTAATTTGACTTCGGTTTTCGGCTGCGTAGGTTTGTCCGATTGTGAATAAGCCGGAAAGTCGTGCATGAAATTGCCTTCCTTATTGCGAAAAAGGGCAAACAAAATCTTGGGGCTTATCGGGAGGGAGCTCAGAGGTTCAGCTGTTGCTCGGACAGCATCGCCAACGAAAAGAGAGGGGATATTCATAAGTTGTAAAGGTCTAAATTTTGTCGATTGGTTTTCTAAAGTAACTGGCGAAACACTATCATGTTATAGTGTATGTGTCAATATATAGTGGTTTTGAATATCTTTTGACTTATTTCATTAATCTATGATACAAATAATCTTGAATTAGTTGCGGTAAACAAATTAACGATCGGATAACGTATGATAAGAAAATATTCTGTTGTAGCTTTCGTCGTGAGTTGCTTTTTGATAATCGCTTGTGGTGTTCTTTGGAACCGGCATACTCGGTTTAAACGGGGTGAATTAGTGCTGTTCGTTCCTGAAGAAAACATTTCTAATGGCGGGACCATCCTTCTCAATAAGAAGGATCGGACAATTTTTTACGATGCTCTTTTCTGTCGGATTACTCTTTGGGAAGATGTAAATCGTAACGTAATTGCTAAGTATCGGACAGTTCAGTATCGGTTTGCAAATGTCCATAATACTCCAGCCAATGAGGAGCAGATTGCATTTTACCGAATTTACTTTCCTGAACTGTGAGAAGTCGTCCACCTGTTTTTATCCCCGTACACACTTTGGTGTATGGGGTTTATTATTGGTGTATGTATTTGGCTGTGGAGATTTCAGAGATACATAGGGGTGCTTAATGGAAAGGGGACGCAAAAGGCCTAGGGCTAGTATTGGAATATGGTAATAGTGAAAAATAAATTAAATATAAAAACCAAGACCCCTTCAGCAACTGCTGAGGGGGTCATGCTCATTTTATTCAAGTAGAGTGAACTTGTCATCCGTCATTCTGCAAACGTTACCCGTACGACACTTTGACGGTGTTTGTGCATGCGCCCGTTTTCATTGCGCACAAAGTCGTTATTCTTATCGAGCAGACGACTGAGGCCTTCGGGGTCCGTTGGTTTCATGGGGATTTGTCGTGCCATGAATATCGGAGCAGCTGCTTTTGACCATTCTGCATCGCGTTTGGCGATGATATTGTCTTTAAGTAGAGAGAATGCGATCACCGCAGGGATGAAAGCAAACAATGCGAGGGTAAACATTCCGACAAGGTGCTTTTTCATAGGTAATATTATTGTGCAACTGGCGCCACCAGTGTGTTCAGCTAAAAATAAATTATCATTAGACAGTGTTATTGTCAAATCTTATTGTGGCACATTCACCCCCCCCAAGTGCACCACTTCAGTAAACACCTTTAAATCTCAGTTTTCTATGTTTTGGCAGTTTTATTTAGTATCCCCAATACTGCAAAAAGTTCTTCTAAATGCTTAGTCATCTGTATTGAAAGGGGACACAAGTAGAGTATTGAATAGTGTATAAAAGAAAAAACCCGACTGTGTTAGAGTCGGGCTATCTGATTGTCTCGAGGCCGAAGTTCAGGGTTTCGATTTAACGCTGCATTACTATTTGGTCGTAGCATCAATCTAGTTGACCGTTTCTCGCTTCATCGACCATGTCTGCGATTTGGCTTGCGATGTCCTGAGTCGGTTTTTTAATTGTGTAAAACTCATCTGTAAACTCGAGGAACACCGGAGGAAATATTTCCGCAGTTTTGATGTTTTCAGCATAAGCGGTTATTTCTCCTTGAGGTATTAAGCTTTTGATGTCCATGACGAACTGGATCATTAGACGAAAGATAGTGGACTGGTCCACGAGTTTTGCGGCGACTTCCACTTCGAACATGACAGATTTTTCTTTTGCTGTCCCTTCACCGACGCGTCGCAGATTGACGTAATAGGGGAGCTGAATCTCACGAAGCCATATTCTTTTGGCTATCAACATTGCCTGCAACAGCGCGTTCAGGTTGAGTTGCTTAACTGAGACAGTATCTTTTTTTTGTGGGAACTTTTTAGCGAACTTCATATTCTCCTTTGGAGAATCAGGAAGGATTAATTTCCTTCAAGGTTGCCCCTTTTGACAACAGACTAATGAGAAAGGATTCCCAGCAATCTGTTATCAAAAGAATCTAGAGACACATTGAGCTATTTTTAGTATTATGTCAAGGGTGGTGAGGTAAATTTTAAGTTGAATTAATGCAGAGTTAAATTACAGCTCTCGAGTTTGGTAGTAAAAGGGGACGCAAAAAAGGTGTTAAGTGTGTATAAAAAAGACCTTCGCTGGAAGGTCAATGAAGGGTCATAAATGTTTGATTGACTCAAGAACGTGTGACGGGAGCAGTTCAAGACTGCTACCAGTATCAAGCCCATCTACACAACCCGCTTCCTGTAAAATTTCCAAGCATCCAGGACGTTTGCTCGCCGCGATTAGCTTTAGTCGCGGACATTGCGAGTGGACCAAACGTAACGCAGCTACTAACAGTTCTTCATCAAAAGCGAAGTCCCAGACAATGAACGCGACGTTATAGTTGCCGTTCGTAATCTGTTGGGGAAGACTGTCAAGCTTTTCGTGATCCAAGCATTCAATATGTTCTGTTTCACAGCGTGCACTGCCGGCAAGAATTCCCATAATTCTCTGGCTACTGTCGACCGCGTGACTGTATTTGACGCTTACGATGAGCACTTTCGTTTTCATTCTTCGGAACCTTTCGTTGAGTGTTAAGGACGGATATGTTGAAAATTACTATATTTGATAGTAATACGTATAAGGACAATTGTCAAGCTTGTGGACATAAAAACATTAAACACACTTAAATTAAAGTTTTTAAGCATTCGGAAGTTCTATAAGGCGACGCCAGTACTAAAAAAAACCTTGAAAATGTTTGAGATGTGGTATTAAAAGGGGACACAAGAAGGGTGTTGAATTGGGTAGTAAGAAGAGGTCGAAAAGAAATTAAATAAACAAGAAGCCCCACAAGAAGCGTGGCTTCGAGTGGGGCAAATAGAAACGGGGGGTCATTTGCAGGTGTTGATGTAGCCGGCAATAGTGAATAATGCCACATGGGTAATATCACTATTTGTTAGCCTCGCTTCTGCAAGCATCATCACAATTGTGTTGAAGAGAAACGCTTGTTGTTCCTCGTTCAAGTGGGCTGAGTCATTTACTGCCGTCCCCAACTCCTCCCACAGACCCTCATTTTTTCTTTCTGCTGCCATTTTTTCGAGAAACTTTTTTGCATTCATTTTTGAAGGAAGGCGTCACACCTTCGTCCTGTGGTCAGGCAGGAATACCTTTTAGATCTAGTTACCTTTGAAGTAGGACAGTAGAATTAATGGATTAGCAAAAATTAATTTCATTGTCATGACGTATCATCATTTGTCGTTTGAAGAGAGGTTTGTCATTGAGAAACTGTATTCTGCAGGATCTGCAATCAGGAGAATTGCCGAGTTTCTGGGAAGAAGTGCAAATACAGTAAGTAGAGAGATTAAAAGATACAGTGTTAAGGGTATATATACTGCAGAGAAAGCTCGGCAGAAGTCCTCTGCACGGAGGTGGAGAGCAAAGGCACAGTGCTTGAAGGTTGCCATGGATTCATTCCTTTCGGTATTCGTGGAGGAGAAACTCGAGAAAAAATGGTCACCAAAGCAGATTAGTGGATATCTCAAGAGAGAATATGATATCCAGTGCTCTGCCAAAGCCATCTACAAATTTGCAGAAAGTAGAGGACTCGATCATCTCCTCTTCTGGGGCTGGAACAATCACAAGGGTGGGTGGAAGAGAGGAAGATGGAAGACAGCTCACGATGGGAGAAAGTATATTGATGAGAGACCAGTCCGTAATGAATCAGGACACTTCGAAATCGACTTCATTGTATCAAAAGAAAGTAGATGGGTATTGCTCGTTGTGGTTGACCGCCTGACCAAGAGAACATGGGTACGTAAACTACCCAACAGAAAACGCGATACTCTGCGTA
The DNA here is from genome assembly GCA_903893855.1 of Candidatus Tayloriibacteriota bacterium. GTDB lineage: Bacteria > Patescibacteriota > Minisyncoccia > Phycocordibacterales > PALSA-1337 > PALSA-1337. The sequence goes on from CAITNV010000054.1 coordinate 108,969, forward strand.
CCGCGCTTTCTAGGCTGTTCCATGGTGTTGATTTGAAGAGCATCACCACAGACAACGACATTGCATTTACGTGCTGGAGAGAACTCGAGGTTCTCCTCAACACTCCCATCTATTTTACACACCCTTACCATTCTTGGGAAAAGGGATTGGTGGAGAATACTAACAGATGGATCAGATGTTTTGTGCCCAAGAGGAGAGATATTGAGTCAGTTACAGAGGAAGAAATGCAGAGTATACATTCCTTTCTCAATGACCGACCGAGGGAAGTGCTTGGGTTTAGGACTGCTTCGAGTTATTATTTAGAGGCAGGTGTCCTACTTGAGGGGTAGCGGGAGGGAATACACATGTATATAACACGAGCATGTGATACTTACTGCGTCAACTATGCAAAATATAAAAACTGCCGCATAATCACACTATATATGGCATTTTTCTCACCAAAACTAGGTATCGACCTCGGTACTGCTAATACATTGGTTTTTTTGCCTGGGAAAGGAATTGTTCTCAATGAGCCTTCTGTTGTGGCTGTTTCTGAACAAGATCGAAAAGTACTCGCTGTGGGTGCAGAGGCTAAAGATATGATAGGTCGTACTCCCGACAATATCATTGCATATCGACCGATGAAGGATGGTGTCATTGCTGACTATCGTGTTACTGAAGCAATGCTGCGGTATTTCATCAATAAAGCGCTTGGTAAATGGAATATTTTCAAGCCCGAGGTTATGGTATCGGTCCCCGCAGGTATTACTTCAACCGAACGTCGTGCGGTTATCGAAGCAACGATTAAAGCAGGCGCTAAGAACGCTTATGTCGTTAAAGAACCGATTCTCGCGGCTATTGGTGCTGGTATTCCGATTCAAGAGGCTAAAGGCCATATGATTGTGGATATTGGTGGAGGTACGACTGATGTGGCGGTGATTTCTCTTGGTGGTATCGTCGCTTCGACTTCAGTTAAGTGTGCGGGTAATAAAATAGACGCATCTATCGCAGACTATATTAAGAAGACATTTAACTTAGCGATTGGAGACAAGACTGCAGAAGACATTAAGATTCAGATCGGTTCAGCAATACCGCTTGATGAAGAATTGGCTATGCTCGTAAAAGGCCGTGACTTCATCACCGGACTTCCTCGTTCAACTGAGATTAAGACCAATGAAATTGTGAAAGCCATTAGCCGTGACCTCCGCGACATGATAAAAGCGATGAAAGACGTACTTCAAGAGACTCCACCTGAATTGTCAGCTGACATTATCGATCAAGGCATTATAATGACTGGCGGTTCTTCAATGCTTCGTAATCTTCCTGAACTCGTGCTCCGTCGCACCGGCGTGAAGGCGGTCCTTGCTGAAGACGCACTCTTCTGTGTTGCTAAAGGCACGGGAATCGCTCTCGAGCATCTCGACACTTACAAGAAGTCGATTATTTCGAAAAGGGGGTAAATTCACGTAGCGCGTCTCTGTTGTGTACAAGATTTTATATAGTTATCCACATTTTTTCGTATATATCACACGCTGTGGCATTTGAAATGCTATAATTTTATTATGACCTTTGAACAAAAACATAAGGATAAAATTATTATATACATTATTGTAGCTATTCTAGTTACCGTATTTATTGTGGGGTATGTGTATGTCGAGCTGGTTAATTTGTCCACACAAGAGACCGTACCAACTGTACCAGTCACCAATATTACTACGGTAAGTGGACCGGTCCAGCTCTCGCCTAGTCAGACCGCAGCCAAGTCTGCGACCGTCAGTAAGTTTATTAGCCAAAAGCCTGTCGTGCTCACCAAAGCGCAAGCAGCTGCGAAGGCCGCAGCACTTCGAAAGTTTTTCGCACAGAATGGGGGTGGTCCAGTTACAGTTAAATAATTACTAATTTACTAGTCTTTACTCACATTTATATGTCAAAACAACAAATCCTCTCATCTGCAAAAATCATCACCCTCGCTCTCGTCGTAGCGCTTGGTGTCCGTTCAATAGCTGCCTTTTCAAATCCACCCGGTGCTCCACCAGCTTGTCCTACAGGTTACCCCGGTTGCGATGCTCCACTTAATGCAGGCCCTACAGCACA
>CAITNV010000055.1 GCA_903893855.1 Candidatus Tayloriibacteriota bacterium
TTTCTCATAGTTTGTTCTAATATAAGCTCATTTTCAGTATAAATATTCTGGATATGCTCGTTTATGGTAGATTTCGACTTATCAAAAAGTTCTGCCATCTGATCCTGAGTGAGCCAGACAGTGTCATTCTCGAGACGGACATCTATTTTGGTATGTCCATCCTCGGTGTTATATATGATAATTTTATTATTTTCTTCCATTCGTGATTGCATTTTAACATCTTTTACGTAAATTTAAATAAATCATTTATTTTCCACCGGAAGGAGATTTTGCGTAAAAAAAGGGGATTCGGTCACGGATATTTTTCTGGTGAAAAATTCCGCGACCCCGGCTCGGCGCCGACGCGCCTGCGCCTTTCTCATCGCCTCCACCTGACGCTTGTCTTCGCCTGTCGATACAGGCTCAGACAACCGTTGCGGAAAGGGAGGGATTCGAACCCTCGAGGAACTTTCGCTCCTGCCGCTTTTCGAGAGCGGTGCTTTCGACCACTCAGCCACCTTTCCATTTTGCTTGTTTTTGCACACTGTTAGCCTTTCTAGGCTATCATATTTAATATAAAACCGCATTTCGTACTGCTGGATCGAGTGCGTAACTATCCTTTAATAGTTAGTGATAATGTGCTTAACTTATGGCAGTTGGTATTAGTTTGTCAGTATCGATTAAAGTATCAACAGTACAAATAGTCAAAACAACAAAAGGATCATATGAAGGTATATGCGTGGGCCATAAAGAACGGTCTTGCAGCGTTTACTGCATTCTTTGTGGTCTCAATGGACAACTCCGCTTTTGGAGTAACCAATCAGTCACCTGTGGTGTGCGAAGCAAAGGCTGTCGCGCATGGTGATCAAAAGTTAAAGCCGTTTCGAGTCGGCATCGGTTCATTACAGGCCTTTCCCGTCATCGAAAATCCTTCGTTCCGGACGGCGGTTAAAAGCAAGGAAACGGTGCTTCCGACGACGATAGACGGCCCAGCTACGGACGGTTATGACATTCGTGATAATCGTTTCTCTCTAGCTACAGCTCATTCGTCATGGAGTATTGAGACCGAGCAGTCACGTATAAAGAGTAATGTTTTTGATGTGGGTGGTCTCTGGGAGCTCAAGACATCGCAAGGGTATGCTACGTTCGGCAACCCGAACGAACGACCTGAAGAGCAAGAGCTCCGGAATCGATCCGCACTGCGTATCGAACTTGGTGGCAAGTATGAGCCCTATGTATCAAGGGATGACGGTCTCGGTATTCGACCTTTGAATGCGTTGAAATGGCCACTTCAAAGAATCAGTCTTTCGGTCAAGCCAACTGGCGGAAATCTGGCAAATGGGGGAGGCGCTTTCTTTCAGTGCAAGATACCTTTCTGATACATAGTAACTATGCGGCCGTTCCACGACCGCTTTTCTTTTATCATTTTTTTTTTGCCATTTTTCTAAAATGTGTTATATTGTCGATGTATTCTATATATATTCGAAATATTCGGCCCCATCGTCTATCGGTTAGGACAGCGGGTTTTCAATCCGTTAAGCGGAGTTCGACTCTCCGTGGGGTCACAAAATTGTTATAAGTAACAAAGTCCTAATAAAAGCATTTCACCTCGGAAAGCCCTCTACTAAGCCATCACACTTGATTTGACAAGATATTTAAATATGATATAATAAACAGTGAAGTAAGGTTCTTCACATATTCATCCTCAGCAGTATTCGTCATAGCAGAAAACGGCTCATGCTTTGGGCCACTCTCTGCTATGACGAAATCCTATGATTACGTCCTCTGGCAAAAACCGGTGTGTCCCTAATATAGGGGTGTGCCACAAAAGATAAAGGTGAGTTATATGAAAAATAACGTGTCTGAATTCGGTAAAGAAGTGGGTCTTTTGCACGAGATGGCCATCACAGGTCGTAAGGTTGGGGCAGGCGTCACAACCTACTCGTTTCTTGCGAGTAACGAGGTGTGGTTTCGGCGGTTCTCTAACCTCAGCCGTCATCTTAGTGTTCTGGTGAATAACAAAATCACCACGAACAAAGTTGATAGTGAGGCCGCGAACAAGCTGGTCCAAGACATTACCGTGATTGCTGGTTACTGCCTCACCTGTGGCATCGCGAACGGCGAACACAGAGAAAGGGCTCTGCCACTTTTTGTGTCTCAAGACATTATTGAGGGTTACAAGAGGGAAGTTGCTCAAGCAGCTGATGAGACGGAGCAGAGTGCCCTGGCTCAAGCCTTCCACGAGAAACTATACGGATATTTCTATGAGTGGCTCGAGACAAGGCTTGGCAGTTTGGGCATTCACCCCGGAGAGGTTGCAGAGTTCTTCCCACAGTACTACTATTGTGATAATCGGCCCTGGGGAACATATCCCAACAAAGGATGGCTTGTCAGTAAGCATGAGTGCTGTGGGCCAGAACACTTAACTGAAGCGATCGAGATGATTGTTCGCCAGCGAAATGTCCTCGGCGTCCTGGAGAACCTGTAAAACAAGTAACAATAAACAAAACGCTTTGAAGATGTGCGTATAACTTCAACCCAGACAATTCGGTCTGGGTTTTATCATTTGTGATCTCACCATTCATACCCAAAAACAAACGACAATTAACCGACGAAACCCTCGCTTCGCTCAAAGAACTTGGCGAACTGTATCGATAGATTCACAATCGTCTTCTCTCGGAAGGTTACACCGTCTACAATGGCACGATATCATCGCTACCAGAGATGGAGGAGAGACTTGCAAATCAGAAGGACTACGGAATATAGCTTTATAAGGGCTGAAATCAGGAGATATTTTAACTAATGGGGCTATTACAGATCAGGTGATCATTGCTTGTATGGGAAAACTGATTGTTTGGATAATTACACTATCCTTATATACATTGACACAGTCTGTTGATTTGATATCATATAAATGTAATTTATCAATCAACTATTTTTTACACGATGTCGAAACTACTTACAATTGATGATCTATATACTGATACAGGTACATTCGATCAGCAAAAAGTCCTTCAGGCGCTTCATTCACGGATAGTTTTTACAAAAGATAATGAAATTTTATTCACTGCTGATCCATCCAAACTGAAGGCTCGCGATGTGATTTTGCTGTATGCCTTGGCAAAGAAAGTCTTAAGGGTGAATTCAAAGATAGATAGCGACGCCATAACGAACGCTGAAATTCTTGATAAAATAAAGATTAACAAAAACACCGTTAACGTAACTATAATGCGTCTTAAGGAAAAAAAGTTGCTGATGAGTGCGGGGGCGGGATACGAGATTCCTATGTTCAAGGTGGATGAGGCCATATTACTATTATTAGATAATACATCAGAATAATTATATGATCGAAGAAGCAATGAAAAAAATCGATGAACTCGAGAAGCGTGTAGCTAAACTAGAGCGGCTTGCTGAAGGTCCTAGTCCTAAAGTTCAATTTGCTACCTCGAATCGATATCAGATCAGTGTGGTAGAATTTTTGCGAGAAAAGAAGCCTTACACGGCCGTGGACAAGGCTGTTGTTTTTGCTGTGTTCCATGAAAATCAGAGCGGTAAGGACGTGTTCAACACTGAAGATATTTTGAGTTTGTGGAGGCAGGCAAAAGAGACACCTCCCGCAAACATCAACGACCTCATTAACAAAAATATTAAGAAAGGATTTATTGCGGAAGAAAAGGTGGAAAAGGGACAGAAAAAAAGCTGGTTTGTGACTAGTTCTGGAACTGAAGCCGTAAATAAGGGTTTCCAAAAATGATCATGGTTCAGATCGATAAACAACAACTAGAATCTATCGATATTCACTCGCTTCCTGATGTGATGAGTATTGTACTTTGGGTAATGGAACGTTTAAACGACGGTTCCTCAGAGTATTTTGGTGCTTCGAAAATTGCAAAATACATGGTCGAGGTTTTGGGGATCAGTACCTCGCGACAGGCTGTCCACGCCGCTCTAACTAAGGCGGTTACTAAGAAATTTTGTCACCGAAAAGATGATGGCTTTGGGTTGATGAAGCTTGGTCAGGACGAACTGCTTAAACAGATGCAAAAGGAAAAAGTTGTTTTGCTTGAACCAGGAAAACCTTTTGCGGCAGGAATCAAAATTGAGAGTATATTTTCCTCCATGAAGGGTATGATCAAGATCAGTGATCCTTATGTGGACATAAAAACACTCGATGTGCTTTATAGATCTGCAAATATCGGCATTCCAATAAGGATTTTAAGTAGCCAGATAAAGGATGAGGCGACCATTAAAAGGGAGCTCCAAAAATTACATCATGAGGGAATGGACATTGAAATCCGAAGAGTGACTGTAGGACTGCTACATGATCGATATTTTATTGACGCCAATAATTTTTGGCTTTCGGGTAATAGTTTAAATAGTCTTGGGAAGAAGGAAAGTTTTATTGTTATGTTAGGTTCTGATATGAGGGGTAGTCTTAATCAAACTTTCGATTCTCGTTGGCAGTCAGGCATTTCCATTTAATCTAAGGCTTAATCCACAAATTTTTTGCGATGTTTTCATATAGCTTTTCATATACCTCATGCGGAAGCACCTGATACAGCGCACACAACTTAAACAAATTAACCACACTCGGCATCGCCAACCCATTCTCCCACCGTGATAGCCGATCTGCACAATCCAAGCCTAAAATCTCAGCTATATCCACCTGACGCAATCCAGCTTTAGTTCTATATTCACGAAGTCTGTTTGGATATTTCATTTTGGATAGTTTAAATAATCAGAAAGGTGGGGAATAGGGGGTTAGAATTGTCACCTACGACAAATATGCTAGTGTTGAACGCATTATGAAAAATGCGATACCTACACTTCGTGACCTCTACCCTCATCTAAACGAAGAAGAATTGAGATCAGCCGAGGAGAACTTTGAACGATATCTTGAAGCAATATTGAAGGTATATACACATCTGGAGTCTCAGGGAAGACTTACTGAAGTGCTGTCAAAGAAAAGCATGTAATTCTCCTATCCGCTCTCCTTTTTCATATCCGTTGAAAGATGAGGTAATTTGTTTTCAAGACAAAGTCTTGTTAAACTTTCAATTGTTGAATCCCACATTCGATATCTGTCCCGATGAGGGTCACACGAGCAAAGCGAGTGTGAGCACAAGCTCGCGCCTGCGCGCGAGCGGCGGAGAGTCGAAGGACTTTTCGTTATCGAAAGAGCTCGTATTCGAGCGATTGAGATCGAAAAGTACCTGGCGACTTGGCCGCCGACTCTCCGTGGGGCGATCACCTGCTTGAGCTATGCTGATTTGTCAAATTAGTAACTAACATAAGAGCCTTCGCTAACTACTCATTTCAAGAAAATAAATTTTATGTCAAACAATCAAGGATCTTACTTAATGCTTGAGTCTACGTATCTTATTAGGAAAAATAGAGCTATATGTCAAAAGCTCATAACTGAAGGTAATTTTTCAGAAAATAATATAATTGATATTTTAATAAGTCTCCATCTTGTATTAGAAATTGGTATTAATGGCCTTTTCCATGTTATTAGTTTGAAAAGTTTTGAAAAAGATATCGACATGTTGGATATAATGGAAAATGTTGATAAAATTGGCTTTATTGAAAAAATAAATATGTTTATCTATTTTGGGAGCTTTAATTTTGATAAGAAATTAGATAAAGCTACAAAATATCATAAGATTTTGAATACTCTGAAAGATTTTACATACGTAAGAAATGCATTATTACACGGTCATTCAATAATGACAATCTATGAATTTCAAAAAGGTTCTAAAGAAAAAAGTACTAGAATGAAAGATAAACTTAACAAGATATTTCTACAAGAACATATTAAACAGTTTAAGTTTATTATGGATGGAATAGGTTTTTATCTTGAATGTTATGAAACAGACAAAATCAGTGTGGATATTAAAAGTGGATGGTACGGAACTTATTTGAATACAGGATTTTTGAAATAACTGGCATTACATGGATAGGTTAAATATCCTCAGAACCCTTACGTTTTTAATATGATGTTCCAATTCACTCGCACTTGGGTCATATCAAAAAAAGCTAGTATATTTTTGAGGAGCCTTGCTCCGAAAAAATACGAAACTGTACCGCCCCTATAAGGGGAGACTCTCTGTGGGGAGGGGCACCACTTTAAAGCTTTACTCTGAGTCATTTCGAAATTGGAGAAATAAAGTATTCAGAAATTTGGTATAATACTTATTATGGATTCAAAAACTCCCGTACGGTACGCATTTATAGATGTCCAAAACACTGAAGGGACCGTCAGTCAGCTTCTTGGTTTTGTTGTGGATTGGCACAAGCTCTACCGCTATCTCAAAGAGCAATGGAATTGCGAGAAAATTTTTTTCTATTCTGGTATTGAGCAAGGAAATGGTGATAAGACGAATGAATATCTTGATCTCGGTAAACTCGGATATGAAATGCGCGCCAAGCCCTATACTATTTATAAAAATCCAGGTAAGGTTCTTAAAATCAATTGTCCTAAATGCGCCAACGAGATTGATTACAAGGTTGAGGGAAATATACGCTGGAAATCAAATTGTGATGCCGAGCTTTCGGTAGATGCGACTAATCTTGCAAAGGAGGGTGTTGAATTTTTAATGTTCACAGGTGATGGGGATTTCGAATATGTAATCAGAAATGCCGTCGGAAAGGGTGTGAAAGTGTATGTCGTCTCAAGCGCTAAGAAAATAAAGGTAGCGCCACGTTATTCTGTCTCAAGATTTTCAACAAAACTACGCTAACTTATTGCAGAAAAGAAAGACTCAGTTTTCTATGTAGATATTGACCTTTGGAAACTCAAGATCAGAAAGGAGATTTAGACAAAAGGAAAACGCCACACAGGTTGGCGTTTTCTAATGACATCGTTAGTATAGTCGATCTAGGGATAAAGTCAATACAGATTTGTGAATATTATGAATATCTTATCAGACTTAGGTTTTAGGACATAATTCACCCTCCTTTCATGGAGGTTTGTTGTAAAAATACAAAACTGTACACCCCTGTAATTGAGACTCTCCATATAGTTCCTAGTATACTAGGAACTAGGAATTTCTTTAGTGCTGAGAACAAA
>CAITNV010000056.1 GCA_903893855.1 Candidatus Tayloriibacteriota bacterium
CATTACCGTAACTATTCCTCCAACACTCGCAACACTACATGTAATTAAAACTGTGGTAAATACACATGGGGGAATAGCTATTCCGTCTCACTTTATGATCCATGTTATGCGTAGTGGAGTGGATATTGCAGGAAGCCCTGCCGCTGGAAGTGTCGCCCCAGGTACTGTGTATTCAGTACTTCCAGATATATATCTTGTAAGTGAGGTTGCTGACTCGGGATATACTTCAAGTTTTACGGGTGATTGTAATTCAACAGGTCGAATCGTACTCGCCGCGGGAGATAATATGGTGTGTACGGTTATTAACACAGACGTTCCTGCAGTTGTCGTTCCGCCAGTAGTTGTACCCCCAGTCTTTTCTTCTACGAGTGGAGGAGGCTCAACACCAACTCCATTACCTACTATTCTCATTGCAACTACAACAGTTCCAATTGATGCTACTGTCGTAATGCCGGTTGCCGTTACCCCAGCTATGTATGCGTCGGTAATTGTTCCGAGCTTCCCAAATACCGGTTTTCCACCTGAAGATGTGTTAACAAATTAGTTTTCATCCGTCCATGTACTATGGTTCAAAAGATATCTCTGCGTAATAGTTTACTTTGTTTGTGCGCAATTACCGTATGTATCTTATTTGTATTATCTGCAATACGATCCGCAACACATAACGATACGCCAATAGCCCCAATAGTTTCTGTAGTCCCTGCAGTTTCTAGAGCAAAACCCATTGGTTTAATAATCCCAGCTATTAATGTGGATGCTATTATCGAACCAATAGGACTTACTCCTGAGGGCGCGCTCGGAGCACCAGCGGGTCCTTATAATGCTGGGTGGTTTTCTAGAGGCGTTACACCGGGGGATAAAGGAGTGGCAATTATCGACGGTCATTATGGCTGGAAGGATCATATACCAGCAATTTTTAATAATTTAGCATCAGTTAAAAAAGGCGACAGAATTTTTATATACAGTGCCAAAGGAGACACCACAATTTTTACCGTAACAAAAATCGCAAGCTACGGAGAAAATGCTTCAACTTCAGATATCTTTGTGTCACACGATACCGGAGCACATCTTGTAATCGTTACATGTGCAGGTGTCTGGAGTGTTGCGGAAAAAAGTTATTCGGAGAGGGTGGTAGTATCTGCGGATCTTGAAGTATTATAGTGGTCTCAAAAAAGTTATTTATATTTCTTACTATGAATACTTACCGTAGTTTACTATAATGGTGCTATGAAAATTCTCATCGTCGGTGCAGGTATTGGTGGTTGCACACTCGCAGCTTTTTTAAAAGATACGAAGCTTGAATTCGATATCGTCGATAGATCTGCTGATTGGTCTCAACATGGATATTCACTTGGTCTTTGGAATAATGGCCGTTCAATACTTAAAAAACTGGGTATTGAAAATATCCTCGATACACACGGTGTACCTATTCATACGTATTTTATTCGCGATGGGAAGGGTAAGTTGTTGAAGAAATTTAATCTACACGATTTTTATATACGATACGGTATTGCATACATGAATATTTCGAGAGATCTTTTGCATGAGACTCTACTTGCGCGATCCGGAACACATGTGAAGATGAATTGCAGCATCGTTTCTTTAAAGCAAATAGTAGATGCTGCGGGCGCTAAGGACTATAAAGTAATTGTTACTTTTAGTGACGGTACTACGGGTGAATACGATCTTGTGGTAGGTGCAGATGGTGTGCATTCGAAAGTGCGAGAATTGGCTTTCGATATGCACGCAATAGAGCATTATGATAATCAAAGAATTTGGTACACGTGGCTTGATAAGAAATACACTGAGCATGCGACGATTACTGATTATGTTGGGGCAGGGGAATTTATGAGTGCTTTCGATTGCGGGTCTCGAGCACTTCTCGTTATGGTGGCACCAGTTGAACATACCATTTGGGATGATGAAAGTTCGCGGATCGATAAACTTAAAAAAGCCCTCGCGCATCAAACACTGATCACCTCAGGTGCTCTCGATGCGCTTAGTGGTAAGGATGTATCTCCAACGAATCTTGAGCACATCCGAATGAAAAAGTGGGTGAAAGGGAATGTGGTTCTTCTTGGTGATGCGGCACATGCTTTTGAACCACATGCAGGTCTTGGAGGGTCGATGGCTATGGAGGATGGGTATGTCTTGGCTGCAGAACTTATGAAAGTTTCTGATTCGTATTCGCTCTCAGATGCTCTTGCACGCTATGAACTTGTGCGGAAAAGTCGCGTCACTCTCGCCCGCAAGCTCACCAATAGAATGCGTTGTTGGACACTTATCAAATCAAAGCTGTTGCGTAAGATTGTAAATATCGCAATACCTTATATTCCCGAATCGTTTTTCGTTGCGGGGTATTATCGTCTGTTAGATGAGGATTTGTAGTTTTAATTAGATACAGGTACAACTCCAATTTCCATATATTCTTTTCCATTAAAATGGGAAATATGTGTCGTGTTTGTTGCAAATGCTTTGTTGCTGTCAGGATTGATATTTGTTCCTTTTGTTATGATTTTAATATCGGGCCATCCATGCGTCGTCTTGGTCAATACCGTAAGTTTTGAGGTGTAAGAATATTGTGGTTCTGAACTACTGCCGATGCCACTGTTATCTCCTCCAGCACTAGGGAAATTGAGTACCTCGGTAAAAGGTTCGCCGAAAGCGTGTCCGATTTGTGAAAGGAGATGCAAGTCGTCTGAACTATAGCCTTGTTCAATATTTTTTGAATCAATGAGGAAGCTTCTATGATCACCTAGGTACAATGGGGTAACATTGTCATCGGAATCTCCATTATTACTAGCCACATCAATTATTTCATTCTGTGAACGAGGTATGATGTTCGGTGTTCCATTATATTCGTGCGAATCAACCGCGATAATCGTTTTTTCGTATTGTGTACCAAGATAAAAAGTCCAAGCGGGTAAAATTCCAATAAAAAAGATTACTGCTGAGAGTTTCGAATACCATGTATATTTATTCCATTTGATTTTCATGAGTAAATTTTAGCATCTTTTTAGGCTGGAATGAAGATGTGAATTGTGTGATAACCCTAGACAAAAGTCATATTGTCTGATAATTTGGCCATAGTAATAGCAAACAACAAAGGAGGTAACTAATGGAAATTGTAGCTTTTGACAACACTCCGCAAGAGGCAAGGGAGCAGGACTATATAACAAGTGGGGTGTTCACGAAAAAGACCGACGCTGGAGATCTTCATTCATTCTTTGATTCGTATACTGTGCCATCAGGTCTTACGGATTATGAGGTCAGGCTTTGTCTGTATCTCCATGCACGAAAAAAGGTGATCAGCGAGCGTCTTTCAAAAAAGAAGAAGGGAGAGCTTAAGGTAAAATGGCAGAAACAACTCGAAGATGACTATCATGCTCTAGAAAAGGTTCGCGAGGACCTCAGTCTTATCTGCGGTGAGCATGCATTTAGTATGACCGCCGAAGAGATTGCGGAGCTGTATTCTGTGACGGCAGTCACGACGTATTGGCCAGTTCCGTTTCCTCGGGAGCTCTTGAGGAGTCCTATGACCAGAGACAGTTTTAATTGTGGAATATACAAGCTGGTTAATACTTTGGATACTCTTGAGCGAAAAGTCGGTCTACGGCGGTAATAGACATTGTATCCCTTAGCGATCGCCCCTTATGAAAGTGAGGGGTGTTTTTATTTCTTATCTGAAAAGAGAGATTGTACAGCACTAAATATTGAAGCGAGGAAATCGTCATACGGCGTAGTGGTTTTTGGGACTGAGTTTGGATTTGTGGTAACTGCTACGCTCTGGCTTACCAAGTATGAGCTTTGAGCTACGTCAACATTGTATTTGTAATAGCTAAAGGATGAAGACACTGTTACATCTTTGGTGACAGGCCAACCTTTGCTGTAATAAAGATCAACCGCCACCTGACAGTCACTTGAAACTCTTGTGCCCGCAACCGAAAGCTTGTTACACGGAATAGTTGGATATTCGAAAGCGTTTGTTGTCTTGTTTAGAACTATGCTATTAGCAGATACTTTCAATAACGTTCGATATGTTCCTGAAACTGTTGTTGATGCCTTTTGAAATATCATAAGTTGAGCCCGAGAATCTTCTTGAATGCTGTAGTCTGTATGATAATTAGATCCCGTAGAATTAGTCCAAGAGTACGACCCTCCACCTTTAACATAACTCTTTGGAATTACAGGAGGGGTATATATTTTCGTCTCTACCGTTCCATTTTTATCAGTAAATTTTTGAAAACCACCTTCTTTGCAATCGGTATGACTTTCTAAACAGATCGCGTAATGTTGTATATTTGTCTTACTCTCGCTACCGTATCTTGGGGAAGTGAGGGCATTATCTGTTCTGTCAAAATATTCATCGCCTGAGCCCTGATAAAAAGCCCGTTCTTCTATCGGTAACGGTTTTAAGATATAGGTTGAATCCGTGCTGTAATTTAAAGTCCCACCTGAGCCAATGCATTCTTGAGTAGAAGTAGAATTCTTATCATTTTTTACGCAATAGGATGAGGAGTCGTGCTTGTGATAGTAGACGAGATCAACCGTTGCAAGCATGCTAGTCGAAGGACTTGTTTGTGCGTGTGCTGTGGTTGAAAAAGATCCGATAATGATTAAAAAAGATAGTAATTTAACAAATGGATGTTTTTTCATTAGTTCAGATTAATTTTAATAAGTATAAAAATATTATATCATGATGGTAAATACGTTTAAATGACCATTTTAGAAAAATACTTGTTTTTTGAGGATCCTATAATTTTCTGTAAAAGCTCTCGAAGATACTCAACTCGAATTTTGCAATGAGCTCGTTCTCTATTACGATGGCAGTTTCAGAATTGTAGTCTATGTAAGCTACTTTTGGTCCATATATGATCTTGGTGATATTAAAATCAAATGATCCTGTATCTTTTGGCATAGTTTTTATGAAACGTTCCAATTTTATCTTTTTAAGAGACGCCTGATTTTCAGCCATGATTACCTTACGTTCAATCTTCTTGTTGTCTCTCATTTTTTCATAATCTCTTGGTAGATATTTCTTAGTTTTGTTTAAATCAGTCGCTGAGCTGTAGCGATAAAAAGTATCTCCCTTTTTAAGGGTCGACACAATATCGAGATATATGTTTTTTATACCCTCCTTTCCTTCAAGAAAGCGAATTGCTGGCTTCAGGCTGTTTACGGCGTATTTATCCTCAAGCTCAGGCATCAGATTAAAGAACTGAAGTCTTAGATCATCAAAAATATCCTCGAGCTTGTTTGGCGGTTCGGCAGTATACAGAGTCTGTTTACCTTGGGTTATTGAAGTGACCAGTTTCTTCTCTTCAAGATGAGGGAGAGCTTTGTAAACGAGTGGCCTATGTATGGCTGTTTTATCAGAAATCTGAGTAATGGTGGAAGGGCCAAGATCAACAAGAGCTAGATATATCAAGCTTTCGTTTTTTGTTAGGCCGATTTTTTCAAGTATTTTGTTGCTGTTCATACAAAGAGTATACCAAATTTCAGCATAAACGTAATAATTTATTACGCGTACTAAGCCTGAGAACTGGCATATAGTAAGAGGTTTGGAAGAAACCTCCCTAAAAGGTGACATTTTAATGGATTGCAACAGTATATATTTTTAATCTCGAGTACTATCTCTCTCGGTATCACGCACACCACAAACCAATCAAAACACACCACATGATTAATCACCTCACGCTCTCAAACCTCATCGTCTACTCCATCCAAGCCCATGCTCTCTTTCCGAAAAAGCCCTCAAAAGCTTTTCGCAAATGGGACGGACAAACTCCTTACGCCGCACATCCGATCTGGTGCGCTACCACCATTCTGACCGAGGTCCGACTTCCTGAAGACCTCAGGACGGACGGTGCACAAGCTCTACTGCTCCACGATGTGTCTGAAGACACGACGCTCGGGCTGCCGGAAGGCCTCAGCGAGCGAGTCATCCGGCTCATCGAAGAGATGACCTTCGAGTCTTCTGAACAGGAGATGGAACAGATCTGGTCGAAGAGCAGGGAAGCTCGGCTTCTTAAGCTCTACGATAAGGTATCGAACCTCCTCGATGGTGGATGGATGGACTCCCGAAAGGCAGCAAAGTATCGGGAGTACACGAGGAAGCTTTCGGAAGATGTTGAGCGGAACTATGGAAAGCTGAACATAGTCCGCATCGCTGAAAGCATCATGGAAGATTAGGGTCTTTTCCTCTGGGTGTTCGCAAGAACACCCGTCTTAGCGGGCTCACGAACTATCGCGAGCCCGCAAGATAAAAATGAAAAACAAAAAACACCCTATCGTATGCTTTGAAGGAGTCGACGGAAGCGGCAAGACCACTTTGTCGAAAAGACTCACCGAACTATGCGGAGGCGCATATCTCAAAAGCCCTCCTGACGAAATTAAGAATACTCGCCATCTCATATCCGGTGCCGGCGATTCTATAACTTTCCATCATTATATCTATGGAAACGCAGCTGCCGGTTTAAAGGCAAAAGAACTCTCAGTATCGAAGCCGGTATTCTTGGACCGTTACCACTACTCAACTCGGGCATACCACTATCAAGTAATAAAGGACGGTGCCAAAGTCCCCGACCTTCCCGAAGAAGACCTTATAGTCTTTCTTCATGCAGACTGGGAAACAATAGAAAAAAGACTGGGAAATAGAAATGACCGAAAGCCACACGAAAATATAGAAAACCTCAAAAAGATATTCGAGAAGTATGAAGAAGTCCTAAGTAAAAAGAATAATGTGCTGAAAATAGACACAAATATCCACTCCGTCGAAGATTCGATACGGATAGTACTTGAAAGACTAAATAAAAACCATGAAAGAAAAACTTAAGAAAGTGATCATAACGGGCGGTCCGGGAAGCGGCAAAACGACAACTATATCGTTGCTTAGAAAGATGGGCTATCAGGTCCTGCCTGAGGCCGCACGGACTGTTATCAGCGCCACGAACATGCTTCCAGGAAAAAATCGGCAGAATCTGATCCGGCAATTTCAGGTAGATATGGAAAAGCTGATCAGCCGAAATCTTGGTCTGGTGTTCCTCGATCAAAGCCTTATCGATATTGACGTCTACGATCAATACAACGGACATGAAATGCAGCTTTTATTGCCTGAACATATCGCCAGTTATCATCCTCTGGTTTTCGTCCTCGATGATCTTTCAAAAGAAGCCTATCCGAAAGGCAAAGAAGAAACATTTGAAGAATCTCAGAACCTCGCGCTTTGTATACGGGAAGCCTATGCAAAGTATGGGTTTAATATAATCGAAATCCGAAAAGGAAGTCCGGAAAAAAGAGCGAAAGAAATTTTAAGCCACCTTTATGAAAAATAAATACATAGAAACATCACTCGAAACAAAAATCGGAAAGTTCACCATACGAGTCTATAAGGAGAAAGAAGGGAAAGAGACGGTTGTCATGTATACGGAACATATCGATCCTTCGCAGGCTGTATTGGCAAGAATTCACAGCGAATGCCTGACAGGTGACATATTCAAAAGCCTCCGCTGCGATTGTGGACAGCAGCTCGAACAGTCACTGAAGATGATCAGCAGAAGTGGAAATGGTGTCTTGGTGTACCTCAGACAGGAAGGGAGAGGAATAGGACTCTTTGAAAAGATAAAAGCATATCAACTTCAATATCAAGGATATGATACCTACGAAGCTAATGTCATGCTCGGACACATGCCAGATGCAAGAAAATACAACTGGGCATATGTGGCTCTATTTGATCTTAAAATAAAGAAAATCAGACTCATTACTAACAATCCCGAAAAAATAAAGGACATTGAAAAGTTAGGAATAGAGGTCACTCAACGTGTGTCGCTGAACATTGGTCCGAACAAGCACAATAAAAGATATTTTGTAACGAAACGGAAAAAGTTTAAGCATCTTTTGTAGTACGTTGAGGTTGTTAGGTTTCGGCATTTATTGATGTTTAAACTTAAGGGTAGGGGGGGGCACTGTTGAGGTTGTTAGAACGTGGTGTGAGGCACAAAATACTATATGTTACATACCTAAGTTCGTTTAAAGGACCTATCGGGGGAGATGAACAATTGTTGCTTAAAATTAGTCCATTTTTATCTCAATGCACATCTACAAAATACAGAGAAATTTTTTTTCATATTAATTCCTTGAAAGTACTTATCACTATTTATAAAAAGTGTATAATACGCCTATGAATGAAGAATACGGACAACAGACTTTAAGAGCAATCATAGATAAACTTAAAAATGGTACTAATGGAAACGAATTAAGTTATATTGAGGTTAAGGATAG
>CAITNV010000057.1 GCA_903893855.1 Candidatus Tayloriibacteriota bacterium
AACTACCAAAACAGCTACAACGGCTTATCAACTTAACAACTACCAAAACAGCTACAACGGCTTATCAACTTAACAACTACCAAAACAGCTACAACGGCTTATCAACTTAACAACTACCAAAACAGCTACAACATCTTACAAAACTAAGGATAAGCTATTTATTGAATATTTTCAATGAGGAGAAAAGTTTATTAAATGTACAAGCGGGCTCGGTCACAGGTCTCGCTGTATCCAGCTCGCCCGCGACCCCGCCTCCTTCGTCTCGGTTCGTCGGCTCGAAGCCTCCTCACAACGAGACTTCAGTCCGGCTTTCTCGCCCTTACCCAAGCATCAACACAAAAGGCCAGACTGAAGTCTGACCTTTTATGTTGATGCGCGGCCAAGCGGGCTCGAACCGCCAACCTCTCGCGTGACAGGCGAGTGCTCTAACCAGTTGAGCTATGGCCGCATACAATGATTATACACAAAACGGCTAAATTTCAAAGGAAAACGTGAACTGTACAGAAACGCTACCGGAACCACCCAATTTCGCCACCAAAACTAATAAAAACAAGACACGGTGCCGGCGACAAGAGTTGAACTTGTGACCTTCTCTTTATGAGTGAGATGCTCTAACCACCTGAGCTACGCCGGCATATCTATACCTTACCCAATAAACGCAATTCACCCACAGTTATCGAAGTGTATCAAATTTGACCAAAAACTCAATATGTTACCGAACATCGACCCCAATAACCTCTGAAATATGCGTATATCCGTCGCGTTTCATAAGTTTTACCAATCCCCTATTAATCTCGCTCACAAGCTGTGGCCCTTCGAAAATCATTCCCGTAATCAGCTGCACAAGCGATGCCCCGAGACGAATCTTGCGGTATGCATCCTCAGCAGAGAATATTCCTCCGCAACCAACAAGCACGAAACGCTTCCCTTCACGCTTATATATATGCGCAATTAGATCATCAGAAAGTCCCTGTACTGGCAGACCGCTCACCCCTCCATGACTTGGAAGATTGGCATCGAGGATGCGGGCATTGTTACGCTTCTTGGTAAGGTTAGTACAGATAATTCCGTGTACTCGATGTCTCTTAGCGACATCGAGAATTGCATCGACATTTTTGAGTGTAATATCTGGAGAAAGTTTTATAAAAACTGGCTTTGTTGTCGGTATCATATCAAGCTTGGTGAGAAGCGCTTCGAGTCTTCTTGATTCAAGAAAAGGCTGACCGTTCTCTGCATTCGGACAACTAATATTAATCGTAAAATAACTGCCGATCGTGTCGAATGCCTCGAACGCTTTCGCATAGTCTAGAATTGCAGTTGTATAGTCGACATTTGCAGCACAATTAGTCATTGCGACACTCGTCCCCACTCGACAACCGAGATATGAAAGTGCACCGCCACGCACTTTAGCCGAAAGCCGCTTCGATATAATTTCACAGCCGTCATTCTTCAAACCATAGTACACGACGAGGCCTTTTGATTTCTTCAATCTCCAGAGTCGGGGCTTTGGATTCCCTGCACAAGGATATCCCGTGATCGATCCGACTTCGACGAAACCAAAACCAACACTCGGAAGTATCCCCGTGAGCTCTGCATTCTTATCGAAGCCCGCAGCGAGACCGACGGGATTTATAAATTTAACGCCAAGAACATCCTGCACGAGCATCGAATCCGAATAATAAAATAAACCTCGAGTGAGAGCACGAGTCAAAGCGTATTTCCCCAAGTGCGCACCTAATGCCACGGTGTGATCGTGAACATCCTCAGGATCAAGTCGGAAAAAAACTGGTTTTAAAACATATTGATACACACTCCAAATGATGCGACTGCGAATATGTAATAAAAAGTCTTTCATATTAGACGACTCGTTCTTGTCGTCGAAGTTCGTGGAGGATTTTACAAGGTTCGACGATGCGTGGATCAACAATACGGTAAAAGACATTTAACCCTTCACGGCGTGGGACGACGAGGCCATTATGTCGCATAAGAGCGAGATGTTGCGAAAGGTTCGCTTTTGGCAGACGCGTAATCGCAAGCAAATCCTCAACCGAAGTCTCCTCCTTTTTTAAAATATTAAGAATCTCCAAACGCTTTGAATTAGAAAGGATCTTATATATAAGCGCATTCTTCTCATAGGCTTCTCGCGGTAATGGAGATGAAATAGGTTGTATTTTCGTCGATTTCATAGTTTTAAATATTGTAGTATCAGTATATAGCATACCTACGAAAGTTCAACAATTACTAGTGAGAGAAAAAAGATTCAGTATAAATAACGTCCTCGGGCACACCTGCCTTTCGAAGGCCTTTCCATAGTTCGCCGACGAAATTAATCGAGCCACAAATTAAAAATTCTCTAGTATGTATGTCTAGCTTGGCTTTGTCTGTTGTGCCGATAATGTCCTCGATTTTTAAACGTTCATGTATGATACCCACATTCGCGACCTTATCTCGCGTCACATATCGAAATACTTTTAAATTCGGGAATCTCTTTTCGAGTACCGCAAATTCATCCCTAAAAATACTTTCATCGTATGTGCGCGATGAATGGAATAGTGCCAACTTTCTATTCGGTTTTTTTTGCAAACTGTCGAGTATCATACTTCGAAATGGAGCGATACTAATTCCACCAGCAATCATAACCAGTTCCGATGTCTCTGTTTCGGTATAAAAGTAACCGTACGGCATTGATGCAGTTAGTCTGTCCCCGACCTTAAGTTGATGCAGCTTATTGGAAAATTCTCCAACTGCTTTTACTGTTATAGCGAGGATATCTTCGTGTGGTGCGCTTGATATGCTGTATGCTTTCCCCTCCGGGGTACCAGTCTCAGGAAAATATACATTAATAAATTGTCCTGCTCGAAAAACTGGCGTATAAGCTTTGCCTGTACCATCACGACATTCTAAATAAATCGTCTTAATGTTCGGGGCGTGCGTGACAATCTTCGTAACAAAATAATTTATTTTATTTTCTTGAATCATTAAATTATTTTTCATGCGGATTATTTTTTTCATAATCCTCAATTGCTTCACGTAATGCGCTCTGACCAAGGACTGAACAGTGATACTTTCTATCAGGTAAGCCTGAGAGCCGCTCGATTATAGACTCGGGAGTAATATGCTTCGCTCGACTAAGTGTCATACCACCGCTCTCTGTAGCCATAACTGACATCATTGATGTAGAAGCAATTGCAGATGCGCAGCCGAAAGTCCGCCATTTGCACTCGGTGATTTTTTCACCTTTTTCATCGACCTTTATCCATACGACCATCATATCTCCGCATGCTGGACTCCCAACAATACCAATACCGTCTGCCACATAATCTGCATCATTAAGAAGTATATTTCTCGGATTAAAAAAATGATCTTTGACAATGTCGCTATAAAGCCAATCTTGGACATCGCATACATTGACTGATGATTTCTTTATTATTTTTTTCTTTGAGGGAGTTTTCATATTTATTTTTTAGTGCGAGCATTGGCCATTACCGAGTGCCGCGAAGCCTGTGTAGTCAATGCAGATATCGATGAGAGGCGCTTCACGATTGGTGGAAGCATTTTCAAAACATAATTAATATCTTTTTTAGTGGTATATCGACCAAGAGAAAAACGAATGCTTCCATGTGCAAACTCTGCAGTCTGTCCGATAGCGAGGAGAACATGTGACGGCTTCAAATCATATGCCGAACAAGCAGAACCAGTACTAGCTTCTATACCCACATCATCTAGCATAAGCAAAATAGACTCCCCTTCTATGTGAGGAATAGATATATGAACATTATTTGGTAATCGCTCAGTTCTGTGACCATTAATAATAGCCTGAGGAATTTTCTCCAATAAACCTTTAATAAAATAATGCCGCAGCACGACGAGTCTCTTTGACTCTTTCTCTCGCGCTTTGTCTGCAATGGTTAAAGCGTGCGCAAAGCCCACAATGAGAGGGACGCTCTCAGTTCCCGCTCGAAGATTGCGTTCTTGTTCTCCACCGAGAATGAGTGGCTCTATCTTTATACCTTTTCGAATATATAGTGCTCCTACCCCTTTCGGTCCGTAAACTTTGGAACTATTTATCGTCATGAGATCGACGCCAAGCTCCCGCACATCGAGAGATAAAGCTCCGGTTGCTTGGCAAGCATCAGTATGAATGAGCGGAAAAGCAAGTCCGTTTACACTATTTTTTGAGACTTTCTTTATCGCTTGTACGAGCTCGCGTATAGGCTCAATAGTGCCGATCTCATTATTGGCATACATTACCGATACTAGAATCGTATCCTCACATACAAGTCGGACACACCCATCGACATCTATCATTCCGAAAGAATCAACAGGTACAACACTTACTCGAAAGCCCTGTTTCTCCAGACGATGGACGGGCTCGATAATTGCTTTATGTTCAATTGCTGAAATAATTATATGATTCCCGACATTTCGATATGCTCGAGCGATACCTAGCATTGCCATATTGTCAGACTCAGTGCCGGATCCAGTAAAAATAATCTCTTGTGGCAGACAATTAAGCACCGTCGCAATGCTCTCGCGCGATGCATCGACCGCACGCTTCGCATTTCGGCCACTGGTATGCATTGAAGAAGGATTGGAATATGCGGGACTAAAATACGGCAACATGCGTTCAAGAACTTCCGGATCAATAGGAGTAGTGGCTGCATAATCGAGATATGTCCTTTTGCCAGATTTATTTATTTTATCTAATACCGCAGTGTGTGACATAGTTTTGCATCATTAATTGGAATTGTCGGAACTCGTCATCGGTATAGGTGACCTTACGGAGAAATTGTGGATTCAAAAGCTTGGTCGGAATGAATTTCTGTAGAAAGTATTTTTTGGCTCCCGCAATTTCTTTACCAATTTCTTCGATATCGACCGGAGTAAGAAGCGCTTTCACTATCGTCGTCCGGAATTCATATTCAATACCCGATGACATGATGAGCTCAATACTTTCCCGAATCGCACCAACATTCACCGGACGAGACACGGTCTGACTATATTTACGAAGTGGAGATTTGATATCCATAGCTATATAGTCGACGAGACCGTCTTCAAACGCGCGCCGAAGAATGTGTGGATTAGTACCATTCGAATCAAGCTTCACTT
>CAITNV010000058.1 GCA_903893855.1 Candidatus Tayloriibacteriota bacterium
CACTAAGCGTATTAATATTCTGAGCATGAGCCGTTGGTGCAACGAACACACTCGCGGTGAACACAAATAATACTGCAAGAGCGCAATGTAAAAGTTTATTCATACATATAAGTATAGCATGTGGGGTCGCGCACGCAGTACATTTAATAGGTCTGCATGTTGATAACTAGACCATGCCTAGACGAAGCGATACTTATGATATAATGGCCACATAAATAAATAACAAACATATGGAACAGAAAAAAATCCGCGTCGCGATTAATGGTTTTGGAAGAATTGGTCGAGCTTTTCTAAAAATTTCTCGAGAACGACCTGATGATATCGAGGTTGTGGCGGTGAATGATCTCGGAGACATTAAGAATTTCGCGTATTTGTTAAAGCACGATACTGCATATCGTGAGAGTGAATTCGACGTGGCTGTTAAAGCAGATAATTCAGCATTTCTCATTACCGGTAGCGAGCGCGAGGAGCTTACTGCTATGGAGAATAACCCCGGTGTTGCGGTTCGTGGCAAACTCGACGGTAAAGTGCAGGAAGTGGCTTTCGTAAGCGAAAAGGACCCGACTAAGCTACCGTGGGGCAAGCTTAATGTGGATGTTGTTGTGGAATCTACCGGTCTCTTCACTTCTGCGGAGAAGGCCCAAGCACACATTGTCGCTGGAGCTAAGCGTGTTGTCGTTTCCGCTCCTATTAAAGACGCTCTAACCAAAGACGATGGTACTCCAGCACTTCAGGGTGCGACCGTCCTCATGTCGATGAATGAAGACAAGCTCTCTACATGTCCGGTAAGCTCGAATGCTTCATGTACGACTAATGCCGGCTCGCCACTTCTCGCTATTCTTGATGAAGCTCTCGGTGTTGAAAAGGCTTTGCTCAATACTGTCCACGGCTACACTGCAAGCCAAGCACTCGTTGACGGCCCAAGTAAGAAGGACTGGCATGAAGGTCGCGCAGCTGCAATGAATACCGTGCCATCTTCTACAGGTGCGGCTATTGCGGTCACTCTCGCTATGCCTCAGCTTAAAGGACTTTTTGACGGAATTTCTATCCGCGTGCCAGTGGTTGTCGGTTCTATCGTCGACATCACTTTCATCTCTAAGCGAGCGACGACAGTTGAAGAAGTCAACTCAATATTTAAAAATGCTTCTGCATCGCCACGCTGGAAGGGTATATTTACCGTGACTGAAGAACCTCTCGTCTCAAGCGACATCATCGGCAATCGCCACGCTTCGATCGCTGACCTCGCTTTCACTCGCGTCGTCGGCGGCAATCTCGTGAAAGTCTTGGCTTGGTATGATAATGAGTGTGGGTATACGTATACGTTGGTGGAGCATGTTATAAAGGCTGGACGTTTGGTATAAAAGAATTCGCCGACCACAGTTAAGTAGTCGGCGAGGAAATCTTGAGTAGGTTTGTTGGTACTACTTCACTACCATAAGCATTTCTTCCATGTCCATGCAAACGGTATCAACACAGATACAGTCCGTAATTACCAACCGGTCATCACGAAAAGTAAAACCTCTGCGCTGTCGCTTTGCCAGTTCCGCTGGATCAAGGCCGAGCGCCCGAACCTTTTCGGTAAGTCTGACCTCAAAAGTCTTTTTGAGATCGATCCCTTCCGATTCGGCGAACCGACGGAGTGTGAAGTGGTCTTCGCCTTCCGGCTTTGGATAATTAAATAGGCAATCCAAACAACCTAGACTGCTACCTTCTTTCTTGGTAACAAAACCGTTTAACCATTTTTTGAATTCGTTCATAATCTACACAGCGGCGTTTTTGTTCGGATAACCTAGGCCTCCTTTCAAAAGCCAATCCGGTTTCAAAGTACTGGTCATATTATAGCATTGATAAGGCTACACTGTCAAATATTTAGAAGACGCACTCAACTTCGAACTGCATCACTGCAAAATAGTGCTTCCCAGCAACTCTCTCAAAATAGCCTTATATTTTTAAATGAGAAACTTTCATTTCGCTATCGAAATAGCCCTTTGTTTTTCAGCTCTGAAATAGAGAAGTTTTAAAGTTTCTCATTTAGAAAAAGTTGACCTTTTTGAGGTCAATGAGGGCTATCGAGGTGCTACGCGCGATTGATCGATGCTCAATAAATTGAGATGATTAAGTGTTGGCATCCAAGTCTGCCAATGCTATTATTATTTGTGCAGTTTTTGAAATGGAAGATCAAGATAATCTGAAGAATATATTGCCAAAGTTCGGCAAGGTAGTATTCACCTCGGTACCCGTCGATTAAATATTTGTTATAAAAAATGCACAA
>CAITNV010000059.1 GCA_903893855.1 Candidatus Tayloriibacteriota bacterium
ATTCTTGGCATTCGAAACCTGATGTGGTATACCTTCTTTTGTTAAAAACTTCGACAAGACTTCATTCTTCTCAATAGACACGGTACCTACAAGGACAGGCTGACCTGCGGCATGGAGCTCTTTAATCTTTCGAGCGACGGCTTTGAATTTACCATTCTCAGTTCGGAAAATAAGATCATTATAATCAGCTCGAGTAATAGCCTTATTGGTCGGAACTACGATAGTGTCGATACCGTACACTTTATAGAACTCTTCAGCAGAAGTCTCAGCGGTTCCTGTCATACCGGCAAGCTTGCGGTAGAGACGGAAATAATTTTGAAATGTAATTGAAGCAAATGTTCGTGACTCTTTCTGCACCGCAAGGCCTTCCTTAGCCTCAATAGCCTGATGCAGACCCTCTGACCAGCGACGTCCCGGCTGTAATCGTCCGGTAAATTCATCGACAATCACAATATTACCATCTCGCACCACATACTCTTTATCGAGACGGAACAATGCTTTCGCACGAACTGCAGTCTCTAAATGATGCACATACTTGATACCTTTATCTGTATAGATATTTTCCACACCGAGCTTCTTCTCCACTTTCTCAATACCAGCTGGAAGCATAGCAATAGTCTTATGTTTCTCGTCAACAGTATAATCTTCATCCGCAACAAGACTCTTTGCAACGCTCGCAAATACTGCATAGAGATTCTCCGAGTCAACCGTCGGGGCGGATATAATAAGTGGCGTTCGCGCTTCATCAATAAGAATAGAATCGACTTCATCAACAATAGCAAAGTTAAAATCACGCTGACGCATCTTCGAAGCATCATACTCAAGATTGTCTCTCAAATAATCAAAACCAAATTCGTTGTTCGTTCCATACGTAATGTCAGCTTCATACGCTTCACGACGACTAACTGGACGGAGGAATTCATGCACCACCTTAAATGAACCCGTAGAATCAACCTCCTTTTCGAGAGGATCAGTAGGCTTTAAATGCGTCTTATCATAGTGAAATGAAGCCTCGTGATTAATGACCCCAACCGTAAGTCCTAAAAAGCTGAATATCTGCCCCATCCATACCGCATCACGACGTGAAAGATAGTCATTCACCGTAATAACATGCACGCCTCGTCCAGAGAGAGCATTAAGATACGCTGGTAAAGTAGCAACGAGTGTCTTACCCTCTCCAGTGCGCATCTCTGCAATGCTGTTGTTGTGAAGTATAGCTCCGCCAACAAGCTGAACATCAAAGTGTCGCTGTCCGAGTGTTCGACGTGACCCTTCGCGAACCACGGCAAAAGCTTCAGGTAAGATCTCATCGAGAATCGTCTTCTCTTCGAGAGGAGTCTTACCAGCCAATCGCGCTTTGAACGCAGCAGTCTTCTCTCGCAAACCTTCATCAGATAATGCCGAAATAGCAGGCTCCAAAGCATTAACCGCAGCAACTACCGGAGAATAGAGCTTTAAAGCCCTCTTATGTGGATCGTTAAATAATTTTTTGAATGAAAAAGCCATACGTGCGTGTGTATTAGAAAGCCACTATATCATATTTTAAATAAATAAAAAAACGTATCGAGGGAGCAAATTACGTATTACTCTATCGCTTAACCTACATATTGAACTTCAGGCTCAATGTCGATTCCTGTCTTATCTTTAACCAGAACTATAATCTCATCCGCAAAGCCTTTCACCTCTTTCGCTGTCGCTCCAATCACTCCAACAGTAGGATCAATTGAGAAATTATTCACAATAACAAGCGCCTGCTTTCGATAGGTTCCAACATATCCCTTCGTGGTGCCTTTATAACCACAGATATGTTCGAGTATCCAACCGAGCGGAACTTTAACAATGTCTTTGTTGTCGGTCGGGTAACACGGCATATCTTTATAATTCGCCTTTAGTGCATTATATGTGGATAGCGAAATAAAAGGATTCTTAAAATATGAACCTGCAGTCCCCACTTTATTCACATCGGGTAGTTTTGCACTTCGGATCGCGAGTACAGCCTCACGCACTTCAATTGGATCAATCACTTCTTTGCCAGAGAAATATTCTCGAATGTCCTTGTACTCAAGGTTTACAGATACTTGTTGATGCAGAGCAAAATTAACTGCGACGATAATATAACGCATTCCTCCATCAGGATTTTTTTCATGCTTGAAAACACTATCCCGATATGCGAAACCACACTCATCTCGTGAAAGTGTGCGGAACGTATTCGTAACCCTATCAAAAACCTCCACTCTATCAATCGCTTCCGCAACCTCTACTCCATATGCTCCAATATTCTGCACCGGCGCAGCACCTACACTCCCTGGGATTCCTGAAAGATTCTCAATACCAAAACAACCATGCTCGACACAGTACCCCACAATACTATCCCAATTCTCGCCTGCTCCAGCCTTAATTATTGTGCCGCCCCCAACATTACTACCCCGCTCTGCCTGAATTATTTCCCTACCCATTATTTTCATTTCAATTACCAAGCCAGAAAATCCTTGATCAGATATTAAAACATTCGAGCCACCACCTAAAATAAAAAAACCTTTACCTTTAGCAAAGTTAAGCGCCTGTACAAGCTCTTCTCGTGTAGTAACCGAAGTAAAAAACCTCGCATTCCCTCCAATACGAAACGTCGTCAAATCTCGAAGCAAAACATGTTCGCGGATAATAAGCGTCATGAAAGTCGATAGTAATGTTGCGCCAAAAAATGGCAGACGGGTGTTAATCTCCAAATATAATGTCTAATTAAAATGTGAGCACAGCCGTCTGCCGTTACTTGGAACAACCTCTCATAATTATA
>CAITNV010000060.1 GCA_903893855.1 Candidatus Tayloriibacteriota bacterium
GGATGCTAATTGCGATAATCTCAAAAATAACCAGAAGCAAAAACTGTTTCTTCTGCACCGCAATAATTGGACCGCTGTATACTTCCGGAGCAAACATAAAGAAAATAACACCCAGGCTAATGAAAGAGATTGCAACTAAACTTGTCGGAGCATTCGGTTGCACATGCTCGAGGCTCTCATAAAATGCCGCAATGGCTACAAAGACCTGCGGTATTGCCGAGACGAAAGCGAAAGGAATTACTTGCTTCATAAATGAAGTCGAACCCGCCACAAGCTGCGGGCGCACCGGCTTTACAATCCAGTAGAAGATGAACGCCGTCGGGAATCCAACCGTGAAATAATTAATAAATGTAATGTTAAGCGGAGTAAATGGGAACGACTCTCCAAGAATCGTAAGCGCGACGAAGAAGAAGAACCCGAGAAGAATTTGATTGAAGAATATTGAAGCACAAATCTGAATATTTTGTATAACACTGTCTGCGAGTTTTACTCCATTAGGTAAATCAGAGAAGCTATTCTTAACGAGGACTATTGAAGCTACTTGTCGTGTCGCTTGCGCCCCATCAAACATTGCGATACCAAGATCTGATTTTTTAATTGCCAAAGCGTCATTTGCTCCATCACCTATCATTGCAGTGAAGCCAGTGAGCTTCAGAGCCTCGATAATTCGCTCTTTTTGTTCCGGCTTAATACGAGCAAATATCCTGTAATCCTTAGCGCGCTTGGTAAAATCCTCCGCACCCCAAAGCTCAAGCTCTGCTCCCGTAATAACTGATTCGGTATTGTGAACTCCTGCATTATGCGCAACTGACTGCACGGTACGAGGATTATCACCGGAAATAATTCGTATTGCCACTCCTCGATCTTGGAAGAAAGTCACTGCTTCAACGACACCCTCACGAAGGTCGTTATGTAAAACAAAAATCGAAACTGGTGCAAGCTTCACCCCAACTAGGGTACTTGGTATATCTAAACCTTCCATTACAGCAAAGCAAAGCAAGCGCTTCCCCACAGCTGCTTCGGTATCAATATAACTCGATATCCACTGACGCTCTTTAGCCGACTCAACATATGGAAGAAAAATATCCGGTGCACCGACAAGAATAGTCCTCTCACCGAATTCGTCTCGCACTCGCACTCCTCCGAACTGTCGTGTTGATGAGAAAGAGACATCTTTAATGATCGAGCCCGAATACGTCTTACGTGCAAAGGTTTTTTTAATTGTCTCAATCGTCTGCGAAGAATCCTGCGTCGATGTAACATACGCAAGAATTGACTCCTGACAATATGCATCTTTTACTCCTGGGGCGACATATTGATGCTCTAGAACGAGATTATTATCGGTAAGTGTACCGGTCTTATCCATACACAAGTTCTTAATGCGACCCATTTTCTCAGTGGCATTGATCTCCTGAAGAAGGACGTTCTTACGATAAAGGTGAGCAGCACCATATGAAAAAAGAAGCGTTACAATGACCACCATTCCCTGTGGCAAAAGCATACTGGTGAGCGCCCCGACATTGCGCACGATATCGATAGTTGCTTCGTTAATAAGATAGCCTCGAGCAATAACGAAAATAATTATAATAATCAGAATATAGCTAATGTAGCGAATGATTGTATTGATCGAATACTGAATTGGACTCAGTATAAGCGCATACTTTTTAACGCTCTTCGTCATAAGAGCGATGCGGCTCTCTGCAAATACTTTCTTTACTTCAAGAGTACCAATACCAGAAGTGACGATACCTCCTGCAAAGACTTCATCCCCTGGCTTTCGTAGGAACACTGTCGATTCACCAGTAATAAGTGCTTCATTTATTTCAAAACCATGTGATGTAAGCAAGGTACCATCGCAAGGAATTTGATCGCCAATAGAAAGCTTGATGATATCCCCCACTGTCACCGCTTCGACGAGAATAATCTCTTCGCCACCAGCGGGTATTTCGCCGCCTGCAGGTTCCTTATCACCTGCGCGTTTTATTCTCACGACTCGCGGAGCCGCAAGTAATTGAAGTCGCTCAAGCGCCACCCAAGAATTTATCTCTTGAAAGCAACC
>CAITNV010000061.1 GCA_903893855.1 Candidatus Tayloriibacteriota bacterium
GAATAAGACACATAAGTACATCAAGATTAATAAGCGCGACACCGTTCTTCTCTCTTCATCTATCGTCCCCGGTAATGAACGTGCTGTGCAGAAGCTTAAGGATAATCTTTCTCGACAAGGTGCATCGATCATTCACTATCGTATTGCTGACGTGCATTCATCTGGACATGCCAATCGTGATGAAACGGCTTGGATTCACAAAAAGATCCACCCACGATTCTTTATGCCAGTTCACGGGTACCACTACATGCTACGCGTACACGGCGAAATCGCCCGCGAAGCTAATAATTTACCCGAAGAGAGCATTATCATTCCGGACAATGGTTCTATCGTTGAGATTCAGAATCTCGCTGCTGCAGGTGGCGTAGAGAAGAAGAGCCCACAAGCTATTATTACCAAACTCAAAGAGAAGGCTCCGTCAGGTATCGTTATGGTTGACGGTTTCTCTGTAGGAGACATTCAGGATGTCGTTATTCGAGATCGACAAATGCTCGCTCAGGATGGAATATTTATTATCTTCGCTATCATCAATGCGCAAACAGGTAAATTAAAGAAATCGCCTGACATTATCTCTCGAGGATTCGTGTACCTACGTGAATCACAGGAACTTCTTCACCAAGCACGCCTTGTTATCAAGAACACAGTAGATCAAACTACTCATGGGATGAACCCATTAAACGTAGATTATATTAAAACAACCATTGCTGATGAAGTAAGCAAATTCCTCTTACAGAAGACCGCTAAACGTCCGATTGTAATACCAGTGCTTCTCACGATATAATAGTGGTATATGCGACACCACGAAAGTATTCGACACACGACAAATGTCGTTTATAGTATTCTACTTATTGGCTTTATATATGCGGTACAACTGGTATTGCCACTATATGCTGCTTCGAGTTTTTTGAGCACGTTTACAAATGAGCAAGCGGTTGGAATGCTCTTTACGTTCGGTTCAGTCGTGACAGTAATAGGAGCATTCTTCATAGAGCGAATACTCGAGCGTTTTGGTAACTATAAGACCTCAATTACATTAATTGTGATGTCTATGGGCCTTTTGTACGGGCTTATTAGTGGCGGCTCGATATGGGTCGTCGGAACCTGCTTCGTGCTCGTTACAGCAACTATAGCGCTTCTAGGGCTCAATCTAGACATATACCTCGAAACGTACACCGATACCGGCCATACGGGAGGCGTCCGTGGCTTATATATGTCGGTATGCAATATTGGTTGGGTTATGGCGCCACTTCTTGGAGCCATGCTCATTGGTGCGGGTAATAATTATCGAAATGTATACATTGGGGCTTTCTCTTTGCTTTTCATTCTTCTTTATCTCGTACACAAAAACCTCCGAGGATTTAAAGACCCACATTATAGCCACATAGCTCTAACAAGAACACTTTCGCGCGTACTTGAACATCACAATCTATCGAAATTATTTGCGGCTAACATCATCCTCAATACATTCTATGCGTGGATGGTGATTTATATCCCTATTTATCTGCACACGACGATTGGTTTTAGCTGGGATCAAATTGGCATGATTCTTACCATTATGCTTTTGCCATTTATTATATTCCAATTCCCTGCTGGTAAGCTTGCAGACAAAGGCCTCGGTGAGAAGAAAATGATGAGCATTGGTTTTCTCATTCTCGGTGTATCAACGATGTCGCTCGCTTTCCTTCACGGTAATAACTTTATTGCATGGACTCTAGCGCTCTTCGTAACACGTATTGGTGCGGCAGTTGCAGAGGTGATGATAGAAGCATATTTCTTTAAGAAAGTCAGTGCTGAAAACGCTGATTTATTGAGTTCATTCCGAATAACACGTTATATCGCTTACATTATCGCGCCAGCTATCACAGCGATTGGACTGTTCTACACAACAAGCGCTAATGTTTTTATTATCCTCGGTCTTATTGTTCTCTGGGCACTACGATATAGCTTAACGATTAAGGATATCGTCTAGTTTAAATTTAGAATCCCGCTACTCCTTTACCTTTTAGATACACAGCAACAGCTTCTCGATCTGAATCAGCAATAATCTCCCCATCGATATCAAGTGTTGGAGTTTTTGTCTGTCCCGACTTTGCGACGAGTTCGTCGAAGTATACTTTGTTAGAACGAACTTCACGTTCTTCGTACACAACACCTTTCTCTGCGAATAGATCGAGCACGCCTTTGCACCATGGGCACCCCGCTTTAGTGTATAAAATTATTTTCATGTCTATAGTGTAGCACGGAAGCGAAAAACAAAGAGACTTTTTACAAATTAACCGAGCTTCTTTACTTCAAGCATAAGAAACATAGGTATTTCCTTGCGCATTCGGTCTTCTTCATTTGAACGAGGGCCTTGTTTGCTTTGCTTATGAGATATCCATTCCTCTAGCCGTGTGATAGCAAAACCATGCTTAGCAAGAGCTTTACTATAGACCTGTAAAGGCCGATGAAATGATGTGGTAAATTGTTTGGTATCGAACGTAGAGCCTGGGTTCATATCAATGCGTTCACGAATGTCTATCATATATGCGTCAATGCGACGGTATTGTTTACTCTTCTCGGTATCCCATTCCCAACTCGAATGCTTTGGTATTCGAAATGCAGGATGATTGAGCACGACGATGAGTCTGCTTTGTAGTCCTGACTTTAATACACGAGCGCATTCACTAAATACCCCGCCAATATTCTCGATATTTTGAAGCGCAAGAACGACAATTGCCCCATCAACACTGTTGTTAGGGCAAAAGTCTAAATTATCCGCAGGGGCTACGGTATAGCTAATGTTTTTTGAAATTGGATCCGGATTACGACGTGCAGTCTCGATGAGCTCTGGAGCAATATCACAACCGAGGACTTTAATAGCCTTTCCTCCTTCAAGCTTCGCAAGCTCACGCGAGAAGAAACCTTGTCCACAAGCGATATCGAGTATGGTCTCGCCTTTTTTTGGAGCGAGTACTCGGAGCAAATTTGGCAAAATTACCTCATGTTGATACGTATCAGTCTGCTTCTCGAGGAGCTCATCATACCAGCCAGCTACCTTTCCCCAAGAAGTTTTCATAGTGCTAATATAGCGTATTTTTATCGCTTTCCAAAGAAATGTGCGACTGAGCTTACGAGATTACCGAAGAAATTACCTAGACCGCTTGATGTAACGTTTGCGGTAAGGTTTGAATTATCTGGAAGGTTCGCATCACCAACTACATCAGTTGTAGAGCTAAATGCTGGTACAGAGATCGTAGCACCAGAAGCAGAATTGTTAGTAGTACCGTCGCTATTAGTTGAAGTTAAGCCAGCCTTATATGCATCGATTTGAGCCTGTTCTGTTGATGTAAGGTCAATAGACTTGTTACATGCGATCTCGTTGATCTTCTTGAGAGTCGTGATATATACCTGACCTGTTGGAGTAACAACGCCCCATGGTTTCATAATGTCGTTTACATGAGCGCGCTGGAAGGCTTTAACTGCAGCCACTGTGTCTGCATCGAAATTGCCTGTAACAGCGATAGTTGAGCTGCTGTTAGTTGAATTAAGGAAATTCTGGAGAGCAGTCACTTCCGCTGTATCGTTAGTAGTGTTTGAAGTGATGAACTTTGTAAGGAGTGGGCAAGAGAAATTGCCAATAGTTTTAGTCGTCGCTGTAGTTGAAGCATTTGTAGTGAGTGTTGTTGAAGCTGTAGTTGTAGCTGTTGAGCTTGCAGTGAAGACTGGGCCTTGTGTAGAGCTTCCACCAAATGAACCGCCGGTTGTTTGGCTATATACTGTTTGATTAATCGATGGGTCTACATAACCTTGAATAACTGGTGGAATCTTTGAATTAATTGAAGGATCAACCTGTCCGCCAATAATATCGATTGACGATGTAGCGTCAGCAAATGTTACTGTAGGAATTGCTAATACCGCTACGATTACTGAAAATACGGCTAATTGATTAAGTGTTTTGATCATATATAAAAATAATATAATGTAATTGGGCGGCGTAATAGCTC
>CAITNV010000062.1 GCA_903893855.1 Candidatus Tayloriibacteriota bacterium
CCAACGAGCTTCGGCGTAGCATCGAGCACTTCTTTGATACGGCCATATGACACAGCCGCCTGAGTGAATTGCCCACTGATGAAGCCAATGATAATAATAGGGAAAAGCAAAATCCAAACATAACTAATAAATGCTGAGAATTGCCCAATCGTAAAAGTCCCATCGACAATAGCGTGTCCACCAAAGTAAAGTATGAGAACAACGCTCGCATTCGCAATTAGACCAATCATCGGTATCAAAATCGAAAAAAGGTTCACAATCGTGGTACCGACATTACGCGCTTCTCCACTTACAGTTCGGAATTTCTTAAATTCATTCTTTGTGGAATTGAGAATACGGACAAGAGCCGCAGTTACGATGCTTTCGTTAATGGTGCGATTAAGCTTATCAATAGTCTGCTGTCGTTTTATAAAAAACTTACGAATTCGAACGAGCGTAAAGAAAAACACCACAGCAATGACGGGAATAATAGAAAGTACAATGAGCGCCAGCCACCAATTAATCGAAATCAAGAAAATAACTGTACCAATAATAAGGATAACTGAAGAGAAAATCTGCACCATACCTTGCGATATTGTATCTTTGATATTATCTACGTCGCCGGTGAGATTCGTGAGAAGCTTCTCTGGTGTGACTTGATTGACAAAGCTAAATTCCTGTTCAGCGATCTTAGCAATGAGTCGCGAGCGTAAATCCCTCGCAATTCGCTCCGAAACATATGCTTGGCAAATACTCTGTACTGTACCGAATACGAAAGCTCCCGTAGCAATAGACAGTAACAAAACCGTGTAATACGTAGTGTCGAAGGTCGTATGTGCGAACGTATCCACTGCAGAAGCAATAATCTTCGGCACAACAAGACCCAATACATTAACAATAATACTAAGCGCGAAGATAGCGATAATTGACCAAGAATATGGCTTTGCAAGAGCAAATAATTCTCGCGTATTGCCACGAGGCTTTACTGCCTCTGATTTTTTATCGTGAGGGTTCATTACGAGTAGTATAGAGCCTAATTAAAGCATAAAAACCGCTCGCTTACCACTGTAATACTTACTAAAAATTTAGGAGTATTTTACTTTTTATTGATCTCTTCTTCAGCTCGGCGGGCAATATCAAGGAAATCGCCCATATCTTCGATACTAAACGCTCGGGGCTTATGGTCCTTGATGCAAAAAACGCCGACCGGAAGCTTGGTAGCATAGTGATACAGTGACTTTCCAGCATAAAAACGTATTGGTGGATCCGCTGTAACCATAGGATTGTCGGCAAAGCGTTTATCGAGAAGTGTATCCTCGACTATCATTACGACTTCTGACATGAGTGCATGCCCACAAAATGATATGTTACGCGGACCCTGCTTGGTAGTCATTCCTTGAACAGATTTAAACCATTCTCGATCAGTATCGATAAGTGTAATGGTTGAAATCGGTACACTAAAGCGCTCCAAAGCCTCCTGCGTTAAGATATCAAATCGCTCTTCATTGGCCGTATCGAGTATTTTTAAATCATTTAGCGCGCAGAGTCGCTCTTTCTCATTCGAAGGTATTGGTGCTGTAATCATATATCCTATAAATAATAAATTATTACTATAGGACTTCGAGAGTCTCTTTCTTCTACTATATCACGACTTCGATTCCCACGAAAAAGAGGATATCCCCAGACGCATCGAGTACTGGTGACACGGTCAGCGTGAGATCATAAAGCTCGCCTGACTTCTTCTTGTTAGTCATGGTGACGTGAATTGATTCTTTTTTGGTCTTCATGCGATTCCACATATCAACATAAAAAGCTTTGGGCATTTGCCCTCCCCAGAGTTCAGAAGCTCGCTTGCCTATTGATTCATGAGCAGTATACCCAGTGATTCTCTCAAAAGCTTTATTGATAAAAAATATTTTACCATTTGCATCAGTAATAATAACCTGTTCCGTCATATGCTCAAATACACGGTTAAGTTCTCCACAGCGAAGGCATTTAATTTCAAAACCAGCCATGCCATGATCATGAGCCAAAAGCTTGTCACACTTGGTGCAACGGATTTGATGCTCGGTAATATTCGTAAACATTATGCCACCATAGTAACAAATTAGATCACATTCCGCACCATATCAGTCTCCGTACCCAATCTTTTTACCATTTGCTTCAATGTTAGTTTTCGTAACTCCGCCATTATAATACGTAAGATCTTTTGACGATAGTAACTTGTGGACATAATCACCGAGAATTACACTAGCCTTAGTATTTTGCTTCGCAACAAACTTTGCAAGAATATTTTTTTTCGGTTCTGGTTCATGATGTGTCAAGAGGCCTAAGTCTGACCAAAACATTTTACGACCTTTTTTAATACCAAACCATGTACGTTCATCATGAACAGGTTCACGTTCCTTCATACGATATACGTATTCATTCGCAATTTTTCTAAGCAACTGTTCGCTTGGCAAAGTTACTGACCTCATAACAGCCTGTTTGAAACGCACCGCTAATACTCGCTCAGGGTAAAGCGTCTCGTCTTTATATGCGAATATCTCAAAATATTTATCGACGAATTCTTGATATCGAATTGGAAATACTCCGTATCTATTAGTCCAACGAGTATCAAGAATGGCGAAATCAATTGCCATACCAATATTCCACATATTATCCTTCACTGTTGTTCCCCATGGACACGTGGCAATGTATTTTTTCTTTTGTTGCATTTCAGTGATTACTTTCGCAACATATTCAGGCTTAATAAGCCATGTATCGGCAGCAAGCAGTATTGTATAATCTGTGTCATGATAATTCTCCGAAATATACTTCACACCTTCATTAACAAGAATCTCAGCTCCAGCAAAATGACCGGGGTTATCTAGATACAGCAAGTCATCTTCGAGGTATTTCTCTGGCCAAAGTGTTTTGTCACCATTATATGAGTGGACAATAGTAATATTCTTTAATAGTGGATGCTGGCTCCAGAGATTGCGAATAATCTCCATATTTATTCGAGCGTCGTCGATTCGATTATATGTGTATAACAAGACTGCTATTTTCATTTATTTTTTATTATTATTTTCATATAAATTTACAAATCGATCTTTAGTCGCTGGATCCTTCTCATAATGCATAGGAATAGCCTGACCAATCTTCTTAAAGGTAGAAGCGAAAGCTACTGCTTCCTCCGGACCAAATGTATAAAATGTTCCAACGGGCAATAGAGCGTAATCAACCTCAAGGCTAGTAACGTCTATTCCCGACGGATAAAACATATCCCCTGCAAAGTAAATAGATTTTCCGTCCACATGAATAAGAAAGCCGAAGTTTTCACGAGGGCGAAGTTTGGTATTGGGACCATGATCTACATCAAAGAATTGCACGGTCATATCTGGACAGCCGGCAATACTCACGATTTCTCCGACACGGACCTTAACAACTGCAGATATGAGCTCCTCTTCACCAATAGCTTCGATGCATTCTTCATTAAGATATAGTGTTGTGGGTGCAAGAGCTTTAATGTGTGGCACGGAGAAATGATCCCCATGAATATGGGACACGAGCATCGCATCGATCTTCATCGAGGAGCGCAGCTTGGCAACGTTTTCAAGTGGCGCAAATGCGCCGATATCAATCGCCAGTACGAAACCGTTTGTGGTCTCAATAATGAAGCCCGACTGTTCAAGATGAGTTACTTTCATATATGGATTATATCATTTACAAATTAAAACAAAACACATACATTACGTATGTGTTTTGTTTAACAATAATATGCCGTTATTAGTTACCGAAAATCATACCACGTAGAGCTGACAAGAAGCCTGCCGCTGCGTCAATTGTGTTTGCCGCGACGTTCTTAAAGCCAATATTGAAAACAGATGAAGATATCTGCTTAGAAATTGGCACGACAGTGATAAGTGCAGATGCAGTACGGCTCTCTCCAGCATGATCCGTATATGTAATGGTAACTGATGGATTAATCGTGATAGCTAGTGGTGTTGAATTCGTAAACTTTACTGTGTACTGAGAGTTATTTGCTGGTATATAGAACGGTTTACCACTACAAAGGTCATATGTAGGATTGACAACAGTCGCAGTTAAACCGGGTGGACAAACTATAGTAAGTGGTGCCCGAAGCGCGTCTGAAGGAATAACAAAACTCATTACCGAAGTGCCACCTGAGACAACTGAATTTGGAGATAAGCTCATAAGTGGTGGCACGATAGGGTTAGCTGGGGTGCCACAAATAGCATTAACTGTACATATACCCGTAATCACACCTAGTTGTGATGGTGAATAACCCGCAAAAGGTGGCACGATGTAATTGATACCAACGAGACTTAATCCGAAATTATTTGCACCAGGACCTACAATAGTAAATGTGTATGTCACAGGTATTGTAACCGTTACATTCTGTGGAATTATGAAATCATATGCAGATGAGCTTGAAGCGCCAATAGGCATCGTATATGAGACAGAAGGGTTAAAATACTTCAATGTTGTTGAAGTTGCTAAATTCATAAAAAGGATTACTGATCTCGTAGATGTAGAGAAAGCTGCATAATCACCATAGACTGGCAGACCAAGCTTAATCGGTCCATTTACCGCTGTGACATTTACTTTAAATGATACCGTGTAGCGATACGTTGATGTGCCAACTCCACCAGGAGTGATGTTCTGTGAAACGATAGTTGGGACCGCAGCGGTTGTCACTACTGGATGCGGTGCTGTCTGAGCATGAACTGTCGATGTGAATAATGAGCCCGCAATTATTAATGTGGCTACCATTGAGCCGAAACTGATAAATATTTTTTTCATGTTCCAATTGTACTATGTATTAAATACCGAAACAATCGCATCTGTTGATATTAGCCCGAAAATTATATACCATAGCGTAAGATATGAATTGTGAAATTTGTGAAAAACAGTCGGGGCCTGTACATTTTACAAATGTACCGCAAAATCTAAACAAAACATTTACGTACATGTGTATTGACTGTACGAAAAAGAAAG
The DNA here is from genome assembly GCA_903893855.1 of Candidatus Tayloriibacteriota bacterium. Classification (GTDB taxonomy): domain Bacteria; phylum Patescibacteriota; class Minisyncoccia; order Phycocordibacterales; family PALSA-1337; genus PALSA-1337. Next base: position 4,984 of record CAITNV010000062.1, read on the forward strand.
GTCTTTTCTGCGACAAGCACCAAACACTTCGAATGGGTTTTTTAGATAATACAGTTCTGTGCATTCCTTGCGTAGAAGAAATAATCGCTTCGTTTGACCCTTGTGAACGAGAGGATATATACGCAAGTATACGAAAAGCACTTCCTCCATGCGAGCAACACGGTCTCGATGAATTGGTAGATCGAGGAGCTACGTTTACTCAAAGCAGAGAAAGTGTTGTTATGCTTCGCTACGTAGTATCAGCTGCGATGCGTGCTGGAATGACGGTTCAAGAAATGGTTCACCGAATTACCACAAAGAGAACGATTAAATTCATCCTATGGGGATGGTCGAGTCTTTAGTACTACCCAAGTTAAGCTTGGGTTTTTTATTTGTTTAGTGTATTTATTGCTTTTTAGCGAAGACAAAAATTCCCGCTTTCAAATGTGCACCAACTGATGATGTGAACTCAGCATCAAGCCTCGTCAATAATTTAAAATGAGATTTCGAAATGACGCGTAGAATAAGGTCAATTTGACTCGTATAAATAGCCAGTCTGCCATTTGAATTTAAAACACTATAACTATAGTCGACAAATGCAGTGTAGAGTTGCTCGAGATCTTCCCCTTTGCTAATAACCATGCCAAATGGCACATCGGCCACCACGACATCAAACTTTCCAAGATCTGGTTTGTCAAAAATGTCCTTTTCGTAAAGTTGAATACGTTTAATAAGTCCCGCTTCAGTAATATTCCCTATTGCGAGCGAAATGTGCTTTTTATCAAAATCAAAACCGATCACTTTATCGAGATTCGGGTATACAAGAGCCGCTTCAATAGCAAGCGTGCCACTGCCCGAGAAAATATTGAGATAAGAATGTGCAACTTCGAGCTGACAGAGAGAATTGAGCGCATATGCGATGGTTGGATCCATTGCTCCACTCATATTATTTATTTTATAATTTCGCAATGACAAAGGCCGAGGCGTAATCTGTACCCCCACCTCCCAGAATTCTATTTCGTGAGCGATGTGAATTTTTAGATCCGCATCATTGGCTTCAACTAGCTTAAACGTTGTCGTAATATAGTCAGCAATAGAACGTACTTCGGGCGATTTGTCCCCCGCGCATGATATTTTGAAAGTTTTAAATTCTGCATTAACGACTAGCCCAACCAAATCACCAAGAACGGACTTATGATTGGCAATATAGCTTGGATTAAATCGCTCATCTTGTGCAACAACATACACGCGTGCAACCGAGCGCAGCGCTGTCAAGATTTTGAAATCCTCGATAAAGTTCACATACACAGCTTCAGGGGCATATGCTATCGGGTGAACACTCGGGAATTTATGGAGCTCACCAACTACGATACTTTGTAATCCTTTAATGTGGCCGAGCTTTATTTTTAATTGTTCGTGAGTCATGTAAATAATTAAAAATAAATACTAGTCGAGCTTCGAGAGAAAACTAATTACATTAACAATATGCTCATCGATACCAATTGGCAATAGCTCACAACCACGCACTATTGTGGCACGATCGATTTTCGCCGCAAAATTTTTCTCATTGAAGCGCTTCTTAAGAGAGCTCGGCTTCATTGTGCCAAATGATGCTGGATTAATCTTCTGATACGCGTAGAAAAGTCCGCTTATCTCATCGCAAGCCATAAGTGCAGCAGCGAGCTTGGTCGCAGGAAGCGTCGTAAAACCATTGTAGTTATATGCATGTGCTTCAACCGCATGAATGAGATCCTCCGGATAGCCCCACTCTCGAAACCAACCGAGTGATTCCTTCGGGTGAGTCTCGGGATATTTCTCGAAGTCGATATCATGAAGTAGACCAGTGAGGTACCAGAGATGCGGGTCTTCATTGAGTTTAGTGGCATATCCTTCCATAGCTGTAGCCACCATGCGTGCATGATGGCGCTGGTATGTATCTTGTACGTGCTCGTCGAGGAGCTTGTGGGCGAGGTCGCGGTGTGGGAGGGACATATATTTGATACATAGAGTATAGCTAAATTTGAAAATCTTTGCTAGTTCGCTACACTGTTGAACCCGTCGCGAACCTTTACATTTTTAATATTATATGCTACTCTATCTCCGGCTCTGATCTCCAAATTAGAACAAATATTATGAAAACTAGAACGCTTGACCTGATAAAGCAAGCAGCAGCAGAAATCGTCACCAGAGAGGGCGACCTACCTCAAGGCCAAAGGCTAACTATTAGTATCGACTTCGAGCCTAGCACGCAACTTGAAAAAGTGGTTGTGATCCGCACCAACGGTGCTTCCGGAACACCTTCTTCGGCTGAAATACTCACAAGTATTTTTGATAAAATGTCCACCGGCCGTAGTAGGATGATGGATTACATGACGAACCTTGGCTATTCAATGGCCAATGTAATGCAATGGGATGTTGACAGTAATCCCCCCCAACGCGGCCGTGGCGTCAGTAATGGAACATTCAGGCAATTTGCAGAGGCACTTATTGCGCAGGGTGTCGAGTGCAGATGGGCGCACCAACTGCTTCACCCAGCGCCAAACACCCGTGGGGGCCTTGCCCACCAAGCTCAGCAAGGCAAAGTGGTGCGGATATTGAATACAGAATGGGAAATGTTGCTTGATGCGCTGCTTGATCCTCCGACCAAGCATTATCTGGTTCAAAAAGAACTAGTTTGTTCGATTCGGAGTGGCAGGAACAAACCATTTCGGGTGGCTTCCGAAGAACAGAAGGTAGGCTTTTGGGGAACCATCGTTGCCCAGATCAATGCCCGCTGGTATCGCTGCGAACTGCACTACCGGATCAAATCGACGCCTGCGCCTAACACGAAAAACAAGCACGACGTGACCGTTCAGGTTGTGCATATTGCCACCAAAACGAAAGAATAATCACCAACCCGCAATAAAATGCGGGTTTTTTATTTACCAATATTTGAACATGACGCACCCCCCCTCCGCACATCCCACAAGCTATGTGAATACGTGGATTTGACACCGGCCTTAAAATCATGTACTCTAGTTAGGCAATGAATAATTGTTTCACTACAACCAAGCGAAATCAGACCACCGGAGGAAAGTGGTCTATTCTTGTTGCCCCATCACAGGGAGCAAAAAAGCTTGTTTGTAGCCGACATTATTGTAAATCGTAGATATATTTCTATTTCTCGTTTTAAAAAAATCTCGGCTATGCGAAAGCCGAGATTTTTATTTTTGCATTCCATAGCATTGTTCTTCACATACAACAACACAACAAAAAAACTGTAAAAAAACAGTCGATATACACCTATGGACAAAGCATCCGTTCGTCGCAACATTATCCTCTACAAGATATATGTACTCTTTAATGAGCCGCTCTTCTGGGGACCGATCCTCATCACCTCTATTCAAAAGCTCGGACACATGTCATTGCCGGATATTTATTTCCTAGAATCGGCAACCATGATTCTCTGCGTACTTCTTGATATTCCCTCCGGTGCGCTTGCTGACCTCATTGGCAAGAAAAAGGTTCTTATCATTGGGCGAATATTCTTGCTTTTGAGCATGTTCGGCTTTGCCCTTACTATCGGCCCTAAGACGGCTTGGCTTGCTAATATCCTCTGGGCTATTGGCTATTCATTCCAATCAGGAGCCGACGTTTCGCTCTTCTACAATAGTTTGAAGAGTCGCGGACTCGAACATATCTACAAAAAGACTGAAGGAAAAGCATTCGGCTCGCGTCTATTACTGACGGGATTATGTGCACTTGTAGTCGGACCGCTCGCAACGATTAACTTGCGAATTCCTCTACTCCTTTGCATTCCCTTCGTTATGATATCCGTTGTCGCAGTTTTCTATTTCGAAGAACCTGCACAGACGAAAAAATATTCAGTGCGCAAGCAAATAGCACTTCTTAAAGAGGGCGTACACTTCGTACTAAATAAGCGTGAAGTTCGCTGGATCGTGCTCTTCGGTGCACTTATGACGGGAGCTTCGAAAATATGGTTCTTCACGTACAATCCCTACTTCGAAAGAGTGCATCTCGACATGAAGTATTATGGCTTCGTATTCTTTCTTCTCAATATCATTGCATGGCTTTCAAGTCACTATGCGTATAGGGTTGAAAGATGTATGAGTGAATCTCGGAGCATCGTCATCATGATACTCTGCATTGGTATACCAGTCATCGTCATGGGCCTCGTGCCAATTACACCTTGTGTGTATTTAGTTTTGTTTCAGAATATTGTGCGAGGTTTCATTCGGCCATTTAATAGTGACTATATGAACCGGCACATTATCGCTGATGACATTCGTACGACGATTAATTCAGTACAATCGACGACTGCGGATTCAATATCTATTGTTACGCTGTCGCTCTTTGGTCTTTTGGTCGCACGCATTCACGTCCTTAATTCCCTTGTGGTTTTGGGGATTGTGGTCTTGTGTCTTGGTTGTTTTAGCTATCGAAGTTATAAAAGGCTCGATAGGTAACGTTATGTAAAAGTTGGAATTTAGTTTCAAGCGGCTTCGTGCCGCTTTTTTATTTTGGCATTACCTTGAGCATATACTTTGCAAAAATTTTGCTGTACTTTGACTCTTTACTAATTCACTACACACCTTATCAATCCTCTCTTTACGCATAGCACTAGCTCCACTCATTTCAACCCAACCCGCTATATCCCTTCGTTCATCTGATGATAAAGTCTTCCAAACTTGTTGTGCACAAGAATTCGTCTGTAATGCTTTATACAGTCCGGTTGGTACAACAGAATAGCAACACGGTCGGCGCTTGCCGGAAGCAAGCATATTGCAAGCTTTAGCAATTCTTCTTGCGCGTGTCTCGGCAACTTTCGTCTGATCTATCCACATGGTGAAATCCCTTTGCGCAAGTGGTGTAAGACTTTCCCACGCTTCACGGGCCTTCGGTTCTTTTATAAAAGCGTCTCGGAGATCTTTGGAAATGTCCAGCGTATGAACTGATGATTTTTTTATTTTTTCTTGAGCCATATATGTATGAATAAAATAATTATTTCCTATTTTGGGAGGTCCATAGCGTATTCCACCAATCAGACGGGTCTACTTTATACATCATCCCACCGAGATTCTTGCCAGTCTTGGTCTTTAATTTCTCAAGTTGGGCATTGACTTTCGCCCCACCCTTACCATAGAGCCAGATATGTGCTTCTTTATTCCCTGTCCATTCATATTCTCGAAGAAGCAGTATTTGATCGAGAAGGTCTGCCTCCTTTGCAATAATAGCCTCGGTACTCTCGCGCTTATCGTATTCGGTAATAAAGTCCTTGAGATCAGGATATGGAAGCGTGCCGAGCTGGTCTTCATTGATCTCATGCTCGAACACCTTAATGTATTTTTTATGAATCCAATTGTGATCATTGCTACGCACCTCCGCCATATCGTGAAAGAGGCTCATCATGACGGTCTTGTATGGATCCGCACCCTCTTCCTTGGCTAGGAACCAGCTAATAATAGCCACGCGATATGAATGCGACGCTATGCTATCTGACATATCATCTGTGAGAAGTACCTGTCGGTGCATACGCATAAGCTTGCGCATCGTGCCGATCTCATAGAGGAAATTTACAATGCGGGTGTCGTGGGGGTTTTTGCGATCGAGAGCTTTCGTATGTTGACCATCTTTTTTTGACGTTGTGGTCTTTTTCGTTTTGAGCGGTTTCATTTATTTAAATAATATACGCGCGTGAACTACTATACATTAATAGTGACTAAAATAGGCAAATGATCCGAACCCTTCGACATTCCAACTTCTGGCTTTGATGTTGCCACATCTGGGCTGACGAAAATATAGTCCAGCCTCTTCGTAATCTCTTCAAGTTGACATACCGGACAACCGTCTCGATACATGCACCATGTAGGAGCGCAGTTAGGATCGGTGTTGCGGTACTTTTCAAGCATAAGCTGTACTGGATAACTCTCGGGAAGAGCATTGAAATCTCCCATGACAATACCCTGCGAAGTAGGAATGATATTTACAAGAGTTCGCGCTTGTTCGTCCTGCAGATCAGTCCGTTCGAAATGCGTATGTTTTAAGTGGACAGAGAAGGCTGAGAAGATTTTACCGTGAATATCGATCTTCGCTTCAACCGTCGCAACCTTACCCTCCGCACGAAGAAGATGAGCTTTTGATTCGACTATTGGGAAACGGCTGAAGATTAGATTATTGAGCTTATGATGCCGATTCTTGCTGTCGGTGAATTCTGCCCCTGGTGCAGATGCGTATTGATATCCCTTGTCCTTGAGGAAAGAGACAATGTCTCTCTCAGGATCATCGAACGTCACTTCTTGCAGAGCGATGATATCGGGGTTTGAACTCGTGATAAATTCTGTAACTTTATCAAAGTAGCAATCGCACCAAATATTCCATGAAAGTATTTTTGTTTCCATTATTGTATATTAAGCCACCTTGATAAAATGCGCATTCTCTGGAAAAAGAAGGAGCATTGGGTAACCGCCATTATTCACCTCGATACTGCCACAGTCAAGCCCGCGCAAAAAAGCAATCATGCCGTCGGTGGTGGCCTTCGGGTCCACTGTCTTCGAGCCCTTATATTCAATCTCTACAAAGTCGCCAAGGCCGACTACTGTATCAAAAGCGATTTCATAATCTTCGAAGAGATATTTCTTGCGGGTCTTGTCAACGGTGATGAGCGGCTTGAAATCGAGAGCCAAAAGAATCTTTCGCATCGTCGCTTTGTCGCCGACTGTAGTCTCGAATTCATCGGCATATTGACCAATACCCTTATCGTCGCTGTGCCAATTCTTGTAATTCACACTAAATGCTCCCCTTTCGTCGCGAATTCGAAACCACTCGGCAATCGGTCGGACTTTCGTGAAGTCTTCGTGCGCAGGCGTAAAATATTCATCAATCTGGCGATTCTCTGAAACGAATTTTGCATTCTTTTCGAGGAAAGTACGGAGCGTGGCGCTTGAGCCTATTTTCACTTGAATTTCGATTTCGATGTCTTTCATATATTTATGCAGTTAATTTATCTAAATTTATGCGGAATTTATTTAACCTCTACCAAAACCTCATTTCGATTCATCCACGGTGGAGTCCAAGGAGCATTGTAGCCAGCGTAATAGGGCTCGCCGACTGTTGTAAGACCGTCTTTTTGGAGTGCGCCGAGTAGTGCCGACTTCTTGGCAGACACGCGACTATCACTACGGAACCATGAGAAACGAATAACTGCCATTTTCCGCTCGGGTATGGTTGCGAGCTTCACACGATTGTCGGTTGGTATAGGAAGCGTCTCGAGTGTATATGAACGTGGCATACCGAAAGCAATAGTATGCATCTCCCCCTCCATTGAAGCAGTGACGGGTGAAGTCATGGCGATAGCCTGCCCTTTAGAAGTATTCTCAACCACAGGGGAAGTCATTGCGATCTTCTCTCGTGAAGCATTTCCACCGAATATATATCCGGCAACGATTCGAAAGCCTTGATTGAGAGCTTCACGATACGGTCCTTTCACGACAGTCTGCGCAACGATGTGCTTTGGGTAATTACGAATCTCGTATACACTGTCGCCTTTTGGCTTAATTACCGAATACTCCGTGCGCTCTACTCGAGATGAAAAATATCCCCACAATGACCATAGAATAACGAGACCGACAATGATGTATATAATAGTCATAAATTTAATTAATATTAGAAATTTTAAATCACCCCTCCCACTGCAAGAACGATTACACTTACCACGCCTGTAGCAAGTCCGCCCCAAAGCATGTCGACAACAGTCACGAGAACTGGCCAGTTATTGATAGTAGTGTGATTGGTGAGATCATATGTGCCATATGCAATGAGACCAAAGAGCGCACCAGTGAGGAACGCTTTGCTGTATCGAGCGAAAGCGCCCGCACTTGCTACGCCTACATCAAGCCCCGCAGCACCTGATCCACCACTCGCACCTTTCAAAAGCGGAAACACGACGAAGAAAATAATCCCTACCGCATAGAGAAGGTAGAATAACAATGCCGGTATATAGTTGAGACTCGGGCCGAAAAGGAAACCAATCTCTTTCTTGTAAAAACCTGAAGATACACTAAACCAGACAATATCGAAAAGTACGATACATACAAACGTTACCACATATAATAAGAATATTTTCATGAGTATAGTATACCGCACAAATAAAAAACCGGCACAATAGCCGGTCGGAAAGTGAGCACTGAAAACTCTACCACAGGTTCCAGCTCGGGAGCTGGAATCACACCCGCAAACACATAATTCACCGCGATGTTTTTTGCGGGGCTCGCAACAATTACAGACAATCTCAAAGAGACCATCCACTCTTGTTGAACTATCTGGGGCTTCTGGAATATAGTTCGTATTGCTACGCTTTCACCTTAGCCGTCAATCTGGGCTTTGCAGTATAGCTTGCGCTTTACAGTCGGTATTCCGCGTGTGGAAACCGATCCCCTTTAATCACCTGCGACGTGCCGCATGTAAGTGATGTTCAAGTCAATCAGTGCCGTAGTAAATGATACTATTCAATCTTTTTTTTGCAAGAGTTTACTAATATTTCACAATTATTATTGTAATAAAGTCAAATGTGTACGGCGATTAGAGCTAGTATTTAAGCCACTTATTTTGCACCACAAAACCCTAAAACTGCATCAAATGTGGCGGAAGATTCTTTAAACTATCTTCGAATTGTTGCTGGAGGAGTAAGACCGCTGGATCTATTGTCGAGCTTGCATCGGTATATATTTGATAGAAATTTGGATTGCCATAATAGCCAATGTTCCCTCCCGTATTGCCGGAATTATCTTGACCGGTTGGTGGTTGATTTGGTGATTGACTCGGCGGAGTGTCAGTTGCTGGAGGAGTAGGCGGAACTGGTGGCACAGATGTAGTATTGCCCTGATCAGTCGGTGGAGATGCAGGCGCTGGAGTGTTATCCGCTGGCGATTGTGAAGGTGCGGGCGGTGCCGGTGGAACGTACGGCACACCAGAACCACTATTTCCTGAACCGGCTCCAGAGCCACCACTATCGCCCGATGAGCCTGCGCCCGAATCAGTACCTCCACCTTGCACCTCTTGGAGTGACGCTTCAAGGTCTGCAATGCGCTTTTGATCGTCGAGTATGGCCTGCTTTTGATCTGCTATGGCTTGAGCATCACCCACCTTTTCTTTAGCTGCGACATTGTCATCTGCTGCTTGAGCAGCCTCTTGTGCG